>NZ_BAABFT010000007.1:0-258725 GCF_039541195.1 Mucilaginibacter gynuensis
GTGAGATCGGATGTTAAATAAAGTTCGACTATTTCACGCTTGAAATCGTCCGAATAGCGCTTTACAATTTTCATGGTTTTGTTGATTTAAATCACTCAAAACTGTAAACCTATTTCAGGACAAGACAATACTTAAATGTATAGATAACCTTATCGCCGTATAACCTGATACCTGCAGGACAGCGATCGGTGTAACAGCCTACCCGCATATCTTGAAAACCCGATAACCACGTAGCTGTCAGATCTTATCATCTGCCCAACTCCCTGATGATCTTTCTTAATGCCGTCTCCAATAATTGCTGAATGCCGATATATTCTTCAAAAAGGGCGTTAAACTTACGAACAACAAGTGGATCAAGGGCATTCTGGAGTTTAAGCGTATTGGCATGTTTAGCCAATTGATTGATATTATTTCCGATCCGGCCCATGTCAGCACCTATGGTATCCATGCGTGACATGAGCTCCCGCGCATTAATGACTACTCTTCCGGCGTCAGATAATACCCGTAAACGGATCAGATCGGTTCTTGAAAGATCCAATACCTTTTCCAGTTCAATAATTTGCAGGTATTCTTCATCGGTAAAACGGACATTGATAAAATTATTCCGTTTATTCCCCGTCAATTTGGGCCTGCCCATTGATTTCTTTTGTTTTGTCATCAGAAAAACGAGTTGCGAGTTTTGACAATCCTCTCGGGAGAGCAAGAGATTTTTTGTGAAACAAAAAGACATCTTGCCGTAAGGAAATCAAACAGATTTCCGGATAACAAAATGTGATGGAGGCGAAGAAAATGGCTGTTGATTTTTGACTGTAAGGTATTAACCAAAAATGGTCTTATCTTTTAAATGGAACTCTTGTTCCTGAGAAATAATTCGCAGCTAATTTTGAAAAGGTCATATGGGCTTTCACCATGTCGTTGTAGTCCTTGTATCCGGTATATAAAGAGGAGCGGTCTGTAGCGTATGGTAGTGATAAACAAAAAGCTTTAGTCACCCCAAAACCCGCGCTGTCCCTGTCAAAATAAAGATCGATGGAAGAAAATTTCTTTGCCCGCTCCACGGCTTCGGGTAACATAGTAATACTATTCAGAACGATCACACTATTATCATGTTCCGGGTATTCTTTTTTCCAACTGAGAAAATCCAGGAAGCCTTCAAAAACAGCGACGCTTTTCTCATTGCCCGGTATAAAACTAATTGCCTTATTCCCAAGGCATCCTTTAAAATACTTGTTACGAACTTCCCATCCATTAAAATCGTTCGGCCAGCCGGCAGCAAAGAAAAGTTTACGTTCGCCGGCTTTATTTTCAACATAATAATACACTTCACTGAGGTATGCTTTAGCCTCGTCTAATATGCCCCGGGATTGGAGATAACCGGTTATTGCAGGATGTGTACCAATATCTTTAATTTCCTGAATAATATAATGGGGGGGCCTGACAGATTTTCGCGGACGCAAGATTCTGGGTTCGGAAGCTTGTATAACAAGTACCTCTTGGATATTTTTAACAACTTCCGCGAAACTTAGGTTTTTCCAGTAGGCCAGGCCAAAATCGATAATATTTCCACCCTTACGTGTTCCGTGGTCAAACCAAACGCCAAGATCATCATTGACACTTAATGAAGGCGTTGTATCGTTATCACGAAGCATGCTGATGTACATCCTTTCACGTCCATGTCTAGGAACGGGATGATAGCCCAGTTTGGCTAACAGCTCGACAATCGAGGCCTGTTCTTTTAGTTCTTTGGCAGTTAACATATAATCTGATGTCGTAATTATTAATAAATTAAATAGATTGATAAAATAGAGATTGTCGGAGTAGTACAGTGGTACCGGCAGCGGGTAACGAACCCGTAAAGACATTCCTGCCGGTATATAGCTATTCGGGACTACCCGCGTCGGTTTCTACAAACCGGACTTTCGTCTGCCAATGCGCTTTCGGTTATTGATACCATCTCACCTTCGCAAAATTTCCTGTGGATCAGGATAATGTTTTGTCCCTGTATGTCAATGATCGTGTGTAACAGTCTTGCTGTTTTCATCAGGACATTGCCCTGATGACGGATCAAAATTCAGGAGAATGAAAAAGGATTTTTCAGGAGTGTTTCGGTACTACCGAAAGATTTATTTGGAGCAAGAAAATAAAGATTGGAGGAAATAAGACAGCGTTGGGAAGTCCACACAGCAATATAAAGCGGAGTAGTAAAGGTAAGTGGGGATGCAGGCGTCTTTATTTCGGCTTTCGGTACTGCCGAAAAAACAAAAAGGAGAAGGTGAGATCGAAAAAATAAGCAAATATTATACGAACTTTGTACGTTAACTTATTAAATTGGGGTAACAATTCATCAGTGGTATTGAATTTTAAATAAATATTATGCATGATGGGTGGATATTCATGTGTTCTTTACTCAAGCATATGGAAACAAGAAAAGCCGCCTGGAGAAAAAAGGATTGGAAAGATATATTGAAAAAACGTTTTAAATTATTTATGAAATTCTTCCAAGAACTTATCGATAAAAGACGAGCTCATCATCATCGTCATTGTTATAACTCAGGTGCTGCGGAATCCAATCGGCCATGTTTTCAGGTAATTCATAGATTCCTTCTAATAACAGGTTGGTTCGTACCGGCATCTTGTGGGGGTTGCCGATCATAATCCACTCTTCTTTCGGTGGCAAGGTCAATTGCTTAACCCTGAAATCTGGTGACATCGGTTTGCTTTTCCATTGGTTCCGGTAAGGGTAGAGATCGGCCGCGTTAAGATAAATAAGATAAGCAGGCTTACGCCATTTAAAAGCGATTACCAGGTCTGTAAGTAGCCAGGCATTGTTTTTTTTAGTAAACACGCGTTCATCCTTTAAATCCAGATTCTCAAAAGCAATAACATCTGGCTGCAATTCAAAATACTTATTAACAATAAACTCACTCTGTAGCATCTGACTGGCGCCCCCGTCTAAAGAGATCAATCCAACATCCTTCAAGCGGGTAGTTAGTCTTGTTGGTGGCTGTAAGGCCATCGCATTGTTATAATATACCTTTTCTGTGATTTCCGCCGTGCGTAATGAAGGATGAAAATATTTAATGGGTACTTTTGGAATGATCGTGAAATCTTCTGCATAGAAATTATCCTGGTGAATAAGTTCTATACCCGCGTGGAGAGCCAGATCCCGTATTTTTTTCTTTACAGGATGCGTATGTAAGAGATAACCTTTAGATGCCTTATTCCCCATAAGCCAAGTGGAAAACTGTTGGATATATTGTCGATCAACTTCTTTAGTTTCTCCGACCGACTCAAACAAGTAATGAACCGCCAAACCTTCAATACTTCCCCTTACAGAAAAACGTGCATTTTCCTGCAAAACCTTCACGTGCATGTCTGGAAATAAAGAAATTAAACGATCCTCTATCATTTATACAAATATGTAAAAAGACGGCTAATTTGCAAATAGTTACATCCAGTGTACCATAATCACCCACAAATTTAAACACCGCGATTTTTGATGCCAGACAGAAAGGTGGAATTTTTATGTACGGCATAAATAACCACTTAAGGAGCTGTTTAGAAACACATTTTTTTAGTTGTATAAGCATATGAAGAGCTTAATGATCTTTATTTCAGCGGCTGACCTCTCTGCGATTTCAGCCTCTACTGTAAACGGCCAGAACCAATTCCTCTGATAACAGGGCAAATTAGTTAAAGTTGGGTGGGTATATCCGGATCCTGATAGGTCTCGATAAAGACAGCAAGGTAAGCCTGCTCGACAAGGCTAAGTTCCCTGCCTTCAAAATGCTGAACACTGCCATTTTAAACAAAAGTTTTCCCAAGTAATCCGGGTTCATATCGTCAGGTAGTTCGTTGGAGGGAGTATCGAATTCGACTGGCGCTGTAATGAACGGGGTGTCATCGCCAAAATTATTTTGATAGATTTTATATCCACCGGCAGAGGTTAACCCTTTGGGGTCTTGTTTTTCCAGGACCGGTTCGATGACGACATAACGGTCGCTGCCGTCTGCCTGCGGAATAGTGATATGGACAGGGCTCATCATATTAAGCACCCTTTTTAACTTTCAGACTGCTCATCAGCTGATCATATAGGTCATCTCCTTTAGCAGCTTTTGGTTTTAATTTCTTGATCGTCGGTCGTTTTCCTTTGGCCTTTTGTTCAATGATCTTTAATAATTCATCATGGTATTCGTCTTTGTATTTAGAGAGGTCAATTGGCTCTGTGTACTGGTCAATAAGTGCCAGGCCCATATCGAGTTCTTTTTTACTTACGTCCAGTTTTTCATCCAGCCCTAACTCCTCCTGTTCGCGTATTTGCTGGGAGAAACGGATACGTGTTACTACGAGGGCGTTTTCCACCGGGTGTACGACGCACAAACTTTCGGTGCTTCTCAGGACAAAGCGTGCGAGACCTGCTTTGCCTGATTTCTTGAGTGCGGAAAGTAACAAGGCATATGCTTTGTTCTTTTTGGTAGCAGGAGCGGTATAATACGATGTTTCATAGTACATGGGGTTGACAGAAGCAATATCAACGAAACTTTCGATTTCGATCACCTTGCTTTTTTCAGGAGCCGCAGCTTCAAAGTCTGCATCTTCGATGATCACATAATCATCGTTATACTTGTAGCCTTTAACGATCTTATCATAGGGAACTTCCTTTTTGGTGTTTTCATTGACCCGCTGGAATTTAATGTGGGCGTGATCACGGCTATCCAGCATGTCCAGGTCGAGCCTGCTTTCCTGCACGGCAGAGAATAATTTAACGGGGATGCTCACCAGGCCGAAACCGATCGAGCCTGTCCAGATACTTCTCATAACTTTAGTTTTCTGATATTGTCGTTTACACCATGCGGGTAATGCGCTTCGATCTTGTCGGCCAGTAAATGCAGTATCTCTTCATCTACTCTGCCTGGATTCTGGCAGATATGCAGAAAATCCTGATTATCCGGGGTAAAGCTTACTACATAAGTGCCGTTCTCATAAACGCGGAATTTGCATTTACCGTCTTCGTGGTGCGCGTATTCCCCCACCTCAAAATGATGCGCTTCTTTACCTACGGTGATGATGATCGGGTAATTGTTCATACCCTTATAACTATTTGAAAACCTTATTGTTTCTGTTGATATAGCACTAAAAGCAAAACGAACGGTTTTCTATTACAGGAATGATCATCGGCTTTGAACAGCAATGTCCCGTTCCTGAAAACGACGATCATTTTGACATCAAAAGCAAAGTGAGGTTATTCATAGGGGCGCGCAAGATAATCACTGGCGGTAGTTATCGGGGCCATTTATTACCAAGAAAGACCATGATCCGTGCCTCCAATTTTTGCGAAAATAAAATTCCATGTTCTAGCCAAACGATTGGGAAATCTGCAGATTGAAAAAGCAGACAGCACATCAGATCAATAATATGCGCTAATTGCTTAGCGACCTAAGTTTCTCAGCCACAGCCTGCAATAATCCGACATTTAGGGATACAGTTGTGGCGTTGATTGACAGTGCGCGGTAACCGCCTTCTTCATCGGGTTCAAAAACAAACGTAGCCTCATCAATCAGCACAGCAATCCGGTGGGTATAACCCCACCGTTCAAATCGCGCCTTAAATTCATGTACAGTTCCCTGGTAAGTTACCGGAATGATAAACGGCTCATTCATCACATTAAAATTTGATCTTTAACGGGTCAATGATGACGATCTGCGGTTTTCCTTTATAATTGGTTACCTCGCCTTCTACCGTGATACTCTTGTTCTCCAATTGGGTGCCCAGTTCTTTAGCTTTGCCTTTTAATACAACCGTCAGTAACTGGTTAGGATAAGCCGCGCCTAGATTGACCAATACCATGCTGCCGATATCTTTACTGCTATAGACCTTTCCCTCGGTGCGTATTGTTTTCCCTATAGCATTTTTAATTTCTTCCAGTTTTACCAAGCTTGCTACACCTGCACTGACCGGTGGCGGCGGTACGAGAGTTACGTTGGTGATTTTTAACTGTTCGTCATTGAATAGTTTATTGAGTTCACCTGCCAGACGTATAGCCGCCTGGTCCATGCGTTTACGGACGATGATGATCGATCGCTGGTAATAAGCTTCATCAATCTGCTGGCCAGCTTTTGTTTGCGCGTATAATTCGCTGCTCAACTGGTAACTCTCCCATAGCCATTCCATTGGGCTGTCTGACTGCCATTGTTGGATTTGCGCAGGTGTGGCCAGATCGTAGGCCTTGATCATCGCTGTTTCACTTAAACCCTCATGGTCAATCAGCCGGCTATCCCATAGGGCATGCAGGTTAGTTCCCTTGTTATCAAAGCGGACCTGTATGGTGTTACCACCTTTATCTTCCTTGCGGCTAATATGCATGGGCTGGTGCGCATCTCCGACCAAATGGATCAGGTATTTCAACGCTTCGTTTTTTTGTTCCGGATTTACCGTTTTATCTTTTAGTGTCGCTTCTGTTTTAAGGAGAGCGGTGTATGTATTGTTATCGCTTTGCTGGACGGCCTTTACAAAATCCTCGTGGGTGAGCCCTAAAGGCAGATTGAGAAAATGCCATGGAGTTGTTGCTTTGTTTTTGTTTTCGTCAGCCCAGGTGGCCACGTCAGCCATGCTTTCGCCTTTCAAATAAGCAGAAACCACATAGGCAGTATTACTGGTCAGGTGCTTTTGTGCAATGGTCGCTATGACACGATGCGCTTTAAAACCCCAGGAAATCAGAACCACTGACAGCAATATCAGGCAAATACTAAAGAATTTCTTCATGCTGCGAATATAATTGGAGGTGTTGTATAAATAAAAAACTGTTGATAATTATCAAACGACCTGGGAGAAGGTCTGCTTCAGACAGGTTCCATGACCCTTTGGACTTGAACATCAGAAGTCGACTTTTTTCCGGTAAATTGCTTTTTGAATTCCAGGGATAAACCGTGTTTGAAGTGGTACAGCATGTTTTTGCTGCGATTGTTATCGTCCCGTTCGTAGTCAGCAATATGCTGCCATGTTCGTTTCAATAACGCAGCATGGTCTTCCAATAAATGTTCCGGCAATCTTTACTTTGTCCCACTTTCATGAATCGTGTCAGCCTTTCTGCTATCTACTGCTTGTTCATGGTTGCCATATAACCGGAGCGCTTCCTGGGGGAAAAGTGCGGAATCAGGAGGTACCTCCTTCACGTAGAGTTGCGTTTTAATAAAATCGCTGAAAAAGAAATCGACCGCCTCCTTAAGAGTTTCAAGCGATATGCCGGGCAAAACGCGGAACATAAATATCTTTTCAGGAATAAATCCGCCATTAATCCGGTATTGTGTTGCCATACAATAAGCAGTCTGCTCCGGCATCAATGCTTTCACTTTTTCACGTACTTCCACGTTAATGCCGGTATCCGAATTCCTGATTACGGTGCCTTCTGTCGTTATTGTAAACTCGTATCCCATCGTTTAATCGTTTTGTGTTTACAAATTTATACTAAAAAAATTAGCATTATAAAATGTATTTGATAATTTTGACTATCGTTTAAAATGAATGAAAACATCGGCGGATATTAAATTGACTGAAGAAATACTTTTGGAAGCTATGAGGCTTTTGGACGATGTGAGCCCAAAGATGGGTATGTTCGAACGTCAGCATTTAGCAGGGTTAAAGCGAAAGTTTGAACAGCATGCCCTGATCAACGAAAACCTGCGGTTAAAGTTAAATGAGATAGATACGGCATAGGCGGGTATAAAAAGTGTTGTTGAGGATAAAAAGCAAGTGACAAAAAAGCGGTGATGGACGGTCAGGAACCTATACTGACGTTCAAGTGCCAATAAGGATGTGACGGCGCTTATCATGTTCGATCCCGGCAACATCAAACAACAGGCGTCCGGGAAGCGACGTGGTGACGAAACACCGTATGTTAGAAGCTCAATCCGCGTCTATTCAAACCGTACTTAAATCAAAACCAGCTTTCGTGTGTTAAGGGTAAAAAGGAGGAATTATGCCCTGGCACAACGGAGATTATCCGCCATCTCATAAAAACCAACCTTAAAAAATAAGGGATAAGGCGACGGCGGTCGCTAACGAGGTTTTGAAGACAACCGGCAACGACGGCGAGGCGATTGCGACGGGGCTGAAACAGGCCCGGGCGCATTTTACTTAGGAACAAAAAAAGAAAAAAAATGGATAACTATCCTGACCTGAAACGTTTTTTAGACGCGCAATTCCGTGATTATGCGACCGCATTTACGGAAATAAAAAGCGGACGCAAAAAAAGCCATTGGATGTGGTATATTTTCCCCCAAATAGACGGGCTTGGTTTCAGCAGCATGGCGAAACATTATGCGATTAAAGACCTGCCTGAAGCCAAAGCTTATCTCGCACACCCTATTCTCGGGCCGAGATTGGTGGCCATCAGCAAAGCTTTATTAGCACTCAGAGGCGATAATGCCGGGGACATAATGGGATCGCCTGATGACTTGAAGCTGCGATCTTCGATGACATTATTTGCCCTGGTACCCGGGGCCGATCCTGTCTTTTTAGCCGTCTTAGAGAAATACTATCTTGGTGAAAAAGATCATGCCACCGTGCAATTGATTTGAATCTTCTAAAGGAACTTTAGGAAAAGAGGGAGGGCTGTACGTTACCATTTGCTTTTGATTCGCTTCCAAAAACAGGGAGCTTATCTCCCCAGTTATATCGAACATTTTTGAGATGGCCATCAGGATGCGGTTTTCCGCCCCGTATCGAAAACACGGGATGGTATTCCAGGTCTTCGTCCGGTATACAGTAATGAAATATCTCGTCCATATCACCCTCCTTCAAATCTGCCTGCAACCAGGCCTTTTCCATTTCCTGCGTAAGAAATAAAGGCATGCGATGCTTATTATCACCATCATTGTGGATCCATGCCATCACATTATTCGCGCTTCTGGTGATCATTGTAAAAGAGGGGACTGAGAATATCTCGCCGGTGTAGTGGTCAACTTCCTGGCTAACCTGGTAAAGCGCGGGCACATAAAAACCGGCTCTGCCTTTTTCGCTAACGTGGTACGGTATCTTATTTTTAAATCCCGTTGCCTTCTGGTGTTCGTAAATGCCTGTGGTGGGAATGAGGCAACGGTTATTCCGCATTTTGTACCAATAAGATTTTTTATCACCAAGGATACGTTCAGATTGCGCATTGACCATATTGCGCCTGCGGATCTGGCGCATTTTCGGATCTTGTTCGTAAACAGGAATAACTCCCCACCCCATATTTACCAGGTGAAGATCATTGCGGTTAACGACGATGGGATATTGCGGTAATATTTCACAAGTGACGTGTATCAGCTCATCCGGATGCCGGGCCACATCAGGGGCGACCTTAATCCCTTTAAAGTCATCGGTCACTATTTTGATCTCGGAATGAAAACTGATATCCCTGCACATAAATCTTATTTTATCATGTTATAAAAAAGCGCGGTATGGCTTTGCTCACCGGAGGTGATCTGTGCCTTCAGGCGGCCGTACTCCACAAATATACGCACATCATAATGTTCTTCCTTTTTCATGCGGATGGATTGAATATACGCATAAACGGGTTTCCTATAAGCATCCTGCAATCTTTTCTCATGTCTTGCGTCGATCGTGCCATTAAAGAACATCGATAAGCCGGATTCGGTTTTTAATAGTTTAACGATCGCTTGATACTGTGCCGGATCGAGCAGGTTCTGCGCTTTGCCTTCTTTTTCGCCTAACTCCGCTTCGTGTAAACGGGCCTCGTTACGTTCGGCGTACGCCGACAGTAAAAAAGTTTTCTGCGCGGGTTGCCCCAGCCATTGAAAGCGCTGAATGACCACAAAAGGCTTGCCCATCCCAATCAGTTTCTTTATCGTGTCCTCCTTAATTCTCAGGAAGGGATTGTAAAACAGGGTCTCCATCATTTTTACAGCGTTTTTTAATGATCACCTCCGGCCTTACAACTGAAGGTGCATGGTTATCGGTTAATGATCAGTGCATTAGGGCGCTAAACCTTACCGGGAAAAATATTTTCAAACATAAACAAAATACTAATATTTTTAGTATTAGTTTTGTTGTCCGCTTTGCAAAGGACGTATTTTAATCCAAATAGGTCCTCCAAATAAAGCGTAATACAGGTAAAAAATGAATCGCAAATTAACATAACCGGTAAGCATGATGAGCACAGACCGCCAGATCATACACATGGACCAGGACGCATTTTTTGTGTCTGTAGAGGTCCGTAAAAACCCGCAGTTAACGGGAAAGCCGGTCATTATTGGCAGCCTGTCGGACCGTGGGGTAGTGGCGTCATGCAGTTATGAAGCCCGGAAATTTGGTGTGCACTCGGCGATGCCGGCAAGGATGGCGCGCATGTTATGTCCGCATGGTATCTGGATCAGGGGAAATATGGATGAATACTCGAAGGCCTCCCATGAGATCACCGAAATCCTCAAGGAAAATGTACCCTTGATCGAGAAAGCCAGCATCGATGAGCACTACATCGATATGACGGGCATGGACAGGCATTTCGGCACTTTGTTGTATGCCAAGGAACTGCGTGCCAAGGTGATGAAAGAAACCGCTTTGCCGATCTCTTTCGGGCTTTCCGTCAATAAGACCGTTTCCAAGATGGCTACCAACGAGTGTAAGCCGAACGGTGAGCTGAACATAGACAAAGCGGTGGTACAACCATTCCTGAACCCGCTTTCGATCCGTAAAATTCCCGGGTTAGGGGAGAAGACCTTTATCAAGCTGAGCGATATGGGTGTCAAGCGAATCTATGAACTCGCGCAGGTACACCCGGAATACATGAACAGCATTCTGGGAAAAAACGGCATTTGGCTGTTACAGAAGGCAAAAGGAATTGATGAATCGCCGATCATTCCTTACCAGGAGCAGAAATCTATTGGAACACAAAGTACTTTTAAAAGTGACAGTATTGACCTGGTATCGATCAATTATTTATTGACATCGATGGTCATGGAGCTGGCTTTTGAATTACGGCAAAAGAAAAAGCAGGCAGCCTGCGTAACCGTAACCGTACGCTATTCCACGAGGGAGGATGTGACGAAACAGGCCATGATTCCCTATACCGCTTTAGATGGTCCGCTGATCAGGAAGGTCAAAGAACTATTCAGGCAAGCCTATCAAAAGCGTTTGCTTATCCGCCTGGTCGGCGTACGCTTATCGAACCTGGTTGGTGGCTTCGAACAGATCGACCTGTATTCAGAATCGGAAGAGCAGTACAGCCTTTGCCAGGCGATGGATAAGATCCGCCGGCGCTTTGGCCCGGATGCGATCAAACTGGCGTCAGGTATTAATTTAAACTTATAGTTATGTACCTGAATGTCCACTCGCAATATAGCTTGCGCTACGGCACCATGTCCATCCCGGCATTGGTAGCGGAAGCCATGGCACGGGGCATCACGCAAATGGTGCTGACTGATATCAATAATTCCACCGGCATCATGGAGTTTATGCGGGAGTGTGACGAAAAAGGGGTTAAGCCCATCGCGGGTATGGAATTCAGAAGGGAGAAGCGCCTGCTCTACATCGGTATTGCAAAAAACAGGGAAGGTATGAAGGAGCTGAACGACTTCCTGAGCGAGCATAACCTGGAACAAAAGGCGCTGCCGGACATCGCGCCGGAATTTAGTGATGCCTACATCGTTTATCCTTACGGACATGCGGCTCCATTGAAAAAAAACGAATACCTGGGAATCCGTTTCAACGAGCTTAACCGGTTATACGGCAACGATTTAAAGGAAATCAAAGAGAAGTTGCTGGCCTTGCAGCCGGTGTTCGTGGCGGATAAGATCGAGTACCGCCTGCATGAGTACTTAAGGGGGATCGATCTGAACGTCGTGCTGACGGAGGTTACTGAATCGGATAAATGTTCGCCGACCGATATGTTCTTATCACCCGGGCAGCTGGAAGCTAAGTTCTCCAGGTATGCATTCATACTGGATAATACGCGGAACCTGATGAATACATGCGTCATGGATTACCCGAAAGGCCGGATCAATCTGAACCGAAGAACCTTTACCGGGAACAAGAAAAATGACCGGGAACTGTTAGAAAAACTGGCTTTAAGCGGTATGGAATACCGTTACGGCAAGGCCAATAAAGAAGCCTTGCGTAAAGTCAAGCATGAACTGAAAGTGATCTATGAGCTGGACTTTTGCGCTTACTTCCTGATCACCTGGGATATCATCCGTTATTCCGGTTCACAAGGATATTATCATGTGGGCCGTGGCTCCGGTGCCAATAGTATCGTCGCTTATTGCCTTAAAATCACCGATGTCGACCCGATCGAATTGAACCTTTATTTCGAACGGTTTTTAAACGCGCAGCGTACCTCACCGCCTGATTTTGATATCGACTATTCCTGGGACGAGCGGGAAGACGTGCAGGATTATATCTTTAAGCGTTACGGCAGCCAGCACACCGCGCTGCTTGGCACGATGTCGACCTTCAAAGACCGAAGTATTATCCGCGAGATCGGCAAAGTGATGGGACTTCCGAAGTCAGAGATCGACGGTTTTACCGACCAGACCCAGGCTGCAGTCAACCAGAACAATGATACGTTCAGGAAGATCGTAGCCATTCATGAACGGATGGCCAACATGCCCAACCAGCGCTCCATCCATGCCGGCGGGGTATTGATCACGGAGGAACCCATCACCTACTATACCGCGCTTGACCTGCCGCCTAAAGGTATGGCGACCGTCCAGTGGGATATGTACGAAGCAGAGAAGATCGGCTTTGACAAGTATGATATCCTGAGCCAGCGCGGGATCGGGCACATTAAAATGGCGGTTAAATTAGTGGAGGAAAACCAGCAGCGAAAGATCGACATTCACCAGGTAAAAACCTTCATGCGAGACCCTGCGGTCAATGCCAACCTGAGGATAGGCAACACCAAAGGCTGTTTTTACATCGAATCGCCGGCCATGATCCAGTTGAACCGGAAGTTAGGTTGTGACAACTACCTGGTGCTCGTTGCCGCCAGTTCCATTATCCGGCCCGGCGTTGCCAGTTCCGGGATGATGGGGGAGTATATCAAGAATCACCATCACCCTGATAAGGTTCAGTACCTGCATCCCGTGATGGAGGAGCAGCTGAAGGAAACCTACGGGGTCATGGTTTACCAGGAAGACGTGATCAAGATCTGTATCCACTTCGCGGGTATGGATGGCACAGATGCCGACATTTTGAGGCGGGGGATGAGCGGCAAATACCGTTCTAAAAAGGAATTTGACAGGCTGGTCGAGCGTTTTCACGAAGGCGCGATCAAATTAGGGCGTCCCCCGGCCGTCGTTGCTGAAGTATGGCGGCAGGTTTCCTCTTTTGCCGGTTACAGTTTTTCAAAGGCACATTCCGCAAGTTTTGCGGTGGAGAGTTATCAAAGCCTTTTCCTGAAAACCTATTACCCACGGGAATTCATGGTGGCGGTATTGAACAATTACGGCGGTTTTTATGACAGGGCCTTGTATGTACAGGAACTACAAAGATCAGGGGGACTTGTACACCTGCCCTGCGTCAATAACAGCGAAAGCCTGGTGAACATCAGCGGGGTAGACGTCTACCTGGGCTTTGCCGGTATCCACGGTTTGACAGATATTTTTATCGCGCTGATCCCGGAAGAACGCAGGCGGAACGGTACCTATCAAAACCTGGAAGATTTTATCAAAAGAACAGGTATCGGGCTGGAACAGGCCATCACCCTGATCAGGGTAGGGGCGCTGCGGTTTACCGGAAAAAGCAAAAAGGAACTGCTCTGGGCTATTCATTTACTGCTGGGGGCGAAAGGGAAGCCATCCAATACCGCTGAACTATTTTGCCTGGAAGCCAAAAATTATTCCTTGCCGGTACTCGTCAACACCCGGCTTGAAAACGCGTATCATGAGCTGGAACTGCTGGGCTTTCCTTTGAGCATGACGATGTTTGAACTTTTGCAGACCGATTATCGGGGCGAAATATTAGCTAACGACTTGATTAACCATGTCGGGCAAAGGGTAAAAATGGTCGGTCTCTACGTCTGTGAAAAAACGGTGCATACCAAAACGAATAAAAGAATGTGGTTCGGCAACTTCCTGGACGTGGAGGGCAATACGTTCGATACGGTGCATTTTCCCAACAGCACGCCGACTTACCCTTTCCGTGGCGCGGGATGTTACCTGATCCTGGGTAAAGTAGTGGAGGAATTCGGCTTCGCCAGCCTGGAAGTGCTCAAGTTTGCCAAGCTGCCTATATTACCCAATCCCGTTATATCCTAATGAACATAAAGTACAACTTAAGATCGTAAAAATGGACAGAATCAAACTACAATGCCTGTTGTCAGGGGTGGACACCAGCCTCCAATTTGATAAAAAATCAATGCCCGGAGAGGCCGGACCCTGTTACATGATCACCGCCAACGGATCTTTCAAAGGCTATATCTCGCGCCGGGAAAACGGCAGTTATCAATCATTAGGGACAGCCTATTACGCGAATGAAGATTTAGAATTTATCTGTGCGCACTTAGTCGAAAGTCTCGCCGGAAGTTTGGGGCGTAATCCATCAAAAATTTAAGTAACAACAATGATATAACGATTTATCACTTTCTATTTGAAGATAATTGACAAAGTACCTATATTTAAATTTTTTAATTAGAACTAAAATTTAACAGGCAAAGCCACGGCTAGCTTGTGTATATGGAATGATTTCAACAGTTGATAAAGCTACCCGTGTTTATGTCATAGATGATGAGCCACTGGACAATATTATATTTAAGATGTTGCTTAAAAGAGTCAACAGTAAGATCCAGGTTGATGCTATTAATGACGGTCGAAACGCGATCAATAAGTTGATCCAGATGTGTAAGACCAAGCCGGAAGGTCTGCCAGACTACATTTTTTTGGACCTCAACATGCCCGGCATGAACGGCTGGGACTTTTTAGCTGAATTCAAACGTTTCGGTATCAACCAATATAAAAAGATCCACATCAATATCCTGTCTTCCTCTGTTTACTGGGAAGACATCAATAAGTCGTTGTCAAATCCTTTGGTAGAACACTTTTTCAACAAGCCAATTAATCTCGAGAACATGAAATCCATTTTCAGAGCAGATGGCTTCGCAGGTAATCTTTCTATTGTATAGTCTTCAGGTATGTCTGCTAAAAAAAAGATTTTAATTATTGAAGATGACAGCGATATACTGGATATCGTTTCTGCCGTATTAAATATCGCTAATTTCGATGTTACCGGATCAAATGGGACGAACGATATATTTGAACTGACCAAACTTCACCAACCCGATTTAATACTGACTGACTATATGCTGCCAGGGTTGACAGGCGGGCAGATTTGTAAGCTTATTAAAAGCAATGAGGAAACGGCCAACATACCGGTTGTGTTAATGTCAGCCTACCACAAACAAGCCATAGCCATCGGGCACTTCAATTATGATGCTTTTGTGAAAAAGCCGTTCAATATAGATCACTTGGTGAGCGTCGTAAGTAAACTTTTATAGGACGGCTTATTTACGAAGCCCATTGATTTCGAGTCCCTGATTTGCCTGTCACTTACAGGCTTCATGCTGTATGGATTACGCGTCACTGACTTGCAATTAAGCTTTGCAGTGCCTGAATCCTGCATTTTTGAAAAGGGCTACCACAGGCGAAACCGGGGATTAGACGGAAATGCACCGTTTAATCAGTTTGCTTAATTAAGCTCATTTCGATGTACACTCCTTCAGATGTTAACAGGTAAACAGATCTTTTCGCAATAAATCTAAAACCACGTTGTTACTTTGCCCGTTAAAAAAAGAAAGTATCGTTTACCCATTTTAACAGAAGGCCATGGTTGTCACCCTGCAATCGAAGATGAAAATAATATAACATGTCCTAAGTGTAAGATCACTGGAGTTCGTAGAATCCCCAGATCTCGCTTCGTCAAGATGTTGCTTTCTGATAATATCAAGCATTACAAATGCTATAAGTGTTTTCATTCCTTTTACAAAAAAAATAATTGATGTCATGGTGCTTTAATGTATCCATAGTCTTACTTACTACGGTTTGCTGGTATAGTAAGGCGGATTTAATTGCTCAGATCAAAACTTTTTCAAGTATGGATTATTATTTTGGCATACTTTCGTTAAGGAAAGTAACCGTCAAGTTCTTGATTCTTTATTGCACCATCATTTTTATTTAATATGCAGACAGACCCATTTGCGATCAATGAATATATGGTAAGCAATAGGGTACATATGAAAGGGGGCAAAGCGACATTTGCCGCAAAAGTCTGTTCCGACTGCAGCCCGCCTTTCGTTTGGCGAAAAAAATGGGAAAAGTAAATTATTGTTCAGATAAATGCAGAAGCCGGAAACAGCACCCTTGATTTTAACTTTGCGATTGTGCGCAAGTGATGCCGGATTCTTTAATACGCAGCGCAAACTTTATTTCCCGGCAGAAAGAAACCACCTGGAAGCACACCTGATGCTTTTTCATCAACTGCCGGCTGAACCGGCTACTTATCATTACCTATCAGACCTGCGGCATCCCGGGTTTTTTCTGGAAGTAGTAGGTTTGATGAACCTGGGCGCCGGCGTTGCGTACCGCATGGACAGCCCTGAACTTTTGGCCCTGCACCGTTCCATCAAAGCACACTTTGACCCCAGCCTGATCCCACAGGACCGGCAGGGGTTCCGCCCGCATGTTACCATTATGAATAAATCAACACCGGCAAAAGCCAGGGAATTATTAGCTAAACTTACACCAGGCTTTCGGCCTTTTGCTGTTGAAGTCACCGGGCTGGATCTTTGGACCTATTTGGGCGGACCCTGGCAGCACGCTACTTACTTCAGCTTTACAGAATGATGGTTGGACGGTTGTGCTAGATCAGGAGTGGGAAAAGGAGGACAAGAAACCGTGGGCCGGTAAGGCTAGCATGGTGCCTGCCTTGAAAGTAATCCGCTTGCGGGTATTGCAGGTAACCTAAATTAGAAGCGCATTACCGGAATTGAAAATAGAACGGAACTATTTTCCTTATTAGGTGAACAAAAGTAACAACACGATGTTACTTCCGTAGTTAATAAGTGCCTGGTCTCCAAGCGCAACTACAATAATGAAGATGCTCTCGTGGTAAGGGGCATCTTTTTTTTATGTGACGCTGTAAAACTTTCAGGAATATTCAACGTATAAAAATTAACTATTGTGGACGTGGGGTTCACTTGTGTTATAAGTTAGGCACTAAGATGGTTTGAGATATAACCATCTTTTTTATTTTAGAACTAAACGGTTGCTTATATTTGTACGGATTTACCGCCGGGTAATTCAATTAATTAATTTCAAGGTCACTTTGTGTAGGGGTATACAAGGTGACTTTTTGTTTTCACAGTAATTGAGATCAGGCATTACCCGTTCGCCACTCTTAAAAGCAATCTTAGCACAATTCAGCAGTGAAATTGGGTTTTGCATTTTTCACTATTGGACTTCATGAAAATTCTTTTGTTTTATTTGTCTATATGGATTAAAATTATCCAGCTATTTAAACAGCTGCTGAGCTTCCGTGTAGTAGGTCTGTCGTTTATTGATTTCCGCTTTAAGAATTTCTTCTCCCGCGAGCGTCTTTGATTGTTTTGGGCGATGCACCTGGAGAAAATCACGTTCTTTTTCCGTAATCGTATCCGGAAAGTTTTTTAATATATGGTATTCTGCATTTGTCAGTACTGTTTTGATCGCTTTGGTGAGCACCTCGATCTTGTCCTCCGGGATTTTGTTAGCTTCCGAAAACGGCGAGATTTTAGCTTCATATAAGATTTCATCTACATAAGCATTCCCGATGCCTCTGACGGTCTTGCCATCCGTCAAAACGGTTTTGATGGGACGCGAAATCTTTAACAAAGCGGTATTTAAATAACCGGAGGAAAGGTCCAACGCATCCGGAATGGTGGCAGGTTCAGGATCGAGTGTCAGGATCACTGCTTTTTGCCAGTCCGTGATGGCTAACCCAGTTCCGTCGTTAAACACCAGTTCCGCGATGGTGAAGCGATTTTCATTTTTATCCTCATACCAATGCATGGCACCATACAACATCAGGTGAAGTCCTAAACGATGACCATTTTTAAACAGGAAGTGCAATTCCTTTCCGGTTCTTTCGATACCCATCAAGGTTTGTCCTTCCAGGATATTTTTGAACTCCGCTTCAGGGGTTTTCAGTCGTCGCGTGATGATTACGTGCATGGTAGACAGTGTCTTACCGACAAGGCGCCTGGCAAGGTTCTTCCTGAATATATTCAGATCTGGTATTTCGGGCATATTATTTCTTATTTATATTCACTTTCTATACGAGCGCCTATCTCCTCAATAATATTCTCCGGTAGCGGGACGCCTGATGCCTGTATCCACGTCCATTCGTCGGTATGTGCTATAGCAGCCATCCACCGGCCGTCAAAGTATACGTCATAGAATTCATTTTCCATCACCACTTTGCAATTCACGGAATTCTCCGCATACACCATGGTAAAACTAAAGGAAGGATGTCGAATTTCCATGATCAAATATATACCTTAAACGAACAACCGGCGTTTTCCAAAAAAATAATGCATCACTTGACCAAATTACTCCTTATTTTGTTTTCATGGAATTTGGGCGCGTTAATGATTCGTTAGATAATATTGATTTTAGATTACCTCCGGATACGGATTCAACTATTCAGCTATTGAAAGCCAATAAAACTGAAGGTGAATTGCGCGTATATATAGGCGCGCCAAAATGGGGGGAGAAAACCTGGAAAGGAATTATTTATCCCCAAAAAACGCCGGACAACCAGTTGCTCGGGCATTATAGCCAGCAATTCAACACCGTGGAGTTTGGTCCTACATTTTATAATATTTATACAGCAGATGAAATAAAGCGATGGACTACACAGGTGGCGGATTCCCCGGCCTTTAAATTTTGTCCTAAATTCCCTCAAATAATCACCCACATGCGCAGGCTGGCTAACGCGGAGCAACAAACTGTACAATTCTATCAAAGTCTGAGTGGTTTCGGCGATCACCTGGGACCGCTCATCTTGCAATTAGGGGATAACTTTCCGCCAAAAAGTTTTCCCCAGCTTAAGGCTTATCTTGAATCTTTAGATCCTGCAATAAAAGTGAGCGTAGAGGTTAGGCATAAGCAATGGTTTGCCGAAGCTGAGCATCGCGAACAGTTTTTTCATTTGCTGTCCAAGTTGAATATCGGAACCGTCATTTCCGACACATCGGGTAGGAGGGACGCCGTACACATGGAGTTGACGACCACTGATGCTGTCATTCGTTTTGTAGGTAATAACCTGGCGGAAAGTGACTATAAGCGGATGGATGACTGGGTAGAGCGAATAAAACATTGGGCTGAGCTGGGATTGAAAACCGTGTGGTTTTTCATGCATCAAAATAACGAAAGGTATGTTCCGCAAGCATGCGTTTATTTCATCAATCAGCTTAATGCGAAGCTTTCTACAAGAATAATAGCACCTGAAATAATTGGCGACTAGCTAAAAGAGTTTTTTCGAAACATTCGAACGTTCTCCAGGATAAGGGATATATTTGAAGCGGCTCCTAAGTCAATCGACCATTTTTACACAGCCTTTAATTGATATAAAAGCTTCACGTGCTCCACAATTCTAACAACCAACCTGGAGCGATTGAAAGTTTTGACAGCTTTGAAAGTAGTATTTAAGACAACATTAGTTTATTGGACTGTCTTACAAAGACAGCCTTGAAAGGCAGTAAATTACTTAAAGCTAATTCGAACTTATTTATAATTAATTGATGAATTAGTTCAAGATGGACGGGGCCGTGCCAGGATTAAATTCCGGCATGCTTCTTTTGATTTATAAAATTCTGTAAATAAGTTATGATTTGAAATAAAGCCTCGCCAATTCGCAGGCTGGATGAAGTAGATCAAAGCATAGCATTGTTTTAAATAACCCAGTTTCCATAGATATTCTCTTGCTCGCTTATATTCAAGAAGAACGAATCATATTATTTCGGAGATTTTAAAATTGAAGAACTAATTGAAACTAACAAATCCCGAAAGAAAAAGTTACTTTGAGCAAACCAAAAGAAGATAAAGAAAAAGCGGATCATCTGAAATGGATAGAAAAGTTGACGATTTATTTACACAAATAGTATTACCTATAAACTGAAATAATTCGACAATTAGTTACAGATAAATGTCAGGGTTAAGTATCGTTGTTTTTTAACAGTTTCTTCGGTTATATGGGGCGTTTAATTAGCTTCCCTGCCGTAGTAATTATTTTTTATTATTAGATTAGGTTTCGTAAATTAAACGTTTATAATCAATTACTTAATCTAAATCAACGTCATATGAAACTTTCAAGACTATTACTCGGTGTGTTGTTAATAACTTCATGCGGAAAATGCGGAACGTCAGACAAAACGTCTGAAATTAAATCTGACACAACCACTGTGTCATCAGTGGAGGATACACTGCCAGAGAATCCTGTGGATAAAAATTTCTTTATTAGTGCTCCTGCACATGTTGTGCCGGCGAATACTACTGATACAATTACTGATCCTGTTATCACTTTTTCTGTTTTAAGGATGGGAGATAATTCTAAACTGATTATTGATAATGGTATAGATTCTTCTCAGGTTAATATAAAGACTTGTTTTATTGGTGACAACTGTGAAATATATGTTGTTGGGTCTAAGGGAGGAGCTGGAGATAAAGGTGCAGACCTTGGAGATGATAATGATCATGGTAAGGATGGAACTCCAGGGCCTTCTGGTGGAAATGGGAAAACTGGCGGGGATGGAAAGTATCTTCAAGTGAACATAGGGCTAAATAAACTTGGCAAATTAACAATTAACTCTTATGGGGGTACAGGGGGAGTTGGTGGTAACGGGGGTAAAGGACAAAGAGGCGGGAATGCACAACGATTTATTCATTCTGGAGGCAATGGAGGTAGCGGAGGCAGTGGAGGAATTGGTGGTAGCGGGGGTGCTGGGGGAAAAGTTGTTGTAAATTATTGGTTTAATGATAGTCCTCTAGATGTAGAGGGAAAATTTACCGTCAGATCTGATGGAGGTGCCGGAGGAGTGGGGGGCGAGGGTGGCCCAGGTGGAGGAGGAGGAAGTGCAGTTAGTAGCGGATTTACAGGTAAGAGAAGTGGTGGGAGTCCAGGCCCTAGCGGCTCAAAAGGGGCTGCTGGGCCTTCCGGTGCACATGGGCCATTTCCTAAAGTGACACAGGTGAGAAAGACCTGAACTTAGGAAAAAAGTACTCTAACTATTATGCAATAATTCGGGAGTTCGTTAGCAAACTTCTAAATTACTCCCGAATGCTATGCGAAAACATGAATAATTTGGTATGCCCCGAAAACGAAACCCCCTTAAATGATGCCATTTAAGGGGGGGGTACTGTTTTGGTATTGAAAAGCGGAATGGACGGGACCGTGTCGACTTAGTATTTAAACCTTATTTTCAACGAGTTATATTTCTTGTCATCTTCTGTTAACCGTCATGTTAACCGAATAGTTTGCTCTATATTAATCGAGTTTATATTAATACTAATATAAGAAATATTCGATAAAATAATGAATTTATTCATGCTTTAGTTTCTATTAAAATAACACCACATAATAACTTCTTTGACGAGTTCGATCCCGCTCTGATGATAATCAAAGACTTTTTTTATGCTTTTAAAGCTGGAGGCATCTTGTCGTCCCCCAGAGGAGATATGGCGGATCGCGCGGGCTAAAGGTAACGGCCAAACAATTTTCAATGGGGGACAAAAAACTTTGCACAATGAGAGATCATCAGTTGCAACACTTACATGAAA
Source organism: Mucilaginibacter gynuensis (assembly GCF_039541195.1). Lineage (NCBI taxonomy): Bacteria > Pseudomonadati > Bacteroidota > Sphingobacteriia > Sphingobacteriales > Sphingobacteriaceae > Mucilaginibacter > Mucilaginibacter gynuensis. The sequence continues at coordinate 21,807 of NZ_BAABFT010000007.1, forward strand.
TATTAAATTTGTAATACTGACCCTTGTCACTCTTGGTATAACATGCAGTTAGTTACGTTTGTAATGGTCGTACCATGTAAATAGGGCTACAAGCAATAACCTTAATTATTTGAAATGCCTGAAAATTATGTTTTAGAAGTGGATCAATTTGTCCGCTCGGTAGAAATTAGCAGACAAGATTTTTTCACCGTTCTTTTAGGAGCCGGTGCATCTATAACATCTGGGATAAAATCTGCTAATGAATGTGTTTGGGAATGGAAACGAGACATCTATTCGACTAAGGTATCTACGCACAACAGCGGAAAATTAGATGACCGCTCGGAACAGGTCCGGCAAACCATCCAAAAGTGGTTAGATAACGAAGCTATTTATCCAGGTCTTCATTCCCCTGAAGAATATTCTGTTTACATCGAGAAATGTTATCCGATCGAGGATGATCGAAGGAAATACTTTCAGCGCCTGGCAGAGAAAAAGGAACCATCTGTTGGCTATAAATTACTTTGTCTTTTACATGAATTGGGATTAATGAAATCCGTATGGACGACCAATTTTGATGACCTTTGCCGGGATGCAGCTATTAAAACCAACAACACCGTCATCGATATCACCTTAGACTCCGTAGACAGAATTATCAGGCCTATAAACTCATCGGAACTTTTATTGGTCAAACTACATGGGGATTATAAGTATGGCCCTTTAAAAAACACCGATAAGGAGCTGAAAGACCAGGACGAAACATTCCGTACCCGGCTAATAGAGTATCTTAATGATAAACATTTAATTGTTTCAGGGTATAGCGGACGAGACGCTTCTGTAATGGACGCTTTGAAGGAATCTTATGCAAAACGGGGCTCAGGCAGGTTGTACTGGTGTGGCTATGGTCACGATATTCCTGAACCTGTCAGAGCGCTTATCGATACTGCTAGACAGAACGGCAGATCCGCTTACTATATACCAACCGACGGCTTTGATAAATTAATGATCACTTTATCCAAAAGTTGCTGCAAGGACAACCTTGAATTAATGCGTAAATTCAATGGCTATTTAAAAAGCGAAAAAGAAAACCTGATTAAAACACCTTTCACCTTTGAAAACGGCAAGTTCAATTCGATCATTAAAGGTAACTTGTTTCCTATTAAACTGCCACAGGAAGCTTTCCAATTTGAATCGGACATAGCAATTGAGCCAAATGCTTGGAAAACAATAAGAGAACTAATCAAGCCCTTCAGGATCGTTGCAGTACCTTACAAGGGCTGCATTTGGGCATTAGGTACTTTGACAGACATTAATGAATGCTTCAACGGAAAAATTAAAGGCAGTGTTGTGAGAGTGCCAATTGCCGGAATGAATTTGTGGCGCGATACGGCTATTTATAGCTTATTGCTTTCTTCTTTGGTCCGCGCATTATCTGCGCCACATGGCTTAAAGTCAAATGGCAAAGACCTGATCTGGAAAGAAACAGCTACCACCAATCGCATATTGCAAAATGCACTTTACAGTACGCATGAAGCAATCAGAATATCGCTCAGTACAGATGGGACACGTACATATTTGTCTATTCTACCAGATTTCAGAGTTCAGACTTCCGACCCCGAAGCGAGGATCACTAAGGATATCAAGCAGGAAGTTGGCCGGACATATTTTGATAAATTACGGAACAACTATTTCGATGAATACATCTTATCGTGGAGGAAACTCATTTTAAAGGGAAGCGATAAAAAGTTAAGCATCGAATATCCTACCAACTCAGCGTCCGGCTTTATCTTCGAAATATATCGGCTGCCATTATTTGCAAAGATCGCTAAGCCTGGTGTAGGAACTGAGGTGAGGTTAAATGACAAGTTCCCGAAAGCTGTATTACATTTTAACGGCATACAATATAAGGAACCGGAATTGGAATTTGGTGCCAAGCATCAAGGAATGCAACCGCCTCTTGATTTTCATCCGATGAGGGGTTTAAGTAAAAACAATCCCCATGACAGCAATTTGAACGGCTTACTATTTGAGAATACTATCCGGCTTGGTGTGATTTGTAGTTCGCAGGAAGCAGGAATATTTTCAAGTTTTCTTAAAACTCATTTAGCCAAAGTCAGCTCAAATAACGTAAATCAGGATTACCTGATAGATTATCCTGGATTTTACGATACATATGGAGTTAGCTTGAATGTGCCTGATATTAACTCTGCAAATTGGTTCAGTTGCCCCGAGCCGGAAATTAAGCAGAACCTGAAGGAAATGGCTTTTGATCTGCGTTCCAAAATCATCAACAGAATCGACCAAAGTTTAAGGGATGAAGTAAAAAAAGTGCTGGTGATATTTATTCCAGACCGATGGTTGACCTATACGTCATTTGACGAGGAAAACGAACATTATGACCTCCATGATTATATTAAAGCCTATTGTGCTGAAAAGGGTGTGGCTACGCAATTTGTTCAGGAAGATACCGTAAAAAGCCCTTTAAGTTGTCAAATCAACTGGTGGTTGTCTCTTTCATACTACGTAAAATCCTTACGAACACCGTGGATATTACAAAACCTCGATAAAAATACGGCCTTTGCAGGGATAGGCTACAGCGTATCGAGCGCAAAAGCAGAAGCCGGCAACATTGTTTTAGGTTGCAGCCACATCTACAATTCGGAAGGACAAGGATTGAAATATAAGTTGTCGAAGGTTGAAGATAAGCTTTATTGGGATAGACAGGACCGGCCCCATCTAAGTTATAATGATGCTTTCCGTTTTGGACTTTCGATTAAAGAGTTATTTTTCAATGCCATGAACGAGTTGCCCAAACGGGTGGTCGTCCATAAACGCAACTATTTTACCAATGATGAGATCAACGGTTTAAAAGACAGCTTACTTAGTAGCGGAGTAAATTCGTTGGACCTTATCGAGATCAATTATGCCGATGATATTCGATTTATTGCCACAAAGATGGATAATGATTCCATGCCGATCGCGGATAACTTTGCAGTTCCAAGGGGCACCTGTATCAAGTTCGATGATCATACGGCATTTCTGTGGACTCATGGCATCGTTTCGTCGGTAAGAAATCCGGCTTACAAATTTTACTTAGGCGGTAAATATATCCCGGGGCCTTTAAAAGTGACCAAACATTATGGACAAAGTAATATCGGCACAATTGCAAATGAGATCCTCGGATTAACTAAGATGAACTGGAATTCTTTCGACCTCTACAGTCAGCTGCCAGCAACAGTAAATTCATCTAATGAAATAGCAAGGATCGGTCGGCTTTTGTCGAAACGTGAAGGTATTACCTACGACTACCGATATTTTATCTAAGGACGATTGCGTTTTAGAATTTGACTCGAGCCCAGTTGGAAGCTACCTAACGGACAATTCTCGAACCATTTCACGGATGATTTCAGGAGATTGGCCTCCTTTAGAATGATATAGAACATTTGGTTAAAGTCCACTGTGTGGATCATTAATCCGTCCCGAGACTGGATATAATTCGAACCAATTTGTCGAGCAAATGCGTGCTTTAAATAAATTGGAGCACTTTTAGCGAACCCTAATTGTGTGGAATTCGAACAATCTTTTAGGTGCGATTCACAACGGACTAAATTAACAAAGAAGTTCATAAGGGAGAATGTTCTCAAAGCTCTTTTTAACAATTAAAAACATTTGTCGCATATTAAGTAATTTAGGGAAGTAAAATATTGCAAGGTTATCAACAAAATGTAGACTCATGAAATTAATTCGTGCAATGACAAGTTTTTGGAAAGTACACGATTTCCCTTATATACGAGCAGTAGAAATCTCTGATGAAGAATTATTGAAAATATCTTTAGTTCTTACCAGAGAAGACTTAATTGAGTGGCTTATCTGGAATGATCGTAACGGCATTTATAGCGATGAAGATTCTATAAATGAGTTCGGACAAGCCATTACTCGAGAAGAAGCATTAAAGATTTTTATTCGCCAAATAACTGAGAACAGGCCACTAATGCGTTTAATATGATTTCGTAGTTTGTTCCGAAATTAAATCAATGGAGTATTGAGGGTACTACACGGATAAGTGGTGAAACCATTTCTGCGGATTTAGAATAATGATAGTTGACTTAGAGAGCTAGACTAAATGTTCCGAGGAGCAGGGACGCATCAAAAATAAATGGTAATTACATACTAACAGAAATTCGGAGCATAAGTTGAAAGTGAAATATTATTAGCTTTACGACGAGTGGATTATGTGATAGAGGTAATTACGTGGATGATTTGCCAAGTAAGTATTCCCTGGCAAAATTCATTTAGCACAGCGTCTGCAGGTCAAACCAGTTCTTGATAAGGATTGTGTTTTAAAAAATCTAAGTTGCCGGAATTTGTTACAAAGTGGTTTTTTTTCAGATAATAATGGAACAAGATTTCCAATAGCTCCTTCCAATAGTTATCGATCTGAAGATGTTCGATTTCTGCAAACGTCATTTTACCCGATCTTATTTTTCTTTCAGTACGAAGAAAAAATTCCGTTTCATCAGTCCTAACTGGGGGCATTTCAAAGGCTTCGTGTTGCACATTGCCAATGATCTGTTCTGCCATGTCATAGTGCCGTTCATAGATATGCATAGAACCGGCCATGTGATGGTAAATACCTACGTCTAGGCTCAATTCGAATGCCATCAACTCCTGGAGATAAGAGAAAAAGAAAAAATCAAAAGGCAATCCCCATATAGCATCATTGCTTCGCATGTTCACGATAATATCCACACAATTATTCCTAACCAAAAACTGTAGTGAGATCGTGCAGGACACGTCCGGTATGGTTTCATCGATATCGCCAGACGTGTCAAATAACCCGATAACCGCACGTCTGGACTGGTGATCATTTTTTAAAACGGCAGTCACCTTATCCCATTGACTTTTCCTTGACGGTCCTTTATTGAAAATCTTTTTTCCATAACAACTGCCGGTAATTATTTTTTGATCAGCTGAGTAATATTTCCATCCGGACAAATAGCTGGTGATAAACTCGAGATCATTAGATACGGCAAGATGCCAGGAAAGCTCTCCCAGCGCTGCGGCAAAATTCCAATTACGCCCATTAAGCGTAGTGATACGTTTCCTGGGATTGGTAACTGCAAAAAAGAAAGGTGTGATTTCTTTGGTTATTAAACCACGTGTTTTTACATCAGTACCATTTTCAAGGAGGTCTTTTAGTAAGTAAAGTTGCGCATCATTGATGCTGTCGAATCGTAGCTCGCTCATTTCTTTATTTTTGATTCCAGTAATTTCAGGCGTTTTTCATTCACCTTCATATCATTGCTTATACTGTCAAGCTTTTTCAACAGGCTATTGTTTTGATTTACAAGTAACGTATTCTGTATATCGTAACTTTTAACAATCTTATCCTGGTCTTTTTCACTAGCCGTTTTGTTCTGGAAATACATCCCGATTCCAAAACTGGCGGCGCTGAAAATGATTCCAAGGCCGATCAGCGCTTTCATAACCTTGTTGAAAACTTCAATACTGACAGAGTTTAAATTTAAGAATTTTTTCGAAAGATAATCTGTATTAGCCTGACGATCTTGGACATATTTATCCATTTTGCGTAAAACTGGATTTTTGCCCATGCTTTCAGCATCGCTTTTATAGTCGCTGTTCATATGCGCAAAAGTCAGCCGGAGGCATGGCTCTCCAACCTGCAAAGATTGATCACTTTTCCCGAAATTGATTAGCAGCGTTGACAGATAGCCGTCATATTCCGGATCAATAATGCCGATATTAGTCGCCATAATCCCTTTCTGTGTCAGAGATGTTTTAACATGGGCAAATCCGATTATGCCTTTAGTCAGTTTGATTCTTTCCTTGAAAACAACGATTGCCATGCCCTGTGGAGGAAGTTTGTAATAATCGTGTTTACCGCCCTTCATGTCAATGATCTGGCAGGTGCTTAGATCATAACTGCCGTTTCTCAGATGTTTTTCATCTAGCTCATCGATAAGCGCCTTTTCCAGAATTTCTTTTCTATTGAGAATCATACAAACGTTTTAACCTATGCAAAATTAGTCAATATGAGTATTCCACGTAAATGTATCCCATAAATTTTCAAAACGGATACATGGAATGGATAGATATTCCGCTACCGTCGAAAATGGTAATAACATTTTTATAGCGTATTGACCCCGGATAGGTATTGACGGCATTGCTGGAGCATTATAAAGTATTAAATCTTCCTTTAATTAATCCTGTATTAGCCAATAATAGTTTTTCCTGTTCCTAAGTAAATTTCCGGCTTTACCGTGAATCATCGGGTTTTTCACAAATAAAAATCAATTATATTTTTAGCTTGACAAATTTAAATTAATTGCCTAATATTGAGTTAATTAACCTAAATAACTTTACACAATGGCAAATCACGTAAAATTTGAATCCAAGGTTGAAGGTGCTGCAATAGACCTTGTAATTTTCGACATTGAGGGCGTTCAGGTTTCTGCCGGCCCGCTTTCAATCAAATATGAAAAGGACATCAATGATGGAACGCTAAATGTTGATTACAAAATTGGAGGGCCTAATGGAGCGAGCTTCAAGATTAAGTACAGTTGTACCAGCGACGGGCAGCCGAAAACAGATCTGCAAAAGCCATCCCCGATAACAGGTTCAATAGCCGAGAACGGCGGTGTAATTGTTACCATCAAAATTCCATTATAATGCGTTATGTCCTGACGATCATAATTATATTGTTTGTTGGACAAACAGTATATGCACAGGATTTCATTACCGATCGCAATAACGCAGGCAAGCCCGTCTTCTTCAAGAGCCCGTCAGATACGGGAAAGGTCATTCTATTTTCATTGGGGGCAAATGTTTCTGACGCAACCGCAATAAAGCTGAATGTCTATAACCATAAATGGGGCACAAAGCCTCGAAATTATACCACAGGAAGCGGCACTGATATCGTGAAGCATACGGATCTGACTGCCCACGGTTGGGGAGCCTATGTTAATACAAAAAACAAAGAAGGGGTTGCCAAGATATTCAAATCCGGAAATTTTGATCCTGGAGTTACGGGTGGAGGGTATTATGCATGGAATTTTTATCGGACGAGAACAGAAAATGGCAAATTTAAAACGAGTAATAGTAACCTGATATTAAATGGCGATGTCAGTTTCGGCAGCTATCAGCTATATGACAGTAAAGCTGACTTTACCAAGCAATTAACAACAAAGAATTTTGTTGGTCCGGTTATCGGATTAGGTTACTTGATTCGTCCGACAAAATCTAATGGGAACGTTTATTGGACTGGCTCAGTCTCATGGGCCCGCACAAACAACTATGACGATCTGGACACCTACGATATAAAGAATGACTCATTGATCAGTGCTAATGGCATTACCAGAAAAGTCACGAAGATGAACCCAAACGGCGACACGTATGCAGATGCCGGCAGCTATGAACAATTCAATGAATATAGGTTTAGATTGGGGTACACGTTTATACCGGCTAATCTGATTAACCGATTTGGATTCAGTGTTTACCCTTCCGTCTACATTGGTGGTAAGAAGTCTGCCAGATTGAATACCGGGCTATCGTTGAGCTATCTTGAGGAGGGGAACCCAACTGTTTCAATATTCAATTTAAGTTTTGAATTTACCGACATCAGCAATTCGGCAGAATCTTCAAAATCATTTTTGAAACGAACGTTTAAAGTAGGCCTATCAACCAATCTGAATGTTTTCAAGAAGCTTTAGTATGTAATAAGTCATGAAAAAACACTATATCTTTTGGCATTTTTGTCACTCGTCATTTTTGTTTATTCGACTTTCGATATTTTTAATCGATTTTCGGAACCAACTTTCAGTTTTACAGGTTCGGTATATGGATTTGAAGACAACGGCAAAACTGACGAGTCGGACGACCTGGCTAATCTCTTTAAAGCCAAAATAAAAACTGCCACGGAAACAGCAAAGCAGGATCAACAGACTTACTTTTTAGTCAGTCTTTTGGTTACAGCTTTAACGGCTGCCTCTACATTAGTAGCCACTATTCAAGCCGCGAAGAGTGGTTCGGCCCTCGGCAAAGCACAACCTTCGGTAATTATTATCGGAGTGCTGACTTTTTGTTCCACGATAGCAAGCGCGGTAAGCACAAGGTTAAACGAGGTTAAGACTGAAGACGCTAAAAAAGTAACGGAAATTATAACTCTTCGTGACGCTTTTTTTACAGACTACGATAAAGCGTCCGACGCTCAAAAGCACAACGTGGTTGTAACATATAAGCGGAAATTAGAAATCTAAGTATGTTCAGCTTTAATCGCAGAAGGATTCTTGATAGAGGTTTCCTTACGACCGCTATTCTGCTTATAATGGCAGGTTGTCGTCATAAGCCTGAGCTTGATGGCAATGCTATTGAAAATCAAATTATAAAGGAAGCTGATATCAGGCGTGCATTTCCAGATTTACAATTGTTAAAGGAAATTCTGACAGATGTAAACTGCGCGGATTCCGCCCTACTGGGAAAAAAGATTGTGCTGGCAGATGAATACCATTCGAAAGACACAACAGAAATTCTTTTAATTCCATTTCAACCCAATGGCAAGAACTACCAGTCTTCGGCATATTCGAATATCAACGGAAGATATATTTTAATCAATCCGGAATACATACTTGACTTTACCAGAAAATATTCTTTAAATGCAGATTCATCCTTCCGGCCTGTGCTTGAATTAATGCTTCTTCACGAAGTCGGACATTTTCTACTGCGCAAAAACGGTTATTTCGACAAGTTAAATGGCACCGGTATAAAATTGGGGCAACAACGAAGTGATTCCGAACCGGAGTTTATGACGATGGTCAAAAAAATCGAACTCAGTGCAGATTCTCTTGCAATCGATATGGTAAAGCGAAAACTAACTTCAAAAACACAACCTTGTCTGAATATTGCCATGTCAGTGCAACTTATCATCCCCGGTATGCAGTTCATGATCTCGGGTAGGCGAATGATCGACAGGTTTGGAGAGTCGAACATTCAATTTCTGCATGACCCGAGCAATGACCATCCAAATCTCGAGTTAAGGGTCATTTTCATGAATTACTTTCTGAATCCAAATGACGGGCTAAAACAGATGATCGACGATTATATTTATGAAAGAACAGTGGCCCCTGTTCATCGCCAGGAATTCGACCCCAAAATCTTCAACGAACAAGAAAAAGACTAGACGGAAAATGACCTGAGCTATCACTGCGTTATAGTTTTTTTGAGATTTTTAAAGGATTTTTAAGTTTTATACTGTGAACAAGGTAAAGATGAATTTACCAACATCGGAAGGAACAATTGGATCGCGAACCGTTATATCTTCATTTTTTGCCTTTTCCCGTAAGCAAGACTACGCCATGCCCATTCAACGAGGCCAAACCTGAATATTTTAACCAAAGCGTGCTGACAATGATCCGAAGCAAGAAAATCAATACAGCAAACATTTTTAATGCAAACGGACCGAACTGTCCCATCAGTCCCATCCCTATACCGTAAATGTGGTAATACCAATAAGTGTTTGAAGCCAACGGTTATGGATTTTGGAAGAAAATTGGCTCTAATAAGATATATTTTCTAGGCCCAACCGAATCATCTTGATATACAGTCACTGGAACATTCACCACTGCACTTTGGATGGATTCTTTTAAATCATCTAAATCCTTGGGATCGAAAATAAGACGAGGATTATTCGGATTAGCAAATATATCTTTGACAGGTATATCTATTATTTAAATTTATCATAAGATTCCGACGAAAATTATTTTTCTAAAGTACTTTATTAAATTACTCTTCAAATTCTAAAATACATTATGCCATTATTTCTACGTAACAGCTATAGTTGTGACATGAATTAAGAGAAATAATTCTTTCGTAGATAATTATTGTACCCTTAACTAACCACTTCTAAATAAAATCGGTATTGTCCTATATGCCGCGCCAAAGACGGTTTTTGGGAAATTTTTTATAAGCATCTAATACAACGAAAAGCTGATCCAGACCTTCTTTCATCTCGATTAAGTCAATGTCGATCATAAGTGACATCTTATTTTTTGCCTGCAGATTATTTAAAATTTGTCCATTTAAAATAATGCAACCTTGCTTATACCTGCCAATGTCGGGTCCCTTTTTGGCCAACTTAATATCGATGTTCCAATAGCTGTTAGTATTTTTGATACAACATCTATTCAAAGAAAATGTAATTTTCCGATAAAACTTGTGCGTATGTACTGGAATCCATGTCTAACGATGCACCGTTCCGTAAAAATTTGTTGATCTCTAAAAAAGTCGGTGGGCGACCTGCATTATTTCGTTTATAAGTTTCGATAAAATATGCATTTTTAGCCGGTAGTGGTGTAGTACAAGCGAGTGCCATTAGCTCCGACCAATCGAACGCGCTAAGGTCCTGAAAGAAAATGGTGTTCATGCTTAAGCGTACCTGGAACTCCGCGATCTTTGTCAGGTAATTTTTGGTGTTAGCCTGACTGCGAAAAGAACCGTCCCGTAACGCTTCTGATGGCTGATGAACATCTGTGAGTGGTGAGTTGAAGACCTCTGGCAATAGTTCAGCAAAGGATAGATTAAGCCTTTCCAATAATGGTTTGAGATCCACTTTTAAGCTTTGTGGATCCAGGGGACGATATAGTTCGTAGAACTTATGGATAAGGACCAACCCTTTATAAATATTATATGTCCGGGTAAAGTAAACGTTCCATAATTTGGTATAGTTCAAAAGAAAAAGCTCCAATTCTTCGTTCGTTATGCCCTTGGTGATATACGTTATCAATTGATCGATCAGTTTATTGGTGACCGGATTGTTCCTGCCGTCCTCTGTCTTCCAATCTCCATGCAAAAGTTCCAGTTTATCGGTAAAATAATGTTTGAGGAAGCCTTTGGTAAAGCTGCCATCATGTGGCGAATACTTCTGCTCGAAGAAAGCACGGAACGGGTCATTGCCCAGTTCAAGGTATTTTATAGCGGAAGCGCCTATCTGCGAGCTGATCGCATCGGAATGTGGATCGAGATAGATACTGTACAGTAGCCAGCGCTTTTCCAAGTTCCCGAAAATTTCCAGAACATCTAAGTAAAAAGCGACCTTTTTAGGAACATCGTATTTTACATTTTCATAATGCAGCCGCATGCGGCGACGTGCCTCTGTCCTGATGCGATCGCCATACTTTGACGCTCGTTCAGATCCGGCAAGTCCCTTTAACGGGATATAAAGCTCGAACCTTAAGAAGTTCTCGTTGTTCCGGCTGAAGCTCATTTTAATAGGTTCATTATTTCCTTGAAAAAGCCGTTGTCCTGATCAATGAGCACTTGTCGGTCGAGGTAGATGTTCCTGTGCTCGCACGAGGTCTCGCTGACCAATCCACAAGCAAAACAAGAGGCTAAGTTGAGCTCGAACAGGCCCTGGCCTTCCGATTTCCAACACAGCGGATCGCTATTACAGATAGTAGCTCGGAGCAAGGCACTGCGGAACAGGTCGTTAAGATTACCTTCCCGGGTCTGAGCGATCAATCCGCCCATGCTACCTTCGGCACCCTCAGCGGTATAGATCAAGCAGCCATACATCTTGGTCTCCTCATCGTTCGAAACGAACAAACGTTCGGACAATGACGCTGTAGGATAACCACAACGAAACTCGAGTTCCCGCATGATCAAATGCGAGAAAGTGTGGACCATATAGAGTTGCCAGTTCCCGGTTTGACCAAACAACGTCGCTCCGGTGGCAAAGCGGTTACGTCTTCGTCTGAACAGACGCCCAAATCGTTCCACATCGGTATTCCAGCTCTGGATCAGTACTTGATCAAAAGCGATGAATATCCCTTCCCCAAAGTTCTCTACGACAGGATAAGCAAGCACTTCTTCTGGTCTTGATCGGAAAACGTTACGGTTCAGGATATCGGAACCACTTCCTTCATACGGTTCCACTCTGGAAAAATCGAGTTGAGCTGAGGTGATCTTCAGGCGATCGATCCTCAGTATCCGATGAAAATAGGGTCTGAACAAGGAATCAAGATTAAAAGTGACATCGTTCACTAATAGGTCATTACGAGATATATTGATCAGTTCCACCGAGCTATTGGCGAGTGCGTTGTATTCTTGATAACGGAACCTATTGTCTCGGTCTTCATCATTGGTAGCGGGAACATCTGTGCTCAGATCAGCACGTAGAACCTCGATCTTTTCTTGGAGCTCGCCGCAAAGAGCGAACTGCCTGCTTTCCATGGCTTTTTGGAGTTCGATCTCTAGGTCACGTATCTGTAGTTCACGCGCATCTTTGAAAAGTTCCGGCGGCATGAAGATGCTGGTCAAGGTACGAGCGAAGTAAAGATTATTACCCGTGGTCAGTGCGATCCTGGTATCGTCGCGCCGGCATAGTTCGGTACGGGGTTGTGTTCTTCTTACCTCGGCTTTCCCATAATAGCTTTCCGCACCGCCTGTTTCTGACTCCCAGGGTCTATGACCCGGACAAACGATCTTCACGCTCATAATACCCTTGAGCGAAACACCTCGGTTGCACTCGCATCCTGGCGTGTTGCATTTCAGCCATTTACCATCAAATCCGGTAGCATTGGCGGCTGTTTCGCTGATCTGGATATCTGGTCGATCACAACAGCTCGGCATATTATAAAGCTCGACTGGATTGCTAAGGTCGTGAGGTTGTACGGTGCGCCAACGTAAAAAGCTAGACCACGGAAAGTCACTGATATGACCATTCTTGCACAGCAGCACAATATTATCCTGTTTTAACAACACCGTTCCCTCGACGGGGTTACCGTTCCGTTGAAAGTTCTGCCGGTATTTTGGCGGGAAGAACTTATCATGATCCGTGCCCCAAAGTGTGTGCCATTGTTGATAGGTTTTCAGGTGGTCCCTGCGGTCAAAGAAGACCTTTGGAAGGAATTGGCTATTCACCGCTAAAAAGGTCCTGTTATCATCTATCGTACGGTAGAAATCATCCACTTCAATATTGGGTACGAGTGTGAGGAACAACAAGTTCTCGGTAGCCTTACTTCCTTTCAGCTCTCTCAGTAATCTTTCGTCGTTGGAAAAATAGATGCCGTGAAGACCCGCTTGTTCCTTAACATACGCTTCTGGTTCCTTCCTGAGCTGTAACGAGTGTTGATAGATCTCATTGACCTTGATGAGGAAGCCCCATTCTTCGATACAGGAAATGATGACACTGCCGTACCCGGTATGAATGAGCGAGCCGGGGCCGCCGTAAGCAGATAATAGTTTATATTTACTAACGGCCTCGTTGGCGTGTCTATTGAGCGATTCTTTCTTTGCCATTTGTGCAAGGTCTATTGTTGTACGGTCTTGATCACGACCGAAGGCGCGATCTCTCGGAGCGATTCTTTAACGTTCCAGTTATTGTCCCGAGCTTCGTTGTTCCTGGGTGCGAACAGCGAACTCGGGCTGACAGTGTCGCGATATTTAATATTCAGGGTGGGATCTTGGCCGCTGATGCGTTCAAGCCACCGTTTGACCAACAGGTCATCGAGCTGGTAACCAATATCTTCGAGTTCTTCTTCCGTGATGATCCCTTCAATATGACTGGATATCCCTGTAGTACGATCTTTGAGATATGCATTGAGCTTCTCCGCGCGTTCGTGCAGTTTCCGCATGGCCCTCGTGACCTTTTGTTTGACCGTTGCGATCTTCTGCAGATCGATGGCGTTGGCATCTTCGTTGTTTAAAAGGCCCAGCTGGGTATCGTGTCTGATGATCACCGCCAGGTACATGGCGAAATAACGGTCTAGCGCTTTGTTCGCAAATGGGGTCACCGATATGGGTTCTACATAACTGTAGAACTTCTCGTGGAACTCCTTAAATCGCTGGTAATGTGAAATATCCCTGGAACGGAAAGGATGGTGAACGGTGAAAACGATGCCTTCTTTATCGCGCGCAACACGACTGGATGCTTGAATGTACTCAGCGGTATTGCGTGGCATGGAATTGATCAGCATCGTATTGAAACGGGACACGTCGATCCCCACCGAGATCATATTGGTCGCAATGACCAGTTCTGGTGGGATATTAGCTTTCGTGAGCTCCCAGGTCTTTTCGATCGATGAAAGGTTGGACTTCACTTCTTCGCCTGAAAGCCTTCCTGTAAGCTCTGAGTCCAATATCTCTTCGTTCCTCTTGACGATCCGGTTCAACAGGTTCCATGGTAGCGTGTTCTTAATGATCAGGCTCAGATCACCAGGTAGATAATGAGTGAGCTGGGATTGGGTCTTACCTACTTCTTTCAGACTGTTGAAATAGGTCAGCACAGTATGGTAGTAGTCGAACGCTTTGTTGAACTCGGCGTAGGCTGGTCCTGAGCAAAAGATTTCATCGTAGTCAAATCGCTCGAGCATGAACTTTACCCTGTGAGCCAGACAGATCGACGCTAAGCGCAGTTGCATCCACACCTGTGTCTTCCCAACGGGTAAAAGTCCAATATAGCGCCGGTTCGAAGCATATTCGGTCACCTGTTCAGGATTTCGTTTGTAGAAAGAAAAGAAGGCATCATCACAAGTGATCCCTTGTTTTGGGAAGATCTCGCAGCGTCGGTCGAAAAGTGCGAATATTTGCTTGTCGGTGTTCCGGGTCGTCGCGGTGGAAGTGATCACTTTAGGTCTGACCAATAGCTGACCGGATGGGTAGGTACAAAGCTCATCCACGCTTTTTTCGAACAAGCCGACCGCCGATCCCAAAGGCCCTAATAACAGGTGCAACTCATCCTGGATGATCAGTTCAGGCGGTATTCGATCGTATTGATAGCCTTTGCCAAGCAGGCGCCTGGAGTCATCATTCCGTTGCTGAGAGCCGGTAGCGATCTTGTTGGCCAGCGCAGCGAACTTATCGACCGTCCCAAACAGCAGGGTTGGCGGATATTTGTATATATCCTCATCGAACAGGCGAAGGGGCAGACTTTTGTTCTCATTCGGCCTTCTCGCGTGAAAGGTACAACCTACTGTATTACACATGATCGTCAACTTATCATTGATCCCATAACGATCGCGATCCGGTTCGATGTTGGCTAGGTTCTGAACTTTGAACAGTGCACCGCCACACCATGGACATTCCGTATGAGGCAAGCTGGTCGTGACTTGTTTCCCATCCCTCACTTGTTGCGCGATCTGATCTAAGGCCTTCCGCATATCTGGCCATTTGTTCGGTAGGGAACCTTTGCCGACGAAAAGGCCGATGGTGATTCTTTCGATTCCTAAGGTATGTCCACCAGGTATGGCGAACCCATCCTTACGGATCGTTTCGAGTGCACAAATCAATAGTGTTGCACGTTGGAACTGTTGCAAGGTCAAAAGCCGTAAAGTATAACGCATCAACACGGTGGTGCCGCCGCCCCGTTCTTCAGGATGCGTGAATCGGCGGTAAGCGATGCAAAATGCAATGATTCCTAAATAGGCCTCTGTCTTACCACCACCCGTAGGGAACCAGACCAGGTCGGCCAGTTCGTTCCTTTCCGGCCAGCCCATACCAAAAATGTCCTTGACCGTGTGGTCATCCGTAGCCGGGCGCACGAAAGCATCAATATTGAGGAGAATGAAGGCCAACTGGAAAGACCGCCATTTGTATTCGTCCATTAGAGATACTCCCTGATAAAAGGCCGCATTATTCTCCAGCGGCACGAAAGGTTGTTGGTCGCCTTTTTTTGCGGCCTTGATCATCGACCCGTGATGCAGTTGCATGAACATGGCCGTATTCATCACCCGAAAGGCAGTGAACGCTATAGCATCCCCTGCCAACAAACGGATGTTCCGGCACAAACGGTCGCGATCAGCTTCGCAGGCCCTTAATTGTTTTTCAAGCAGTCGTTTACCAACTTCGCCGACATCACTGTGTTCTAGGTCTAGCCATTTGACTGCGATCCAATCTGCATAAGCGGTCACCATCGACCGGAGATCGGACAAGACATCTTCATTGGTCCTGCTGCTCAGGGTCGAAAGATCACGGATGGCTAGCACGCTGTCGTTGAAAAGCCCGATAATCTCCTGATCTTGTACCTTGCTTGGCTTAAAATCCACATTAGGGGTGTCCTGTTGCGGAATGAACTCGGTTGCTACATAGCGCTGATTTACCCCCCGAAGCAAGCCCCAGGTCACGGAGGTGTTGTAGCCTTCCGCATAATCCTTGTACTCTCGATAGAGCAATTTGTTAAAGCTGTCCTCTTCGTCGATGATCAAAAGGTTCGGCGGATTATAGGCCGTGAACGCGCTACTTGCAACTTCGCTCACGGTTACTTTGACCCCAAAGAACGCAAGTTCATTGGCCCGGTCCTTTTTGTTCAATTGTTCAGGTTCGTCGGGGCGAAGTTCTATGATACCTTTGTTGACCAACACAAGTTTTACATATACCGCGTCGTTTTCATGGATGTATTGATAGTTCAAGGCGAGCAATGGAAATCCAGGTACAGATATTTCATCACGCTGGACGTTCGAACCATTGAATGCCGGTAGTTGAAGCGGGACCTCGTGCGAACGGGCTTCCCAGATCGATGTGGGGAAATTCCGCCTGGAGCTTGTACGGTAGATGGCCTTAAGCTCATTGAGGTATACCTTGAGCTGCTGATAGATTTCTAATTGCTCGATCAGGGTGCGTAATGAGCCAAAGTTATAGGGGGCTTCGATCAGCCGACGTTGGATCTCATCCAGCAAGTTCTCTTCGTACAGCGTTATCGTCGGATATTCCACACCATCGTAGGTCTTAGTGACCGCGCGATAGTATTCCTTATCGGGAAAGAGGGTTTCGATCAGGGGAACGACCGTGTCCCGCAACAGGCGATCAAGGTGTATGTAGTCGAGTGCATATAGATGTTGATTGATATCTACCCCGGGCAACATGTACAGGAACAAGTTACCGTCCAGTTCAATGGTACTGAACAGGCTGTTAAAACGATTGGCGACGATCTCAGCCGTCTGGGTCGGATAGCGTGCTATCCATATACCCAGTCTGCGATCCTGGCTTTCGTGTTGGCGGACCCTTTGGTATTGCCGGAAACTGATCGTGGTCAACAGGGCTTCCTCCGGCTTAACGCCATTGGTCAAAGCAAAGGAAAGCCCGCAAGTGTTAGGGTAGTTCTGATTCTTGCTCGAGATACTTTGTTCGTGGTCATCATTGAAACCTTCGTCGTCAGCTTTGGGTACGGAGCTTCCCTCATTTCCATCATCATTACCCTCATTTTCATCATCGCCAGACAGTTCAACGGCTTCGTCCGCTGTCATTGAGATCGGAAAAAGTATAGCCGAACTATATAGATAGGCAGGCAGTTCGGCAATGACCTCATTCTTGTTGTCCGCAGCATCGCACTTATCCAAAGCTTTCCCCGTAAATTCGTTCGTGTCCCAATCTGCGGTAAAGACAAGGTGTTTATTGAACGCACCGGGGCCGACGATCTGTGATACGACGAACTTTTCGAGGTCGTCCCTTTTTTCAATAATAGGGTTCATAAGGTAATCGGGTTAATCTGTTCTATTTTTTGCAGGCTGACCTTATCGCAGATCTCGTTGATCAATGCGATCGCATCCTTTTTGTTCTCTTTCGCATTGACACCCGGATCGGGAAGCTTAGCCAGCAGGGTCGTAATCTGTTCCAGTACCAGATCGCTCACGTTGACACCAAAGCTTTCCGTGTCGATCATGAGCGTAAGAATCTGGGAATAGATCGCCTTCAGCAGGTTGATATCTTCCTGGCATTTGACCGCGTTCCAAGCGGTACGGCTATCTCCGATCCGTAAACGTTGACAGATGAGCATCCAATCCTGTTTCGCGCGTGGCATATGCAGTTCGACCAAACTGCTATGATTGTTGAGGTAATCTTTTTCGAAAGTCTGTTTGCTAACGGAAAGTCCCTGCCGTTTAAGCGTGTCAAAGATGTTGGCATCCTGCTCTTCAAGCTCTTTGAGGTGTTGGTGCCAATTTCGGGCCTCATCAGAAAGGGTGATCAATCGGTCGACCATATTCTTCAAGTCCATGTTCTTGATGACCTCGTCGATCGGAACGAACAGGGTACCGGGATCCAGTACCGCAGCGATGGTACGGATCAATGTTCCGTTCTGACTGATCAACACCGGAGCGGTGGCCAGTAACGTACATTTCCCTCCACTCGTAAGGATTTCCAGATGCTCGGGAGGTTTTCGTTCGATGCTTTTTCTTTCTTTGACCGCTACACGCTCCACGAGTTCGGCTGATGAAAGATCAGTGATCGTTCCTGGCTGATCGTCCAATTGCTCCTCTTCGTCATTGACCACCAGTACGTTGTTGAACGCTCTCAATGCCGCCCTTGATGATCTAAGCACGTTCTCGCTAAGGATTTTCCACTGATCCGAACGCACGGGATAGCGTTCATCCAGCGCTTCGCGCAGACCACCTGTCAACGCATCGAAATGGTGTTTTAGGGCTAAATATCGGGTGAAGGGCTGGTAGGTATAGAACAAGAAATCGGGAACGACGATCTGCAAATTCTCCGGATCATCGGAAAATGTGATATTGTTCAACAAGATTATATTGAAAGCATCCAAAAGATAGACCCGACCGCCTTGTGTCAGCGCCTGATCGATCTCATCACTGAGAACAACGTGCTTAAAACGGGCGTCAAGATACTCTTGAAGCGAGAAGATAATTTCTTTATGGACCATAGACCTCGGCAATACGACCGTGCCATGAGGATCTGACAGTATGAATCGGTCGATCCAGTTCAGCTCGTGGGTGAGCTCGATAATGTGCCAGCAATTGCTCAATAATTGGCCCGAGATTTCCGGATAGTCCCGTTTGAACTGTGTCTTCCAATGATCGATGGTGTGACCATGATGCACACAAAGCAACCATTTTACCGGGAAGGGACTTGTGAAGGCACTGAACTTAGCTACGTTCCATTCATAACGCAAAGCACGAAGACAAGCGATCAGTTCAGGTCCGCAATCGGTACTTTTGATGGAGAACCGATCGGTGACATGAAGTATGTCGTCCTCTTTTCCAAGACCGATCTCAGCCCTGGTCAACAGGAGATCTTGCGGTTCCACTTCCATGTGTGTGAATCGGTTGGATAACGCAATACGGCATATTTTGGATCGCCCCCGGAACTCATTGATTACTGCTGCGCTTACATCGACATGATAAGGATAGGTAAAAACGACACATCTTTGCAGGTCGGCTTCCCACAGCGCATCCAACACGGCATCCCTGTGGTCGTGATCATGCCGGAAGTCTTCCGTACAAAGCATTTGGGCAAAGGCTTTTTCGGCAAAATGCTCAGCGGTCTGCTTGATGAACAAGGTCAGGTCGCGTTCCATATCCAACATCACGGCGTAAGGTATCAGATTATCTCTACCGATGACCGTTAACAGCGCGAACGCATCGGCAACTATTTCTTTTCGGCCATCGATCTGTTCACTACGGAACAGGGGCAGAAAACGATCGGTCGATATTTGGATATCCTGAGCAAAACGGTGTGATTTGTGATCCGTGCTGTGATGAGCGATCAGGAAATCCGTTTGCTGTCGCTGATAACGGTCCGCGATCCGATAAGCCCTGACATCGAACAAGCTTGCCCCGGATTGATCGATTACCGGCCCTATGGCCATTATCCTGATCAAGAGGTCCAGCCAGTACTGGTATTCGATTAGCAAGGGCATAATCTCCTTGTGATAACAAGGTATCTTGAGCGCAAGCTCTTTGGCATCTGAGCTTAACCATTTGTGATACCAACTTCCGACCAAGAACAACAATGGCTCCCTTTCATGTATAAAGTTTCCCCTGTCCTTCATGACCGTGATCACGGTACTATGTAACTTGTTCAGCTCCATAGCACGCATTTGAATGAATAGATCGCTCTTGTCACACCGATGTAGTTCTCCGTTCTTGAGCGGTCATCCAAGCTAGTAGTAATGAGCACAACATGCTCGGCCTCTAATCCTCTGAACTTGATCGGAGTGGTATACCTGATCTTCAGGTTCTTGACGTTGATGTTTTTCTCGGTCAATTCTTCGATGGAGCGGGCGAAATAATCTTGGACTAACTTGCTGAACTCATCGAGCAGTTGATACCTGACCAAGATGATATACTTGGATGGGTCCTGTTGTGCTTCATCCATCAAATCCTTCAATACGGTTAGCCGAGTGACCAGATCATGGGCAGGTGAACATAATTGCGCATGATCATCCTCTAATTTTTTGTACTGACCGTTCAGCAAAAGCATCGCCACATCAGCAATACGCTTGTTCTGCGTGCAGCGCCAAGTGGTATCGAACAAATAATGAACGAAGCTGCCTTCCAGCAAAAAGTCAGCGTACCAGTCAATGTCCTTGAAGTTCCGGATGATCGCTTGTTCCGGGTCATATAGGACGAGGAATTTCGGCTGATCGGATGTTTCCACTTGATCGATCAGTTGATCTAATCCCTTATCGAAGAACTCCTGCGCCTCATCGATGATCAAGAAATCGACATGTTCCTTACTGATCGTTCCGGCCATATCAGGATGATAGATGCGGAAATCGATCAAATTCGGATCTAATTTGTACTCTTCGCAGATCAGGTGCCGCATCTTGGCGCGCAACAATTGATTGGCGCAGAAGTAAATGCCTTTATGTTGTTTGATGAGATTTTCGGCCAGGAACTTAGTAGCGAGCACCGTTTTGCCAGTGCCTGGGCCTCCCTGGACCATCACCTTTCTGTTCCTGCGCAGGCCTTTCAGGATCTCGTAGTTCTCTTCTAAGATGATCTCGTTCCTGATTTTTTCTGGATCGAAACCGTACGTGGTCTGCACTGGGAACAGCTCGCTGCGGAGCCTGCTTATTTCCCGTTTGTTCAGGAGCGGGAACCGCTCCCAGGCCCGGGGCTCGATCCGATCCTTGTTCAAATGCTGATGGAGCTGTTCGATGATCTTCCGGCGGGAGCTTTTGGCCAGCCGTACGAGGAATTCATGAAAAAGCAGGGTTCTGGCATGTTCAGTGTCCTTCTTATCGAGATCTGCTTTTGAAAAGAACAGGTAATCATATGCGGACAATTGAGGGCCTTTAAGCACAAAGTTAGCTTCATGCGGAAAAACGACCGCCCTATAAATGAAAGGCGATGAATCGATCAGCGCGCGTAAAGAATGTACGTATTCCTTAACTTGGTTGAAAGGGTTCTGTGCCTCGTACCGCTTGCTCCTGTCGCTGCTATCATAGGAATAGAAGACATCATGGCTGTCGACCTCGATGGCACCACCCTTGACCTCGATGATGAGCAGACCATATTTGCTCAGGACCAAAAAATCGATCTGGCCCTCCACCTTTTGCCCACTAAAAGGATGCGAAGAAAGGTTGTAATTGTGTTTGACGTACCAGTTCTCGTCTTTTAAAAGTTCAAGATCATTGAATTTGTTCAGCTCCTGATAGATCCAGATTTCGCCGTGCAGCGGACTCTTGTCCGGCTTGCGGATACAACTGGCCAGATTATGCCTTGGATAATTATCGATGAAGTGAACAGGCATATCAATGGATCTCTGGTGTATTGGCGACCGTGGCTATTTTGTTGACCCCGTACAGCGCCATGACCTGGCGCTGTGGCACTGCTCTTTTATTTGGAAAGATGATCTGGCCTTGTTGTTCAAAAACCGCATCGACAGCATATAGCTCAATGATCGCCGCGAGTCTTTCGATCAGTCTCGTCGGTTCCAGATAGTTTTCCAGGTCCTGTTGTTGCTCATACATCGATTGCAGGCGCGTCGCATCAGCGATACGTTCAGAAAAACCGTTGTTGATGACCTCAATGAAACGCTGCCCATTCGGAAATGTCCGGATGATGGGTTCCAGTTCCCGGAACTGTTCGTCCTCGAAGTTCATGGTCGGAAAGCCATCCCCATTGCCGTATTGGACCGATGTCATCCAGCGAAATTCGGTCTCTTCCGTGTTAGTGATATCGTAATTGGAAAGCGTGACGGTAATGTTACCGTCCTTAAAAGGGTGCCTTCTGAACCTTGATCCTTTGTTCCGTACCGGTGGGTCATTGAACAAAGCTTCCTGGAAGGTGTTCAGGTTCTTGACCCCTTTCAATTTAGGCATTCTTCTGATTAACGGTTCGGTAATTGGTGGCAAGCCCATCGCGCTCCTTACAGTTGCCGCGAAGTTCCTGCCGACCGACGGACAGACCGCGTTACCCGCCAAGCGCCATTTCGCGCCTTCAGAGCCCAGGAACTGATAACTTGCCGGAAAGCTCATCAATGTAGCGGCCTCTCGGACGGTTGGCGTCCTGAATTCTCCATCACCGTTCCGGCCATATTCTGACCGGTAGATGATCGCTTCCCTGGAAGTACCGATCTTGGTCGCCGTAATGGTCCGGCTTGGTTTGTTCTCATTCTCCGGGAAGGACATTATGCCCATATAAGGATGGTTGATCTTCAAATGCATCGAGTTCCTCCATTCAGACCCATATAGCCCTGTATCATAGAAATGATCGGTCAATAATGCTCTGCTCAGGTTCAGTCCCGGATATAGTGGGTCCGCGAACTGCCTATTGGACAGTGCAGCGTTCGGACTGGGCAAATGTTCCCGTATCAAACCTAAGGTCCGGTATACAGGTAGCTGGGGTACGGTCAGATCGCCCGGCTCTCGGTGCGTGGCAGGCGGCACGACCAAGCGCCGTAACCGGATGATATTACCGCTGATCGCTCTCTTTCTAGCCTGCGGAGATCCGTAGTCAGCAGAATTGATCACCACACTATGTTCCGCCATGGCGATCGCAACTGAGCTCGGCCTTTTACGGTGAGCCCTGGCCCAATCGTCCAGATCGAGATCACGGAAGGTGTAGACCGGGGCCAAATGCGCGATGGACTTGGTGACATTCTCCATGAACCAAGCCTGTAACTGTGACCCCGGCTGGTGTTTCTTTACCGCGATGATACGCAAGAACGCTTTGATCAATTGAAGCCCCAGTGATTTGTCGGCCTTACCCGAACGGTTCGAATTGGAAAAGCTCACACATGGTGGGCTGCCGATGATCACGGTCGTATCAGGTAATGCTTCGATCTTCTCTGTAGAATAGAGATAGTCCAGCATGTTCTGCACCTTACAGTCAAGGTCGAAATTATGATTGAAGGTATCGATGGCCGGTTTCCAATGATCGATCCCCATAACGATGGTGAACCCTTGCTGGCGAAAACCCTCCGAGAATCCCCCGGCGCCACAAAATAGATCAAGTACGGTCAGTTCATCCATGAATAGATAAGATATCGGTTTGGAGGTTGAAAATATGATTTTTTATATTATTTACAGTATCTGTGATGTTTTTTTTGAGTTCGCATTCCCAGACCGTGATCACCTTCCAGTTCATAGCGATCAATTGATCTCGCTTGGCGCGATCCCGGTCTACGTTCTTAGTGAACTTTTGAGACCAAAAATCTTGATTGCTTTTTGGTAGCGTTAAATTGCAGGTCGGACATCGGTGCCAAAAACAGCCGTGTACGAATATTGCTACTTTCTTTCCAGGGAACGCGATATCAGGACGGCCAGGCACATTTTTCCAGTTCAGCCGGTAACCCCTAATCCCACGCTGAAACAAAGCCTTTCGCAATAACAGCTCCGGTTTCGTATCCTTCGCTTTGTTCGCGCTCATGACCCTAGAGGTAGCTACCTTAGCCGGTACCGGTGCACGTCCATCCCTACTATATATCTTATCGTTAACGCTCATCAATAAATCATTGGCTAAGCTTGTAAATTTAATAGCTCTTCCTTGACAAACACGTTTGGTTTTTACAAAATCAAGTTATACGGTCAATACAAAGTTTTGGCAGCTATATTCCGTATTGTTGCACAAAACTTTATACAAAAATTTACCGATTCCAAAAGTTCGAAAACTACATATTAATTACCCTAACTCGGAAATTTTAAATTTTTATTTAAGATTATATTCGAGTCCCACTTTCTACTTGATGATCCGATGTATATTGGGGTTTGCTCTAAATCAATTCTAAAAAAAATAAAGCTAGTGAATTTGATCTGCTAATCAAAAGCAAGCCATGTTTTGGGCAGCCCAAAACGATTTGTCGGGACACCCAAACCCAATACACTTCACCATGTTCAGCATATAAAAAAGCTCATAGCAGGTACTGATATTTCCAGAATTATTTACCAATGCGCATTTTCTAATTAGCATCCCATCTTAAAAGCGTTTGAGTCTTATTTGTCAACTGGCAAAGGGGCTTTTTGAATAATCCACCAGGGGGCGTTTTGGTGTGTTTTCCACTTAGTCATCTAAAGTTCATTTTTCATTGCGGCAAGTATCTGAAAATGCATTATACAGGCATTGGTTGAGTTGAACCATAAACAACTTCAACGACCGAATCAATTAAAGGCTGTGACATATTCATACTATTTGAAGATGCATTTCGCCAGCCCTCATTGGATTTATGAAGAGTATAGTGAGTACCATACATAGTTATCCTGATCTCGTTCGGTTTTTGGTCTACAACATAAAAATAAAAAATACGGGTTTCGAGCTGCGCAGCTAATCTATCATTGTTCATTGTGTTGCAAAGATATCACTGCAGGGCTATAAAATAGCCCATTAGACAATAAAATTAGATTATTTAGTTGTATTGTAGTTAGTTAAAATAATAATAAGAAAGTAGTCATAATCTAACATTGTTTTAGCTCACTACGTTTGATTAGCAAGCAAGTAATTAACCTAATTTTCTATTTAAAGAATAAAGAAAACTAACATCATCGCGCCCATAACCACGGCATTTACTACCACTTTAATCGTCAGGTTTGTAAACGGAATTAGCGTGATCAGAAACACTATCCCTAATACGTAAGGAGGAAACGGATATGGTTTATGAAAAACAATGGGTAAAAAAATAAATACAGCGGTAATTATTATTTTAGAGAGGACAAGCGTAATAGTACTTCTATCCATTTTATTCGGGTTGAAGAAGGGGATAGAACGGCAAAAGTTTCAAGCGTTTTGACTATTTGCTTTTTTAATGTAAATGTTGTTTCTACCTTTCTTTTCTACTAGTTCAAGCAGATCATCTTCAACGAAGTTTCTTAAAATTCCAGAAACGCTAGAACTTAACTCTTTCGAATTTTCGAACTTGTGCAAGCTGATGAGTTTTTCAATAACTTGATGGACAGCTTTTTTTTCCGAAAAAAAATCCTCTTTGTAAAGCGACCTTATTTTTAAGGTAAGAAACTTTCGACTCTTTCTATCTGGCGACAATTCATACCTTGATTTCAATTTGATTTTAATATCGGATACCAAAATGGAAAAATCCACTGCTTGTCCGTATGCAATATAATAACTGATATTTGTTGCACTTCCTTTCTCTATGTTTAAGATTGTAGATTTTGGAAAACCCGTCATCTGAACCATGTCATCGAGTGAGAATCCTTTTTCCATCCGTTGTTCTTTTAACACCACCCCTAAGTTTTTTAGAGTAATGTTATCAGAATATAGTTCGGCTCTCTTCGTCATCAAACAAAATGAGCTAATCTGTATATTAAAAATGGTAGTTTGTTAACTTATATTTGTATATAGGATTTTTATTTATATATTAGCGTTAGATAATAAAAGCCTATTGGCTAGAAATAATTTAAGGTTATAATACTGAAAGAGTCTCGTCGCTCTTCGTTGACACCCAAGTTTGCGAGACGGTAAGTTAAAAAACCCATGCCCTTTGCTTTATACTTTTATGTATTTTGCGAGAGGGATGGGTCTTGCCGTAAAAACTGTCTCCTGGGTGTCGAACGAAGGGAGGTGGTGGTGAGCCCATCCCTTTTTTACGATCGATTGGGCTCTGATGTAAAATATTTATGCATTGGAACCTAACAATCTCTCATATCAAATTTTTATCGGCAAATGTAAAAAGCTTGCACCGATCGAATATTGCAATTTGTTTCCTAATCAGTTTGTAGTTGAGAAACTGTGGGATATTTTCCGCCTCGCCGTTAAGGGAGGTTTGGAAGATAAAGGGACGGCTTATGTACAAGAAGTTGCCCTGCTTTTTGATCAGTTAATTAGCCTGGTGGCCGCGGCCAATGCATTGCACCAGGAAAGCGGGGCTGAGTCGGGAGAAGAACCATCTTTATCCGGCAATCATTTAACCGGGCAGGAGGGTAGCGTACATGACTAATTACCCTGTACATACCTGGCTGCTGCTGATCTCCCCGCCCGAGTGAACTTTCATCCGGCTTTTTAGCCTGTGGTATTAGGTAAGCACCCGCTTGTCGTTTAAGGCCACCCATCTTTCATTTTTTTATTGGTTACTTAATACATCAAAATGAAGCGATATTTCAGCTTCCTGCTACTGCTTTGCCTTTTTTTCAGGGCCCCAGCGCAGGATAAGCCCATTCCAAATAAAACAAAATCAACTGCCGCGCTCGAAATCGGCAAAGGAGGCCTGCAAATCGGCGACCAGGTTCCTAACGTCACCATTACCGGGTTATCTGGTTTCCGGGTCAATAACAAGCCGGTCAGTAAGCTGCCTTTATCTCATTTTCGCGGCAAACTACTGATCATCAGTTTCTGGGCTACCTGGTGTGCCCCCTGCCGTGCTATGATGCCGGTGGAGGATTCATTGCAGAAGGTTTTCGGTGATCGGATAACGATCTTGCCGGTCACTTACCAGCCCGAAGTTGTGGCTGCCCCCGTATTGTCTGCCATGCGGAAAGTGCATGATCTTAAACTGCCGGGTGTTACAGGCGATACCGTGCTGCACCGCCTGTTCCCGCACCACGCGCTGCCGCATTATGTGTGGGTAGACGCTAAAGGCATTATCCGCGCCATTACCGAGGAAAAGGAAGTAACCGCGGAGAAGATCCGAGCCATGCTTTCCGGTACCGGGACACTCGCACAAAAGAAAGATATCGTACAGCCTTACGACGGGATGCTGCCCTTGCTGGCAGGCAGTAACGGCGGCGATGGCGCCGGCCTCAAATACCATGCGCTGCTGAGTAGCTACATTCCCGGCCTCGAAGCCGGTATGACCGTCACCAAATTCGACAGTAGCAGCGGCCAGCGTTTTAATGTGCGTAATGTCCCCTTTGTCTGGATCTGCCGCCTGGCCTTTGCCGATAAAGGGCGCTGGTTCCAAGATTCACGCATCGCTGTCCTGTCCAAAGACTCTGCGCGACTGAACTCACACCTGAGCGGACAAGCCTACATGGACTGGCTGGCACAGGGTAATGGCTGGTGTTATGAACTATTGGTGCCGCCCAGTCTTTCTTTACAAGCCTTTCCGTTGATCCAAACCGATCTTAAACGACTGTTCCCGGCTTATGAGGTCACCGTAGAAACCCGCAAGACGAAATGCCTTGCCCTTGTCCGCACTTCAGGTTCTGATAAACTGGCGACCAAAGGCGGGGAGGTGCTGGTGGATATTGATCCTTACAAGGCCCGGCTGCGCAATAGTACTTTGACGCAGCTGATGAAGCGGCTGGATCACCAGTATTTGCAGAATTCGCCTTTGCCCGTCGTTGATCAAACCGGCTATACCGGGCGGGTAGACCTGTCGGTCGATGGCCGCTTATCCGATGTGCCTACGTTAAACAAGGCTTTGGCCGTCTATGACCTCGCTTTTGAGGAAAAAGAAGCCGCGGTCGAAATGCTCGTCATCCGTGACGCGCGGCAACCCTGATGTTTAATTATTGATTACCCAAACAAATCCTAAGCTATTCCTTATGAAATATTATATCATCGCCATCTTACTCCTGACCGGCCGGTACTGCTTTTCGCAGGAGGCCGGCAAATACACCGTTAATGGTAAGGTATTGGATGCCGGTCAGGCTTTACCCGGCGCTTCGGTCACCATTACCGGCACTTCTTATCGTACTGTAACCGGAAATTCCGGTCAGTTTACTTTTAACCTGCCTGCCGGCAGCTATGTACTGAAGGTCGCCTATGTGGGTTATAACACCATTGAACAACGCATTACGGTTCCCTTGCGCGATTCCCTGGTCATTTCGCTGCAGGTAGCTGCAGCTGAACTGGAAGGCATGGTGGTTTCCACAGGTTACCAGCAAATCCCAAGGGAGCGCGTAACCGGATCATTCGTACAGGTGGACAGGAACCTGGTCAACCGAAGCGTGTCAACAGATATTGTCGATCGCCTGCGTGATGTCGTTCCCGGCCTGAGCTTTAATTCCGTAGGTACCCGCATCAGTGTCCGCGGGCAAAGCACCATCAAGTCCAATGCCGATCCGCTGATCGTGGTGGACGGTTTTCCTTATAACGAACCCATTGAGAACCTGAATCCTAATGACGTCGAATCCATCAGTATCCTCAAAGACGCGGCAGCGGCATCCATTTGGGGCGCCAAAGCCGGTAACGGGGTGATCGTCATCACCACCCGCCGGGGACTAAACAACAAACCTATGCAGATCAGCCTGAACACCAACGTCACGGTTGGTAAGCGTCCCGACCTGTACTATAGGCCACGGATGAGCACCTCGGATTACATCGATATTGAAAAGAGGCTGTTCGGCGAAGACTATTATACCGGTTTGGAAAACGCGGGTAACCACCCACCGCTTTCGCCGGTAGTAGAACTCCTGATCGATGCCCGTGACGGGAAGATCAGCCAGTCCGAGGCGGACCGGCAGATCGACGCCCTGCGCGGGCAGGATATCCGTCAGGATGTTTCACATTACCTGTACCGCCCTGCCGTCAAACAGCAGTATGCCCTTAGCCTTGACGGCGGTTCCCTGAACCAGCGCTATTATTATTCATTGGGTTATGACAGGAACCTCGACAACCTGCAGGGCAACGGTTTTAACCGTTTGACCCTGAACGGCAACAATACCTGGACGATGCTTGACCGTAAGCTGGAGTTCAGTTTAGGCCTGAACCTGGTGCATACGCTGACAGACCAAAACAACCCCGGCAGCCTGCTGTGGAACCGCGGGCAGAACATTTATCCGTACGCCGCGTTGGCCGACCAGAACGGGAACGCGCTGGCGTTAACGCGTGATCACCGCTTGGGGTTCATCGATGAGGCGGCGGGGCAGGGCTTGCTCGACTGGCGCTACCGTCCGCTGGACGAACTCCGGCTGGCAGACAACCGCAACCGCCTGAACAGCCAGCGGATCAATGCTGCCCTCAAATATCGCCTGCCGCTGGGCCTGCAGGCGCAGGTGCTTTACCAGTATGACCGCAGCCAGTTGGCAGGCCGCAACCTGCAGTCCGCGGAAAGTTATGCCGCGCGGGATATGATCAACCGGTTCACGCAGGTCAATGCAGATGACGGTACCCTGGTCAGGCCGGTGCCTTTAGGTGGCCTACTCGACCTGTCTAACAGCACCACGATCAGTCATGACGGCCGGGCACAGTTAAGTTATGACGGCAACTTAGGTGCCAAGCACAGCCTGAATGCGTTGGCGGGTTACGAGATCCGTACCCAGAACGTGCTGGCCGACGCTTACCGTCTCTATGGCTATGACGCGGAACATGCGACTTCATTGCCGGTGGACGGCCGTTCTTTATTCCCGCGCTTCGACGATCCTTTCCAGGAAAACGCGATCCCGCTGAATATGGATGAAACCGATCTGACCGATCGTTACCGTTCCTGGTATGCCAATGCTGCCTACACGTATGACGGCAGGCTGACCCTATCGGCAAGTGCCCGCATAGACCAGTCCAACCTGTTCGGGGTGAAGACCAATCAAAAAGGTGTACCGCTCTGGTCGGCCGGTGCTGCCTGGCAGCTCAGCCGTGAAAGTTTTTACCATATTGGCTGGCTGCCCGAACTGAAACTGCGGGCTACCTACGGTTTTAATGGGAACAGCAATAAAAGCCTTTCCGCTTACACTACGGCTTTGTATTATGACGGGAGCGATTCCCAGATCCAGCAACCTTACGCGGATATCCTGAACCCGCCGAACCCCCTGCTGCGCTGGGAAAAGATCAGGCACATCAACCTGGGGCTTGACTTCGCCGCCTTGGCACACCGCGTTTCCGGCACACTGGAGTTTTATCTGAAGCGCGGGACGGACCTGATCGGCAGGACATCTTACCCGCCCTCCTCGGGTGTGAGTGTTTTCACAGGTAATACGGCACAGACTAGCGGACATGGTTTTGACCTTGACCTGCAGACGCGCAACCTGGCCGGTGTTTTCAGCTGGACCAGCAACGTGATCGTCAGTCATATCGCTGAGAAGGTGACGCAATATGAACAGGCTTCCTTGCCGCAGGATTATGTATTCGGGGGCGCATCAGGGAGTTATCCGCTGGCGGGCAAACCGCTTTTCGCGGTCTATAGTTATGCCTCCGCCGGGCTTGACCCGGAAACGGGCGACCCGAGAGGTTATTTGAACGGGGAGGTGAGCAAGGATTATACCGCAATGTCGGTTGCGGCAACGCCGGAAAACCTGGTGTACCACGGTTCCTCCCGCCCGACCTGGTTCGGCGCATTCCGTAATACCATCAGTTATAAAAGCTGGACCTTGTCGGCGAATATCAGCTACCGTTTCGGTTATTATTTCCGGCGACCATCGATCCGTTACAGCAACAACTACGGACTTGCCGGTCAACACGGTGATTATGCCTTGCGCTGGCAGAAACCGGGTGATGAGACGCATACCGTGGTGCCGTCTATTCCCGCCGCAGCGAGCTCCGCCCGCGATGACTTTTATACCTATTCCTCGGCGTTGGTGGAAAAGGGGGATCATATCCGCCTGCAGGACCTGACCGCATCTTATACTTTCGCACAGGGTAAGTTTACCTTCCTGCCCAAATGCAGTTTACAGGTTTACATATATGCCGCCAACTTGGGTATCCTCTGGCGCGCCAATAAAAACCACATCGATCCGGACTTTTTACAAACTTATCCCGCCCCGAGGACCATCGCAGGCGGTATCCGCTTAAACTTTTAATCATTGAAGATGAAAAAGAATAAACCTATACACTACCTCTTGTTCTTTCTGTTTGCCGCCGCACTGGGCGCAGGCTGTGGTAAGGATTTTTTGGAAAAGAAACCCAGCAAGGCTTTACTGGTACCGGCTACCCCGGCGGATTTCAGGGCCTTGCTCGATAATAACCAGGTGTTTAATTACTCGCCTGCATTAACATCACTCGCAGACGGCGACCTGGTCGTGTCCGATGCGGGTTTTAACGGCTACGGGGAGGATTACGAACGCACCTCTTATACTTGGGCGAAGGAGATCTTTACCGGTTCACCTGCACTGGACTGGAGCAGGCCATATCAGCAGGTGTTTTACGCCAATATCGTGCTCGACGGCCTGAACGAGCTGAAACCGGCAACTTCTGCCGCTGCAGAGCTGAATGTAATTAAAGGAACAGCCTTGTTCTACCGTGCCTATGCTTTTTTCAACCTGGCACAGCAGTTCGCATTACCCTACCGCCAGGAAACGGCGGATGCCGATCCCGGCATTCCATTGCCGCTCAGCAGCCCGGTCGTCCGGCAATTGCCGAGAGCGAGCCTGGCAGTTACCTATGACAGGATACTGACCGACCTGCGGGAAGCCCGGCGATTATTACCGTCGACGGCGGCATATAAGAGCCGGCCTGTTACGGCGGCCGCTTTCGGCATGCTGGCACGCGTCAACCTCGCTATGGAAAACTACGCCGCCGCCGGACGTTACGCGGATTCCTGTTTGGAACTCCGCTCTGCACTGATCGATTATAATACGCTGAACCCGACAGCTAACCGGCCGTTCCCGTCGGCTCTACCCAACGGGAATGATGAAGTGATCTGGTACGCGGTAGATAACAGTTATTCTTTCGCGACTTCTGCTTCCCCTACGGTTGCAGATCTGGCCTTTTATAATTCTTTCCATCAGGACGATCTTCGAAAAGGGTTGTTCTTCCGCCCGCTTGGCGACGGCACCTTCCGTTTCAAAGGAAGTTACACCGGGAATATCTTTAATTTTTCGGGGCTGGCTGCCGATGAGATCTGGCTGATCCGGGCGGAATGCCGGGCAAGGGCAGGGGAGACCGCCGGAGCCTTAAGTGATCTGAATACATTGCTGGAGAAACGCTGGCTTGCGGGAAAATTCAACCCGGTTACCGCAGCCGATGCGGAAGCCGCTTTAAGAAAAATACTGGAGGAAAGACGGAAAGAGTTGTTCCGGAGGGGGCAGCGCTGGTCCGATCTCCGGCGGCTTAACCGCTATGAACGTTTGAAAGTCACCCTGACGAGAATCATAGCGGGACAGACCTACACATTGCTGCCGGAAAGCAAACGCTATGTATACCCGATCCCGCCTGAAGAGATCCGGCTGAACAATATCCCGCAAAATGAGCGCTGAGGGAAGATACCACGAAGCCGCAGGCTGGGTAGACCTGCGGCGTTCGGCCGGAAATGAATACGGGGAATCAGTTAGCGAAAGTACCGTTCACAATAGTGATCGGATCAGCAGTGCCCGGGTGGGTATCACCCGCCTGGTTGTTCGGGTTCACATCCGAATCGTAGGTCGCGGTACATACACCTGAACTACCGGTACAGCTGTAAGTAGACGGGCTTGCCGTGGTAACGTCCACATATAAACCGGTACTGCGGTCGAGTCCCCATTTTTTCACCGCGAAGTGATTGGCATTGCCGGCATAAGCGCTGCCG
This sequence comes from Mucilaginibacter gynuensis, assembly GCF_039541195.1. Classification (NCBI taxonomy): domain Bacteria; kingdom Pseudomonadati; phylum Bacteroidota; class Sphingobacteriia; order Sphingobacteriales; family Sphingobacteriaceae; genus Mucilaginibacter; species Mucilaginibacter gynuensis. The sequence continues at coordinate 54,357 of NZ_BAABFT010000007.1, forward strand.
ATCCCCAGGATCGCAGCAGCAAGGGCGAAACGAATACTTAATTTTTTCATGGTACTGAACGCTTTTTTGCTAAAAAACGAACCAAAAACTTTTGCATGATGTGCCTACTCTGTTCAAGGTTTTCGGCTTTCCCTTTATCTGTCGGTCAGTTAACAGTCGGTAATGAATGGCCCGGTATAGCGGAAAAACGCCACCCCGCAATACTCAGGACAAGAAAGAAAAGGTTAAAAAAGAAATGTTGGGTCCAGTTAAGCCGGCCGATCACCCCGCCGCAGGAACAAGGCACCCTGTCCCAGGCGCCGGCAAGTATCAGCAGAATGTAGCCCGTAAATACGGCGAGTGTGATCACGGATAGTAATAGCCCAACACGTTGGGTCCTCGGGTGTAGGAGCAAAGCCGCAATCAGCAGCTCCGCCGGGATGAGCGTGTATAGCAGCAAGTCTGCCAGCCAGCCGGAAATATTCTGGTTATGCAGCTGCCAGCTGAACTCATCAAAAGTAAACAGCTTGCTTGCTGCAGCATAAGTAAACAGCAGAATGAGCAGGGCAGGGGCAATTAATTTGATGATAGTGCGCATGGTCGTTTTTTTTAACAAAGGAAGCGGCCTCGGCAATAGTAAAACAGTGGGAGATGGGTAGTATACCCTTTGAAAATTATGATGGACAATGAATTTGAGTTATTACCGGAGGTCTTTGTAAGGGCACCATTTTATAGTTTTAGCCGTTATGACCTGGACCGTTTACCGGAAATATTACAGGATAAGTATTTTTTAAACGCCTTATGGCTCGCCAGCCCTGAATTCTACGGGGTGCTGGAAACAAAAAAGTTTGAGTTTGAAAGTCTTACGGCCAGGGAAAGGCATTCGGTGGCCAAATACTATAACCGCATGAGTTTCCGCCCGACACCATTTGGGGCGTTTGCTTCATTTTCGACGGTATTCTGGAGCAACGACCAGGTGCTGCGCCTGCGCAATGAGCACTCGACCCTATTGCACGTAAAGCCTGATCAGGCCTGGCTTGCTGCCATAAAAAAAAATCACCCTTTACAGGAAGAACAAACCCTATTAAGGTTAAATCCAACTGTTTACCGGGTAGGAAAGCATTTTCGGTATTACGTGGCCACCACCGATGAAAAGGGAAAGTATCAATACGCAATTGACGGGATTGCTGCGGAGAAGTTTTATGTAGACCTGGTGCACTTGTTAAGTAAAAGCCCTGTTAAAGCTCCTGATCTATTGCTCTGGATCGCCGGTTTCCTTGGTGGTGACGCAGAGGAAGCGCGTGATTATCTCCGATTTTTGATCTCTTCACAGCTCTGTTATACGAACGAGCTCGGTCAGATGATTGAAACGGAAAGTCCGCTCAATACCTACAGCCTTAAAAATGCAGGTATAGATAAATTGATCACCAACGTTCGTCAATCATGGATGAAAGGTCTCCTTTTAAAAGAGCAACTGGCTCCTGATTTTACCGATCTCCAAGATACCAATTCGGGCAAGGCTATGTTCTACACTGCACTGCAAAGAACAATTGATAACAGCGGCGCAAATGCGGGGGACCAGCCAACGCTTTGCAAAGCATTAACCTATTTAAAAGCACTGTCCCATCGCTCCGCCAATAGCAGCCTGAGCCGATTTAAAACGGCATTTGAAAAGAAATATGGCAACAGGAAGGTCCCACTTCTGGAAGCGCTGGACCCGGATACCGGCATTTTATACGAAGCAAGAACATCCGGCGGTGTAGGTGAGGCCATATTGAATGGTATCCAGTTTCCGGTCAGCAAGTCTCAAGGGAAACAACTCGAGTGGTCTCCTGTCCACCGGCTCCTGTTAGCCGCGTGGCATCAAGCCGGACGGCCAGACCACTCGCCCATTTCTATCCGGGAAGAGGATATAATAGAAATAGCCAACAGGGATCTTATCCCGGTTTTGCCAAATAGCCTATCAGTGATGTACCGGAAGACCGCTGAATACCTGATTATCGAACAAGCTGGGGGCGTAAGCGCTAATACCCTGGTTGGAAGATTTTCCTTGTTTGATGACGCAACCTGGCAATTATGCAGGAAGATTGCTGCTCTTGAACAGGAGGCCAATCCTAATGTCATTTTCGCTGACATTGATCAGTTTTCCCACACTCACGTCGATAATATCAACCGGAGACGGATGATCTATCCGTATATTATCACGCTAAATGTTTATCCAAGGCAGGATGGGCACTCGCTGATTAAACCTGATGAACTGCTGTTGTCCGTGAATAACGGGGAATTAACATTGGAGTCAAAAAAGGAAAAGAAGAGAGTGGTCCCGAGACTGGCAACGGCCTTTAATTATCGGCACAATGATATGCCGGTATTTAGATTTTTATGTGATCTGCAATACCAAGGTTTACAGGCCGGCTTAAACTTTGATCCCGAATATTATTTCCCAGGTCTGGATTATTATCCCAGGGTGATGGTCGATGATATTATTCTTAGTCTGGCCAAATGGTTAATTTCATCTGACAAAGTGCAGGCTTCAGTATTCAAGGATGATCTACCAGTTATGGATAAGATCAGGTTATTCAGGAAAAACTATAAACTACCGCGCCGCGTTTCTCTGGGCTACACCGACCAGCAATTAGTATTCGACCTCGCCATTCCCTCTGAAGCCGACTTCTTTATGCAATGCATTAACGGATTAAAGAAATTTAAACTTACGGAATATCTACTGCCAGATCGTTCCCTCAAGAACGGTCATGATCCCTATGCTGCCCAATTCATCGTTTTTCTAAGCCATAAACAAAAAATTTATAAAGAAATACCGATGGTGAATTCGCAGAAACAGTCACCTGTTGCTCGAAGCTTTTTACCTGGCAGCGAATGGCTGTATATTAAATTGTTTTGCACTCCCGAAATGGCAGATGAGCTGTTAATTATTATCATTCACCCTCTAACGAAAAAATTTGCGGCGCAACTGGAACGCTGGTTTTTTATTCGGTACAATGAAGATGGTCACCATATCCGGCTGCGCTTAAAAGGTAGCAATGATGTTTTGGCCAAGCTACTGGCTGCCATTCAACACAGGCTCATCAGGCATCGCTTAGGGAGCGTACTTCATCAATTTGAGATCAGCATTTATGACAGGGAGATAGAAAGATACGGTGCAGATTTTATAGAGATCGCGGAAAACATTTTTCATGAGGGAAGCCGGTTGGTTTTATGGTTTCTTTCACAGAAATCCGATTTTGGATTGGCTGTATTTGATTTTGGGCTAATCACCGCATGGAAAATGATCATGACGGCGTATGAGGGTGACCTTAATCATTGCCTTCAGTTTGCAGCGATAATGCGGGATAGATTTCTCCTGGAATTTAAAGCTGATAAGAAAATGCGGATTAGCTTGGATCAAAAATATAGGACGCTTAAGACGGACCTGACGTCTATGCTGGAAGACGTTCTTACCGGCGGCAGGAACGATGTTTTAGTAAAGAAATTGAATTTGTTTGCCAGGGAGATGCAGGGGTTTAGGACTAACCAGTCATCGAGATCCCCCGAAAAAAATGATCAACTATTAGGTGACCTGGTGCATATGCAACTGAACCGGACATTTAATGAAATGCCCAGGCAGCAGGAATTGCTGGTTTACTATTGCCTGCATGAGTACTGGTTATCGGTGAAGGCCAGATCCCATAAGTATTGAGACGTCCGTCCCGGTTAACAGGCTGGGAGGGGTCATTTAGATTCAGGAAGAATATGCCCGGCCATTTTGTCCTTAAAATGTTGCCGGTAAGCACGACCGACCGGGATCCTGACTTTATCGTCAATCCAGACCTGTCCGGGTTCAATAACCCTGATACTACGATGATGGACGATATAGGAGTGGTGGATTCTGGAGAATTCCGCCCCGGGCAACCTTTCGAGGACTTCTGCCATGGACAGGTAGGTGATCAGCTTTTGTCCCGTCGTGAAAATCTCAATATAATTGGATGCGGCCTGTATATATAAAATCTCTGGGATATTGATTCTAACAAGTTTTCCCTTGATGCCGCTTTTGACAAATAAATATTCCGGCGAAGTGTTTTGCACTTCAGGTGCGTTCTTTCTCATTCGAATATTTTGTACGCAGGCAAGGAACCTATCGTATCTGATCGGCTTCAGTAAATAATCGGCTGCTCGTTTTTCGAACGCCTCCAACGCGTATTCGCGGAATGCAGTCGTAATCACTATTTCGATTCTTTGGGGGATCATTCCCGCGAGGGTCAGGCCTGACATTTGTGGCATGTCCACATCCAGGAACAATATGTCAGTTGGGCTAATTGTGCTAATTTCTTCAAGCGCAAATACAGGATTGGTGGATGAGCCTGCAAGCTTAAGGCCGGGAGTATTGAGAATATAGTCGCTCAGCACGTTGATGGCGTGATGCTCATCATCTATAACATAACAAGAAAGGCTCATAAATTGATCGATAAACGAGTGATAAAATGGGTTTCTGATTCGTCGACCTTCAATTTATAATTGCCTGGATAAGTGTGATCGAGCCGAATCCGGATATTAGAAAGCCCGATTTGCTTTCGGGGAGGTTCGTTACTTTTTTGTTTTTTAAGATTTTTCGCGTAGTAAGTCAGCACACCCTCACTGAAACCGATCCATATCCGTGCTGGTTGCTCGCTATCCTGCAGATTACCATGCTTGAACACGTTCTCCGTCAGTGTCAGCAAAACCAGCGGAATGAGGCGAAGGCCGGTAAAATCGCCATGAAAATTACAGGAAATAAATTGTTGCTGAAAACGATACCGGTTGATCTCGACGAGGTTTTCTATTTGCTCCAGTTCATCCTCAACGAATATTTTTCCGTCATCGTTATTGCTATCCAGGCTGAAGCGGAGGATATCTGCCAGCAAAAGGGCACAATTGCCGGCTTGCTCGGAAACCTTGTAAACGGAGCTGTGTATAAAGCTTAATGCATTAAATAGCATGTGGGGGCTGATCTGCTGTTGTAAATAAGCGTTTTCGGCAACAGCGAGACGGTTTTGCAGTTCCATTTGGCGGTTTTGTGTTTCCAGCCTAAGGCGTTCCAATTGTTCGGCTTTCTTTATGACCGCGTTCCTGTTCATTCCCACCCAGTAAAAGAAGGCAAGAATCGCAAAATAACTGAGACGGATCAGGCTTAGAATTAGAGTTGTACGGTCAGTTGCAATGCTATGAAAAGCGAAACCCCTGCCTTCAAGCAATGCGTCCAGTATATATTTAAAGGATAGCGAAATCAGAACCAACAAGATGAAATGGAATGCCTTCCTTAAGAAAAAAAGGAAATCGAACTTGAAGTTTCCATAGATGTGATGCGCCATCACATAAAAAAAGGAAATATTTATGCAGTAATAAAGCGCGTAATTAACGAGTGGTTCTAATTTTCCTAAAGAATATTGGATCAATGCTAATTCGTAATAAGCAAAAAGGAACCAGCAGCAAAAATGTTTTGCCACAGTAGATAAGGGAATAGCTTTCCAAAAGGAGTGAGTAAAAATAACTGACGTCGGCATAGGTAATCAGGTAGATGGCATAAAAAAAGCCATGTTCTTAAAAATCAATTTTAATTTAATAAAAAAATAACAAATATGAAAACATCAACAAAAAAACCATCAAAACTAGTAACAACCATTTTTTCGGCCTTTAAGAATGTTCACGATGGACAACCGGCAAGTTTGGAAACGGACCCTACAAATACCGTTACCCCAACACTGACCACTACGACACATTTTCATGCAAAATAGATCATGATGTCCTGCGAAGACCTTTTCCAATTAGAAAATGCTTTTGCGTTGCTCGTTAACCCTGAAACTACCCCGGGGAAAGCTGACCCCGTTCAGTCAATGGCCAGTGCAGCCAGTAGTATGTTTCGTTCATGGGAAAGGTCTTTGCTTTCCAATGCATCCGAACAAAGTCTCAAGCGATATTTTTCCCTGCACCTGGAATGCGTCGCTCATCTCCTACAAATACTGGATACGGTTTACAAAGATCCCTCATCCAATTCGCTACGCCATGTTCACTACACGGAGACGTCCCAAATTCTTTTATCCATTATTGATGAGTTGCTAAAACGACACCGTGGATATTTTAATTGTCGGATTCAGGCTCCTAATATATGGCAGGAAAAGTGGATTGGCAGCCATACTGATCTGTTGGATAGCGTGATAAATAGCGAGTTCAGAACCCTTGCCGGTGCAAATCTTTCGGAAATACTATACGTTTATTGCTCCGATCTGCTGAGCTCAACCATTAGTTATCACAACCTTTTCCATTCATTCATTTATACACTAAATCTTTTACAGGCATTACAAAGCCTGCATACTTCAGGCAGATTGAATCCAGAATCTCTTGCTGAAAAATTGTTATACCTGGATTTTAATTACCTTCCCTATGCCGTTGGTTTGCAGGACCAGATGCTGCATAAGGCTGGAGAATTAAGGGACAAAACAGAACAGTTGGCTTACTTTGAACAACAAAAGAGACTGGTCAGCTTACAGCAGAATACGGATGGTTTGAAATGCCAGACGCGGTGGCCATCATTGTCGACCATGTTGGGTGGCTGGCTGGACGAACAGATCAATAAGCTAGAATCTAAATTATTTCAGGAAGAGATCAACCTTCCTGTTGCGGGAAAGAAAGTTTTGTTGCAATTACCAGTGGCTCAGATCGCTTTTTTTGCCAGGCTTTTTGTTGACGGTAAATTACTAAACGGGCTTTCGCTTACAGAATTGTTTGACTTTATATCAAAAAACTTCAGTTCTAAGAAGCAGTCAGTCATTTCGCCCGGAAGTTTAAGCAAAGAATACTATAGCCCTGAACAGGTGACTGCAGGGCGCGTTCGAGGTTTTTTATTAGATATGGTTGCCTATATCAACCGCCATTTTTTTCCACTGCTGGCTGCAGGTATTGTATTAAACCATTTTTGATCAGGTACCTGCTCAGTTCGTGCAGCCAGGTGTAACTGAATAACGGATTTGCCAGTAATTTTTCCTCCCCCGATTCAATTATTTCTCTTAGTGTATCATAGCCCATTACTGCGCACTGCTGTTTAAACCCGGCATTAAAGTCAAGTGAAATGATCTTGCCGTCAAGATGCTCATCATTTTTCATTTGCTAACGATTGAATAAGTAAATATACCAAATCAATAGTAAATATACATATAAGTAGACTACATATATGTAGTCTACTTATAATTGGTTTTAGACGCCTGTTTTTTTCAGTTATTTTACCATATGACTGGCAGTTTTAAAGGTCCGAAAGATGAAAAGCTCTCCAAAGAAATAGTAAAACGACTTGGTGAAAGAATAAAACAGATCCGTATTCAATTGGGGTATGAAACTGCTGAAGCATTTGCCAATGCCCATGATATTCACCGTTCACAATACAGTAAATTTGAGCAGGGGCAGAATTTGACCTTTGTTACCATCGGCTTACTTATATCAAAGATGGGGGTTAAGTACAGGGATTTTTTTGAGGAGGGGTTTGATAACTGACAGTATCTGCAAGAGCTTTTTTAATTAAGACTTGCCTGATATGCAACCCTTTAGTTCTTTATATTATAAGAATCGTTAATACGATAATGCAATAAAAGGAAGCCGGGTTGGTTTCCTTTTATAGTATTAAGCCAGGTGGCAATTCGATATGTATGTAGTACATCTTCCCATTTAGAAAGTCGTCAAGCAATAAAAGAAAACGTTGCGTAGGCCTTAATTATCGGCCGCTTACTTTGTTGGTTCCTTATAAGGCAATGAGTAACGCTCGCTATGAAAGATCATTTGGTACCATTCCCAAAAGCGCCATGGTTTGATAGTGAAATTTCTGTACAGATTATTATCTCCCTGATCCTTTTCTGGATGCTTGCATAGGAAAAAACCATAACTTCTTTGGCATCCCCAGTAGGATTTTCCTTTACCGCCTTCCTCGCTATATGTAAAGGTTGCATCGATATTGCTGTAAGTATAGTTTTCTGTCAGAAAATAATTTATTGGTGGAAGATTAATTACTATAATGACGAGTATTAATATTACTAAAATTACTTTTTTCATGCTGCTTTATTACATGGTCCATTACTATTAGGCGTAGTGCCACCTTTTTTATTCACATTATTGGTATTCTGTTCCCGGATGCTTTTCCCGAGTCCGGCAGGGCACATGACCATTGGCGATCCGCCTGGGCCGCTCGGTCCTACAAAATTAAAAGAACTCGGCAAATCTATGCCTCCCTTCAAGCAGGCAATATCTACAAAAGTTGTGCAGTTGAATTTCAGCATATCATAGGTGGATGGTGGGTTAGCGATGTAATTCATAATTTTCTTAAAACTAGCTGCATTGATTGTATAAGTGATACTTACATCAAAATTTAGATCGCCACCATTATTGACTATTTTACTGGATCCTCCAAAAGCCGCCCGAGTCGTACTAGGATAATAACCTAACACTTGCGTAACCGAGCTGCTACCGTTACTTTTAGTGAGCCCGATCGCTGTATGTCCCACGCTATTTGGGCCGATGTTGAATTCCGTCCCCGGGAATGGTTCCTGGACGTAGACCGTTACCTTCATGGTAGCGCCCGCATCAGGAATATTGTCAAAGCAATTCATGAGTTCATTTGGCTTTACTTTGGTTCCTTTTTCACCCGGTAAATTCGAAGTAGGTGGAGGGGGAGTTGCAGGAGGGAGGTTTCCACCACCACCACCGCCGGTGACCGGTACTGATCCGAAACCGTCCGGTAGGGAAGGCGGGTTATCCTGCACGGTGGTATACGAGCATATCTTTTCAGAATAAATGACCAGTTCTCCTTCCGCGTTAGTATAGGATGATTGGTACCATGTACAGGTTTCGATCACACGAACCAGGTTAGTCGTCAGACTGTTGTTTTTAGTTCCCTTCGGTGTCCTACGGATCTCACCGGTCGCTTTACCGTTAGCCAGCACGATACCCGAAATCAAATGGTAGTCCAGGTCATATACAAATACGCGCCCAGTAAAATGGTCAAGACCGGCGTGTTCACCTTTTTGTAAACTTAAGAGGTCAGGTACGATTTCAAAGATGTAGGCGCTGATTTCTCCGGAAGCTAACCGGTAGAAAGCTAATTTTCGATAACCCGCTCTATACCCGCTCATCTTCGCCTGCCCTTTTAACGGGATCAGCCAGTAATTGCCGGATGCTTTTTGATGACTACTCGCTTTAATCCATTCCGGATCCCATTTGCCGTGATCTATGGATGAAGTATTTCCGGACGACCGGATTTTCCTTTCAGCATTCTGGTACCACTGCTTTGCACTGTTCAGCGTCAGGGTATCGCCCCGACTCGAAGCTGGTGCTGGATTATCAAGCGCATTTTCCTTCCGGCAGGCCACATTTACAAGCAGCAGGAATAAGGTGATAGAGGTGATCTTTTTCATAGGCATGGTACAAAGTTGGATGAAAATCCAGTTTGCTTTTTTGACAAAAGTCAAAAAGTCACTTTTTCCCGCGCACGCGGCTTAAGGTTTCCTGGCTGATACCCAGGTAAGAAGCGATCTGCCCCAGCTGTGCTTTTTGCAGGATACCGGGATGTGTTTCCAACAGCCTTTCATACCTTTCTTTAGCGCTCAGGGTGCGCAGCAAAATATTTCTTTCCTCTGCGAGAATATAGTACTTTTCGGTCAGCTGGCGGCCATGGAAATTAAATTCGGGATGTTCTGCGTAAATCCCCTGCAGCTGCTGCCAACTCATGGACAATAATTCACTGTCTTCCAGCAATTCTATGTATTCAGCAGCCGGTTTTTGTGTATAAAAGCTAAAGACGGAGATCATCAGGTCTCCTTTACCCATAAACCACGAAGTATACTCTTTGCCATCGGGCGTCAGGTAATAGGCACGGGCAAAACCGCTGTTGATAAAGTAAATATGCTTGCTTACCTGCCCGTCCTTCAGGAGAATCGTTTTCTTTCGGAAATATTCTTTTTTTACGCCTTCTGTAATGCGTTTTTGCAGGCGTTCATTTAAGGGTGAAATGAACGATAAGGTGTTGATCAGTAAATCGGTTTTCACGTGAAATTGTATAGGTTGAAAAATTTGACAATAGTCAACCCTTTCCGGTATTACAAGAATTTACTTTGTGTTAATCAAATAATGCTTATTAGTTAACGTTGGTTGGTTCAAAACTGTTGCCTTCACCGACGAATGATACGCTAGAAGCAAGTAAACTGGCATTTTTATGACAATTAGGACATGGTTTAGGCTGTTACAAGAATTTGACGAGAGTGCATAAGTTTTTAATTATTTCGTCTAAGGCAATATTTGATTTTACTTAAAATATGGAGAGCATACTAATGATCAATGAGTGGAGCCGCAAGGTTTTTGAACAAATGTTAGGAGAGCTGGAAAAAAGGGGCGAACTCGCAAGCGGTTCACTAATAATGTTAACGGAACGGATCAACATTATCCGGCAGTATTTGGTAGAACTACGCACGTACCTCGGCAGCTATTCCTTTGAATCCATAAGTGAGGAAATTCGTTTTTTTAAAGAAACAAAGCCAATGTTTTACAGCAGGCATATTTTTGAAGTCATGCACGCGCGCTTTCTCAAATCGATGCCTATAGGAACGGATGAGCAAGTTGGCCGGTACCTGGACTCCGAACTTATACGTGTTAACCTGTATTTTGAACGTTATTCCTTTTATTATGATTACTATCGTTATGGTGGGGATGAACTGGACCAGGTATACTTCCTGCGTGGACCAAAGGCAGCAATGGTTTATCAATCAGAATTCCCTGAATTATACACAGACCTATCCACGGGGCTGGATTATCTTTTTGCGAAATTTAGAGCTTACGAACAATTGCGGGAGATAATTTTGGAACAGATTTCCAGTCCTGGCCGTACGAACCCCACTAAGCATGTTGAATTTAAGGGTATGTTGAAGTGGACCGGTGCCGTGGTTAATATCGTGGAACTGGCTTACGGCATCTGGCTGACCGGGCAGATCAATAACGGTAACGTAAGCCTGAACCAGATCGTCCGCTGGCTGGAGGAAAGTTTACAATTGAAAATAGGAATCGTTCAGCGGCGTTTTACCGAAATTGAAAGTCGGAAACGAACCAGCCAAACCCAATATATAGAACAAATGCGGAAGGCTATCCTAGAGAAAATACACCAAGACAGTGCCAGGTGAGCCCGTTGTGAATTTCTGCAAACAAGAAATTAGGTTGACCGTTTTATCTTAAACTTAAATTGCTATGGAAACTCAAACGCCTGATAAGGAAAACATCAACAAGGACATCGTACCTGATTTTATAGAGGAGAATAATGACAAAGATAGCCTGCATAAAGACAAAATAACCGCTCATGAGCAGGAAAGTTTTCCGGAACTTGGGCGCCAAACGATAACGGGCAGTGCTACAGATAACAGTGACATGGAGACAGAGCCGGAAGATGATGGCGACCACAGCATTATTGGTCCTAAAGACTAAGGCTTAGCTATATGGGTTGTCGTGTTGTAATTTTTTAGTGGTATGCTTGGATTTAGCTATGGCTATTGGAAATGAAATAAATTTCTTTACGCCTGGCAGGAGCAGTGCAAATACAAATATATAGTTAAATGCCTAATCATAAAGGTCAGTTACCATTCACTCCTTTTACATTCATGTGCCATGCGGTCAACCACCTATTATCTTTTGGAAAACGCTCATCGTGACATTATCGTTCACGGGCAAAGCGGGCTGCGCGTCAATGTGTTTAACCTGGAGACAGAGGGATTTGAACCTAAAAGAGGGGAGATCCATATTTTTGGTGACGATCATGGTGAATGGCTGGCCTTTGAAACGGATGGATGGACAGTAAAGGACATTGACCTGATCAGCGGGGCAGTGCTTTGGTATGCCCGGTTGCTTGATTACCCAGAAATGGAAGTCCGGACGATGGATCCCCGTCCAGCTCACCGCTTGAGGATCGTGATCCATTAGTCTTTAATGTTTATTTCAAGGCGCATATGGTGATAAATGTAGTGGCCCTTATTAATCTCGACATTGCGAGAAGAAAAAGTCCCTTGCGCCCGTGCCAAAAGACTTTTAACCTAACCTATCAAAACGGTAAACAAGGTGCCTACCTATCATTTAAAGAGCAGTAATAAGGAAGAAATAGATATAATAAGTAAGATATGCTTAATTACTGACGACTTATACACGTCTTGGTGTTTATAAGCATTCATCTTGTTAATATATTGAAATCGATTTACAGACAGGGGCAATACCATAAATTGCAGCCATCTCACGTATAATGGTGACTTTTAATTTGCGTTAACCGGATGTTAAAATAACAATACCTAAGTTTGCTATGCAATGTATCCAAAACTGCATTGCGTGATAAGGTTTAGGTTTATATCCCCAGGCAGCGAGTGTTCTGGGGATTTTATTTTATAACTATTAAATGTGTATTACGTATAAGACACCATCGATATCGGAACAAATAATTTTGAAGTTTAAGGTTTAGGATGGTCTGCATTGGGGAGGGCATTCAGTTTTAAGGTTTTGTACAATAGTTCATAATTGTCCATAACAAAGAAATCTCCGGTCAGCGAGTGTACCGGAGGTTTTTACGACACTTTTTACAATAATACCCCGTTAATAGTTAAAATAACAAGTTTTAGCCGATCCGCAATTCAAAGGTGGTTTTCATAAAGCCACCTTTTTTATATTTTGGTCAATTGACTTTTATTTCAATGTATAAGCTTATGATTATCTTTATTTAAGCGGGTTTGCATATTCATCAGTGTGATATTCCATGATCATGACCGTGTTTATTCTTGAATCGTATCAAATTTCTTAATAAATCATAGAGTTTTATTTTAAATTAAAGACTCACCCTATGTAGTGTAAGGCTTGTGCAAATAAACTCAGCTGTTTCGTTGAATTATATGCCCAAACGCAGGCTATCTGGCCTTCACTAACTAATTTCCATTGTTTATTATCCTCAATTTCACTTCTTATCAGCGACGAGGCAAATAAGGGCCATTCCGCTACAGATTTAGTTCTTTAATATGCCGTCGCAATCTCATATAGTCTAAAAATTTCCGGCAAATCATCTAAGATGCTTTTGGTTATTTCCATTATTATAAGTCAATATTTATGTAAAACAGCTACATTAATTAATAGGCTGCTGTTTATTCAATAAGAGGTTCGATCATATTTTATTACAGCCGAGCGTCATCATCTGGTGAATATGATTAATAATGTTAGTCCATTAATGTTCAGTATTCCTTCTCAATTCCAGTACGGGATATGGTTTGCCAGCCCCATCGGTCAAATGCCGTGAAATTATTTGAAACCCCATATGCAAATAAAATCCAAGCGCCTTTGGATTCTGTTCGTTAACATCAACACGGGTAACACCTTTATCAATAGCGAAATTGATCAGCATTCTGCCATATCCTTTGTTAAAGTATTGTGGATCAATAAAAAGCATTTCGAGTGCTTCGCCTGAGATTCCAATGAATCCCCATATAACACCGTTTTCTTCAATATAATATAAGTCCAGCTCTTCCAGAAGATTATAGCTTATTAAATGCTTATAAAAGGTAATATCCTCTTCAGCCAGAAATTTATGAGTTTCCCGCACAGAAGCTTCCCATATTTTTAAAGATCGGGATGTGATTTTTTAGTGGCCTGAATAATTTGTGCGTTCATCAAACTAAACTATTGTTCCCAGGATCAATAATATCGTTAACAGCTGTGAAAAGGCTCAAGGGATTTTCAGCGATCCGGTTACATAAGTACAAATACCACTCTTTTCCATAAACGAAGTAAACCTTGGTAGGGTGTCCCTCATCTTTTAATTGCTTTAGTTGCCCGGGTTGAATACCGTAAAGCGACTCAAATTCATATTGACCCTTTTCGGCGTGGCAGGATGTGATGATCTTTTTTGCTTGTTGCTGAATATACGGATCATGCGTAGCAATAGCACACTTGTTTTTTTTAAGAAGTAGCTGGCTAAGAAAGTCGAGATAACGTTCGTTAAGTTCTTCACCTCTGGCAAGAGACAGACCGGGAGGGGTATCGAACGCACCTTTCACTAATCTGATCCGTCCCGGACATTTCATTACTTCCTGCAGATCGTCTTTACTTCTATGAAGGTAAACCTGTATGGTTATCGACAAGTTGCCGAATACCTTCGACGCAGCGAGGTAGGTGTTTAATACCCGGTCTGTTTTCTCTGTCCCTTCGGCGCTAATCGTCACTTCAATATTATTAGAAGCAGCCGCACTGCAAATAAGACTCAAATTTTCCAGGCAAAATTCCGATGATAATGTTAGCCCGATATGAGAAAGATCCAGCGATAATGCTGCATTTAGGCCGTCAGTATTGATTGCACTGCAAGCCAATAAAAATTCATTAGTTGCGCGCGTTGCTTCTTCCGTCGTCGAGGTATTTTCTCCCATAAACTCAATTCCGCAGCGATAACCAAGCCCATTCTGTAGGTGTACTTTGGAGAGTGTCTCTTCCAAAGTCTCGCCACCTATATAGCGATCTGCCGCTCTTTTTAGCACCTGGAACAATACATTAATATTTAAGATATAATTTTTAGCTTCTTGGTTTAAGGCGGCTTTACGCAAAGAAGCCGCTGTAGTATTCAATAGATTTTGCATCATTAATTCGTATTTATTGTGGTGCCGTAGTGCGTTTATTTATAAAAATCAGGTAGTTCTGCTATCGAGTGATAGATCAGCTTGCCTTTTTCATAGCCTTTATTTACCATTTCATCTGCTCCAGCAGATGATCCCCCAATGCGTAGAACAGCGTCACAGTGGTCAATAAGTTGCACAGCTACCGGGTGAAATATTTCATTGAATACTTCGTCACCGATCACTTTTGATCCTGTGGCTTCAATGAGCGGTAATGCAAACCACTCGCCCATAACCGGCAAATGGCCACAGCGATAGACCTCAAGTGCGGTATCGGTCATAGCGTTTACATTCGCCTGGATTAGTTTCGGATCATCATTTGTGCCTGATCTGTATGGGCCAGCTACCAGTACCATCATTTGCTTCATATATGTTGTTTTACTATTCATTGATATCATTATTGGTAAGCCATGCTACTTGTTGTTCTGAATTATGAGATGCGCCTATGATCGGTGCATATAAGTCCGGTCTTCTAGCATTTTTATATCGGTAACCGCCTGATCTCTGGAGATCCGTTTTATACAGCCCGGCAACCACAAATTCATTTTCAAGCGTTCTGCATTCGGCCATGATCTCTCCAAACGGGTTAATTATCATCGAGCATCCATTCTTTAACTGGTCATCATCCATGCCGATCGGATTAGAGAAAATAACGAAAATACCATTGTCATAAGCCCTCGCCGGCAGCCATTTCATTAACCAGTTACGGCCTTTATCCCCATCAAATTCTTGTCTTATTATTTCAGCATTATTTTCCTTGTCCCGCCAAAGCCCGGCGTCAACAAACCCTGCCCCAGGCCTTGGCGACGGTGTACACATGGTTACGTGCGGCATAAAGATTACCTCCGCACCCAATAAGGCGGTAGCGCGTACATTTTCAATAATATTATTATCGTAGCAAATCAGTATACCGCACTTCCAGCCATTTATTTCAAAAACTGTGTATGTGTCGCCGGGCAAAAGATGAGGATTAATAAACGGATGTAACTTACGATGCTTGGCAATAAGCCCATCACCATTAACACAAACATAGGTCTTATACAAATTATCGTTTACCTCTTTCTCAAACAGACCGGCAAGGATGACTACATTATAGCGCGCTGCGATGGCAATCAGCGCTGTAACCGAAGGGCCGTCAGGTATAAATTCTGAAAGCTCCAGCAGTGATTGCCGGCTCAGTTTTCTTGCAAAAGTATAACCAGTTATCGAGCACTCGTGAAACGAAACCACCTTTGCACCTGCACAGGCGGCCAGGCTTACGATGTGCTCTATTATTGATAGATTATAGACTTTGTCGCCGCTTGCATTTTCAAACTGTACAGTTGCTATATTTAAAGGTTCCATAGTTTTTTTCTGCAAATTTAGCGTCAGCACTGATGGTAGTATTGGATATTTCCGACAATTAACAAGTCTCTTATAACGTGTATAGATTTAGCGCTAAAGGGTCTGCCGCCCGCAGATAGGACAGCGGGGTTGTACCGGTAAAAGATTTGAAATGATTATTAAGATGTGCCTGATCATAATAACCCGCCTGTAACGCATGCTGAAGTGCCGAATTGCCGGGTTCTGCCCTTCGTATTAGTTTTAGGTAATTTGCAATGCGCAATAATCCCAACAACCTTTTCGGTGTCAAACCAATGTATTGATTGAATTTTCTTTCCAATTGTCTTTCTGTAAGAGGAAACGTTTTCATTATATCGGAAACACGAAGGTTACCCCGGCGTTCCTGTATCAACGCTAAGCAATGGATCATAATTTGATCTTGCACCGGTAACTGAACATGAAAGCGGCAGAAAAAGTCTTCCATTTCGGCAATCACTGATGAAGCATCAGTTTTCGCTTCAATACGTTTTTCTGCTGAAGCTTCCGGAAAAAGCTGGCTAAAATTAAAAATCCTGTTGTTGAGTAATTCGGCGCTCAATCCTGTCAGCATAGTTAGCGCATAAGGCTGAAGTACCGCTATGACCATTCCTGAAACTGGCGGAATTTCAATATCGACATACCGATCGAATATACCATACACCATCATTTTGCCATCCTGCTTATTTTTTTTGGATAGAAACGGTAAGGTGGAGTTATTGAGCGGCGCAACAATGCCCGGACTACCATCGGAAAAATAACGCATTGGCCTTGGCGCCCCGTTGGGATGATAGACCAAAAAGTGCCTGACCCAGTTTCGTACTTGTAATGAAGGCAGAATTTGCATATTGTTATTTATTTAACTTTACGGAATAAAATATTGATTTGTAACTACGCTCGCCAAAAGTATTACCTCAAGATATTACTCTGATGGTGATATGTTGGTCTTGACTTTATACCGCTCCGGTTCTTCCTGAGAACAATTGGAGTTAAAAAAATGAGAGTGGAGATATATAATTTCGTTCACATTGATCTGATTTTCCATTCAATATAAAGCCTCCAGGTTAATTAATATTCCCGTATATAATCTTATTTTGAGTCCGGAATTACTGAAAATCGGCGGAATATCTTGGTTTGATGTTGTTTAGCGGTGAGCGCATACAAATAAAATTAATATAATGGATATTCCCCTCTTTAAGCAGCTTAGTGGTTGACACAGATAACTGATTTCATTATCTTGTACCATCAATTTTAATAGATGGATCTGAAAACACTAAAATCCGCAGTAAGAAATCTCTGTCCAGAGATCGACGAAGACGATTTTAGCATATTTGCGTCCCATTTAAAAATCGTCGTATTGCCCAAGGGGGCTTTCTTTTACCGCGAGGGTGAAATACATAATGAAATCGCTTTTATATCGTCCGGAATTCTACGGTGTTTCTACTGGAATGATAAAGGCGATTTTAAAAATACGCGTTTTATTGCAGAAAACGATTACGCTGTAGATTACGAATCGCTGATGGATCAAAAGCCATCGCAACTTAACTTTGTTGCACTTGAGGATTCAAGTCTTGTTCTGATTTCCAGAGCAGATTTCTACAATGCGGCAGCCGTATCAAAAAAGTGGGAGAAGTTTGCAAGGAAAATGGCCGAACATGTTTTGCGGCGAACTCAAAAAAAATTAACCAGTCATCTGATAAAAACTCCTGAACAGCGCTACATAGATTTTATAAGAGAGCGTCCTGCCATGGCAGATAGAATTCCATTGTATCATTTGGCATCATACCTGGGTATTGAGCGGGAAAGCCTAAGCAGAATAAGAAAAAGAATTTCAAAATCACGAATGTAACCCAAGTCACATTATATATCCTGCCGGTTTTTCAAATTTTGCAGGATGACAAGCGAGAACTCATTTGCCGTACTTAGCATAATTTCCGGGCTTAACTGGTTATTGCTCATCCTTTTCCCAACGTGCTTATTAGTTAGACGACTGACACTTTACGGAACTGTCGCCTTATTGAGTTTATGCTATTTCTTATTAATGTGGAAGACAAATTACCTTTTTGTCACACAAGGGTTATCCTCATATCAGGCATACAAAACAGTTCTGGGCATTGACAATTTAGTTTTGGCCGGCTGGGCCCATTATTTAGCCTTTGATTTGCTCGTTGGGCTATATATTAATAAAATCTCGGAAGCAAATTCCCTTTCAAGGTGGTTGGTGGTTCCTATTATGGTCACAACATACTTTCTTGGACCAATTGGCTTTTTGGCCTTCCTGGTTGTCAAAACAGTTACAACTAATATCAAATCATTTTTTCACGAGTTATGATCACGATCAAAAAACTTCTACTTATGAACCCATTATTGATAGGTTTTGGCATTCTCAATTTACTTGCCGCTACGGTTCTTTACTTTTCTTACCCATATAACTATCAAATAGATCAAGGGGTCAACAGTTTGCTTAAACCTATTAAATTCGCTGTAAGCCAGTCTGCATTTTCCTTTACAATGGCCTGGATTCTATATTATCTTGAAGACAAAAAACGTGTACAAACATTTTCACGGTCTGCAGTAATAGTTTTAACCTTCGAACTTATTGCTATTACAGTTCAGGCCGTCAGAGGAGTACCGTCACATTTCAATAAATCTGGCTTCATAGGCATTATGGTCGCCATGTTAATGGGACTTGCAATTGTATGGCTCATGTTTCATACGCTTTATATCGGATTCTTATTTTGTCGGCAAAATAATATCAGATTACCACCTGCATTGGCGTTAAGCATTTGCATCTCTATTCCCGTTTTTTTTGTTTTCGCCATGGAGGGTGGCTTAATAGCTTACAAGCTTTCGCATACAGTAGGTGCCGTTGATAACGGACAAGGATTACCTATATCCAACTGGAGTATCAATCATGGAGATTTAAGAATTGCGCATTTCATTGGCATTCATTCTTTACAGATCATTCCACTTTTTGGATACTTGATAGCAAAAACGAAATATTCTCACGCTTTTCAAAAAATCTTATGCATTGCGTTCTCCCTTTTTTACATTCTCACCTGTGCTTTTCTTTTATATAATGCGCTTTTAGGCAATCCGTTATTTCAATCATGAAAATTCTGTTAAAATTTGCTTCTCTTGTTTCCTGGATGGGGCACCCCTTGTTCACCTCTGCACTAATGATCACGTTGATTAGCTTAAAACGATATCAATTCAAAGAAGCCTGTGTAATTGTGGCCATTTTGGTCTTCGGGGTTATCGTACCTGCAAACTTATATACCTTCTTAAAAGTAAGAAAAGGGTCATTCAGAGATTTTGATGTATCTAACGGTAAAGAACGATTATACTTCTATGTTGCGATAATTATTTTGATGAGCATGGGGACTGGAATGCTTTTATATTATCTGCCAAATACGGCCATAGCATCGGGCAGCGTGCTAACTGTTCTTTTATTTATAACAGCTTTTTTTATCAATCGATTTATCAAGGTCTCTTTACATGTGTCTTTGACCATATATTTTTCATTTATTATCGGACAATTCTATCCAGACCTTTACCTTGTGCTATTTGTTTTGACCATGTTGATCGCCTGGTCCAGATTGTTTTTAAAGCGTCACACCTCTAAAGAAATAATGGTGGGGACACTTGTGGGCATTATTTACGCCACAATATTGAATTATATTATAAAATAAAGAAGCGTTAGAAATCTATAACAACGCGGTGAAAATTATGAGTAGTATGGGGATCGAACTCTACAGCTGGATGATGACCAATTAAAGAATGGGTGCTCTATGATAATTAACCAGTTTGGAGAGCATGAACTGTATCTCATCCGGATCACGTCCATATTTTATGGCCGCCTCGCGAAAAGCATGGCGTTGCTGTAAACCGTCTTCGTAGGTGATTATGTCAATGCCAGGGGAACGCTCTACGGCCGGCCGGTTCATGCGCGTTAAGTCTCCGGCCAGCAGGGAAGACGATGGGCTGGCCTGCGGTAACAGTAATTAAAGCATTGAGAAAATAAGCATGCAACCGGAGTTTTTTCAACGGTATTTAGACGCACAGCAAAGTGTTTACGGGACTGCGCTGCATGAAATTCGCAGCGGACGGAAACGCACTCATTGGATGTGGTATATTTTTCCGCAGTTGAAGGGGCTATCATACTTGATTATAGTTCTTTCAAACTTAATAAAATAGATCAAATCATTCGGTTACCTATTTAATTATAAGAATATCAAATGTTTGATTGTGAAGCACACAAGCAAAAGCTAACGGACACCTACATTCCGGCAATCGAAAAATATGATAAAATTATAGTTTGCTAGTCACAGCCCCAATACAACAATACAAATTCTATCTTCGGCCAACCTGTTGCAGTTCTCGTTAAAAAAAGAGTGGTTTAATGTTAGATCCTTGTTGTTGATTCACTTGAGGTATATACTAATTAACAACATTTAACGTAGAAGTACTAATAGTCATTAGATACCGTTTAAAATGGGTTGAAAATTCGGTATGTTTTTTCGAGAATATCAACTTTAATTCATTATCAAAAACGTAAACCTTGATGGAATTACTTTGAATAACAACACCATACAAAAATCGTGTTTCGTTAATATTCCATTTGTCAGCTACTTTTATGTAACCACTGTATTCACCCTTACGGTAAAACATTGCTTTGTAGTATTTAGCTTCAATCGGGTTTAAAATTAGCTCATTTATAAACGCCTTGCGTTGAATGTATAAGTCTTCGGTTTTCATTGGTTTAAAAACTTAATAGGATAAACAACTACAACTTTCGGTTGTTTAACTTTTTGTTAATTTTTAAAAATATGAAAAAGACAATCTTGATGGCGTGCCTTTTAGCCGGGACCATAATCGCAGTGTATGTACCTATGTCAAAAATAGATGAGCATCCAGACACTGATATCATATTGGGCAAAGGCATAAACCCACATTTCATATTGAAATAATCCTAGTTAATTCTAAAACGTGTGATGTAAATAAGTACTCCTGCGATGGTTGAAATTACCAATACTGCTGCCATATGTTTAAAGCTTGGTTTAATATACAAAACTAAATCAGGTTTTGTTTAGATAAATTTTATTAAAAATCAGGAACAGAACCAAATTACTTGCATCATTCATTTTGATACCCGCATTGTTCTATGAAGGAAGTGATTGTCTAATCCAGAATGAAAAACAAAATGGAGAATTTATTTACCCGTGTATTGAACCTGAAATTGATTTTTAGTATGTTGTCTGCAAATGACAGAGATTGAATATTTGAACCGTATAATGGTTTATTTAAAACAGGAATTACCGCCCGTATATAGGGATAGGATAGTTATAAATGAAGGGGTATTAATTGTTAAATTGCCCGAAGATGTTTCTTTTAATGATACTTTTAATGTCCTACATCCTTTAATATTAAGTAATGTCCAAAGAGTAAGGAACAGGGAATATGATTTGAACTTTAGTGTTTGTAGTCCTAACCAGCTGAGGGACTTTAAAATATATAAGTAGTGCAGTCACAAGAACAAATTTATCAAAAGATGGTTACCACTTTGATTTTGTTTATGAAGTTTTTTACTACAAATATATTAGCTGTATTACTTTCAATTTCTACAATTGCAATAGGTTACAGTGTATTAATCGCTCTTTCCCAATTTTTTTTTGTCTATGTCTCCATGTGGGGATGTTTCTTCATAGCACCATTAATTTATTTTGGCTGCTTTGCCTTGACACGATTCAGTGTTATTAATGTTCCCTTAAAAATCTGCAAGTCAGATTCACTCGCACCAGGTCTTATAATAGTTACCTGCATGATGTTCTTCGGCGTATTCAATTTATTGATTTACGAAGAAATGAATGTTTATGAAATACCTAATTGGCATTTCATTATGATATTTGTAGCATTGATTTACGGAAGTTTATTGCAATTAGCCAAATCTCAATTGCTGATCAATTTACTTGATTAGGATAGTATTAGCTGCTCTTTTTCCCTGTTCACAAATAACTCCACTCAGCGTACCCCTACGCCGAGTGGAATCTGTTATGAGTTACATCCTGCCCGTTGACAGGCATAAACAAAGTTGAAAAATCTACTTTTAAAAATCAAGTTAGCCGTGCTTAATAGTTAAAAAAATAATCCCCGAAGCACTCGCTGTTCAGGGATTATATCGGCATCTTACCACAGAATAACCGATTGACGAAACAAATATGTGGGTTATCCACAGCTTGTTAATTAAACTTTAGGTTTAACATACTTCACCTGAAATTGTTGGCCCTATCCGTCTAGAAATTATGGATTTATAACTTCTATCATCAATACCATATTTTAATATCATTTTTAATTCCTAAAGATAACTCAACCTAAATATTATATCTTATTTTAATAAAGCAATAATCGACCTTATCTTATGAATTCTGAAATTGAAAAATTACAAGATTTATTAATCGGCACTTGGGAATACCAGCCTGATAGGTTCATAACATTTCCAAGTTATCAAACTAGTGATCAAGAGTTCGGGCATTTATTTTCCATCAAAGAGGATTTTTTTGACATACTAATATTTATACCGTCCATTGGTATCAATAGCGGTAAACTTGTATCCTATAATTACAGTTCCGTCACCATATTAAATACAACAACATCGGTGACTTATCAAGGATCATCCAAAGCTCCAGGATATTTTTTCTTGTTTTTTAACAATTGATATGTTTTTAGTTACATGAGTGAAGAATACAGGTTAAACGGTAAACCATATGATCCAAACTTGACAAAGTTGAATTTTTAAATAATGCGGAGAGGTAGAGTATAGCTTTGATAATCTAAAATCTATTACGGCTTTACCTAAGGTGTATTGAAGAATGAAGAAATGGGTTAAAGTTGAGAAATGTCAGTTAATTCAGTATCGGGAAAGCATACACTTTGTTTAAATATGGGGACACCGCTGACCAGTCAGTGTTTCAGACTTTACACCAATGTTTGAATTGCGCCAAGAATTTATGTGCATCTTAATTTAAATCCGTGTTTTCATTGATGCTTTATATGAATGGCAAAGCGTTTGTAACGTTCGGAAAACAAATAAAAAGGGTACAAATTGGATAGTTTAAAAAACGGGGAATTTTCATTTTCCAACGAGACAGTAAAAAAGGATCTTTCATTGCTGATCCAGGCATTGGATTCATCGATCTCCGGGGTCATTTTAACAGATAACCAGCAACCGGACAATCCCATCATCTATTG
Organism: Mucilaginibacter gynuensis; assembly: GCF_039541195.1. Taxonomy (NCBI): domain Bacteria; kingdom Pseudomonadati; phylum Bacteroidota; class Sphingobacteriia; order Sphingobacteriales; family Sphingobacteriaceae; genus Mucilaginibacter; species Mucilaginibacter gynuensis. The sequence continues at coordinate 77,630 of NZ_BAABFT010000007.1, forward strand.
TAATAAAGCCTTTGAGCGCATTAGCGGATACCAGCGCCATGAGATCATCGGTCATAACTGCAGATTTCTGCAAAAAGAGGACCGCAATCAGAAACAGAGGCTCATCCTTAGAAAGGCTGTAGAAGACGGGACAGAATGTGTCGTAGAAATGCGTAACTACCAGAAAAATGGTACCCTTTTCTGGAACGAACTTTATATGTCGCCTATCAAGGATGCCCGTGGTAATGTTTGTTATTTCATTGGTGTGCAAAATGATATCACCCGTCGTAAGAAAGCGGAACAGGAATTACTGCACCAACAGTCGATCATGGAAGCGCAGATCCAAGAGCGCACTAAAAGCTTGCGGGAAAGTGAGGATTATTTGTCAAGTATCGTTCAGACGGTCAGGGAAAGCCTCGTGGTGCTAAATCCGGGTTTTAAAGTATTAAGTGTAAATGATCACTTTTTAAAAACTTTTAAGGTAACCAAGGAGGAAACCGAGGGTAAGCTGCTTTATGAATTAGGGAACGGTCAATGGGATATTCCCAAACTTAAAGAATTACTGGAAAATATTTTGCCGACTAATAACCCGGTGGAGGAGTTTGAGGTAGAACATGACTTCCCGCATATTGGCAAGAAATTAATGTTGTTGAATGCCCACCGCATAGAACTTGAAGGGCAATATAAAGACCGCATATTGATCGCGATTGAAGACATCACGGACAGGCGCGAAATTGAAAGGCGGAAGGATGATTTCCTGTCTATCGCAAGTCATGAATTAAAAACACCGCTGACGACGATAAAAGGATACGTCCAGGTCATGCAGCGCTTACTACCCGATACGGTCGGCGATAAATTCAAAGATATCCTGCGGAAAACCGGCGTGTATGTCGAGCGTTTGAATTCTTTGATCGCTGAGCTTTTGGACATGTCAAAGATACAGACCGGTAACATCGAACTGCACAAGGAGACTTTTGATTTCGACAGGGCTATACACGAAGCGGTCGACAATATTCAAAGCGCTACGAAAACGCACCGGGTCATCGTACGTGGCAAGGCCACGAACAGTTATACAGGTGACGAATCACATATTGTCCAGGTCATCAATAATTTGTTATCGAATGCGATCAAATATGCGCCGGAATCCGGGGAGGTGGAAGTTTATTTATCTCGGGTCAGCAACTTTTTGAAAGTATCCGTGTCAGATAAAGGTATGGGGATAAAAATAGAGGAGCAGAAAAAGATCTTTGATCGCTTCTATCGGGTCGGGGAGATACAGCAGCGTTTTCCTGGAATGGGTATCGGACTTTACGTCTGCGACCAGATCATCAAAAATCATGGCGGGACGCTTTGGGTGGAAAGTGAACCGGGCCAGGGTTCAACATTTAGCTTTACCCTACCTTTGGATGAAAGGAAGCCAGATGAGCAATAAAACGATTTTGATCTGCGATGATGATGAGGGGATCCTGGATATATTGGAGCTGATATTAGAAGAAACAGGTTACCGAATCATTCCGGTCAAAAATAGCCTGCAAATTTATGAGACGATCGAAAAGCAACAGCCTGACCTCATCCTGCTTGATCTTTGGATGCCTGTATTGTCTGGTGATCAAGTTCTGCGGACTTTGCGGAAAAACCCGGAAACACAAAGCCTGCCGGTGATCGTGATATCTGCAAGCCGTGAAGGAGAGAAAATAGCCAATGAAGCGGGCGCCGATTTCTTTATGGCAAAACCGTTCGACTTGGACCTGTTGGTTAACCGCGTGCAGGAAATAATTGCTGCATAAAATCATAATGGTACGGAAGATCCCGGCAAACGTCGGCGCATTTATGATGTGCTTAAAAAATTAGTAGACGCTAAAGCCCCTGCCCATGCCGTGGCCTGGAAGCGCACCGGAAGATCATCACCGGCAGGCTCACAGTTGCCGAAAAGTTTACTTAGCAATACCTGCTGCAAAAGCTGGAGAATTTTCATCTGGAACACTGTGAGAAGAAAAGAATTGGCAGCAGGGTAGAAATTAAAAACCTGACAGTGGAGCGCATGCCAACTATACGAATAAGGTCATTTACTTTAACGCCCTTGATACGGACCGGATCATAAAAACAGCTTGGAAAGGCAGAAGTCCGTTTGATGCCATCAAAATACAATTCTGTAGTTCAGACACAGGTGATTCAACTAATGCGAAATGAATGAGTTGTCCAGCTTTAAATGTGGCGGGCAAGAGTGCAGTGGAGATCCACCAACTTTCAGCAGCTGACATCGCAAAAGGAAATTAATTTCAAATGCAGCAGGAAAAAGCAAATAAGTCTGATTAAAATCAGTAAAAGATATAAACAATCCAGATGGCCGTCATCCGACAAGATAATTTAAATTGTCAAAATAGCTGTTACCCTCGACCAGCGGCGGCAAACCCTGGTTGAGACGGTATTCATATCAGCTAAGCAGAATTTAGCGATAAGGCACACTTAACTTGATGATTATGCCATTTCCCATGGAAAACTAGCTCAAGTAAAGAAGTATAGTTCTTCTTTTCGTATTCATATCAAAACGTTGTGTAGGTTCTCCGGTTGATTACATAACGGAAGCATCAACGCATTGATTGCAGCTGGGTTTTGACCAGCGCCAGAACTTCGGTCATATCGAACGGTTTTGCCAGGATCGCATCTGCACCTGCCGACTGGCCCGTTTCTTCCAGGTGCATGGTCGCCGACATGATTATTACGGGAATGTGCCGGGTTCGCTCATCCATTTTCAGTTCGCGGCAAAGATCGGCACCCCAGCAGGAACCCAAGCGGTGATCCAGGATGATCAGGTCCGGAAGATAAATCAGCGCCTGTGCAATCGTATCGTTTCCGGATGATTTGATTACGCGGTAATTTTCATCGTTGAACAGAAAAGTCATAATATCCAGGATGTCATTATCATCCTCGGCAATTAATATCGTTTTGGGCATAGCGTCAATCAAATGACGCAAAAGTACAATAATACCTGGGTTAAATAAATCAATTAGAAGTAAAATATGCCGATAGTTTCAACATGCAATATAGCCCGGATGGAAATATTCTGCGGCAGTCCTTTTATTTTTTGATGAACGGCGCAGGCTGCGGTAGCGTCCCGCATTTTCGATCAAATCATGGAAGTGAATTGCCGGCAAATGCAACAGCGGTGTCGTAGAAACGCTACGGGTATTCGTCAGATCTGGAAAGCGGTAACTGTCGTTTCGCAGACTGATGATTGATTGTCAAGATATGCATCTCATTTCAGGTAATAATACCGTCTTAAGGGCAGCCAAAACATTACGTTTTTCATCAGCAGTGACCTGCTACGTATTCAGCATCGTGCCGTTTGACGCCGCAGCGGCAAAAAGGTCTGGTCAATGGGTGCATTAGTTGGGGTCGCGGGCGTGGTGCACAATGTTGTAGCCTCTCCACATGTTGTCTAATTGATCAGTGCCGTAAAATAAATAATATTCCTGAAGGGAGTATGGATTTTACCCCTTTTGATGATGTATCTGCGATAATAAAAGACTCACACACCAATAATAGCCGTTGCCCGGTCGTTTACAGTGCCATTTTTTGGTTTTCATCACATCAAATACCATGCAATTAGTGATTGCCGATGTCGACAAAGCGGATTTTTACCTCGTGATATCAGGTATTCTAAATACCCGTCTGGCCGTTGACAGGCCAGCTATTGTTATCGTCATGAAATGTGTAGCGGTCGATACTTTTAATCTATGGTTAAAAATGAGCAGCAGGATCTGCCCGAAAGAGGTAACGGATCTGCTGAAGAAATGCCTGTCGGCCGCCAAAGACAACAAGGAATAGCTTCACCGGACAACCCATTTGTTCCTGGATTAAATACAGCCGGCAAACACAAGGGCCTATATTTTTGTAACTATAGTAGTTGCACCAATGAAAGTTCTTAAAGCATATGCTCGACAACGGTATATTTCACCATTCCGCTTCGTCCCGAAAAACCATCCGGGAAGATAAATCTGAAAGATTGAATGCCTCGATGATTGCAGTCATCAGGCTTTCAGCTGAACCTTTGAGTGCAGAGGATATCTTGTTTCATTTGCAGGAACAAAAAATTCCGATAAGCATCACGACCGTTTATAATCGCCTGAGGCAACTCGTTACTAAGGGCAGCGTGACCAAGCATAAATCATCTGGCGGGAGTTTTACCTACACGACGGGGGTAACGGAAATCGACAGGACCTGATAACGTGATTATTTTGTACCAGATATGCTCCCTTTCCACCTGATCCACCTGATGGCTGAAACAACGCAGCCGATGATCCTCCTGCGCGCAGATGCGCCACATTTTACTATCGTGGCCTACAATGAAGCTTATCAGCAGGCAACGAATACGCACCATCGTAATATATTGGGCTGGACCTTATGGGAAGCGTTTGATCCGGAAAGGGCCGGGGGAGGTGAAGGGGTTTTACTGGAGGCGCTGCTCCAGGCGATGGAAACCAACGACGCCTTCACGACGCTTCCATTTCATTATAATATCCCTGTTGTGCAGGATCAAATCTGGGAGGAGTGCTGGTGGCAGCTGGATGTGGTGCCGGTAGCGGATGAGGGAGCAGGCCCGGGCTATTTGCTGATCACCACGCATAAATTGAATGACCGGGTTGGTGAATAAAAAAGGGCGTACTTTAAATCAAATACGCCCTTTCATTTTTATCTGTTTTCATATTCGCCTGATCGATTTACGAAATCACTCTCCTAAAAGTTTTAGGTTGTTGTTGTAACAGTACCTTGATAATGGCAGTTTCGCCTTTACGGGCAGCTTGAATCAGTACGTCGTTATAATTGGTCATGATCGGATTTTAGAAGTAAAAGCCGGATCGTAGAAACTTACACCGTATGATGGTTTAATGCATAGCAGCAGTCTCATACAGCCTATCTGTTTTGAATAATGGATTATTGTCGGATTTTCCCGGTCGAATCCGCCTTGGTGCCGGTTATGGCGTGTCTACGTTTGCCCCCGGGGTGTTTCTTACTGCCGCTGGTATCTGCGGCACTGGAACCACTGGTGTCGCGCAGCGTATTTTCGCTGGAATGTTTTTTAGTTTTCCGGTGCTGTCCGCCACTGGTTTGCGCCATGCCCGACATCGTGCCGAAACTCAGCACAGTGGCCAGGATAATAGAGGTTGATTTTTTCATAAGATGAATGTTGAAGTAGTTAATAGCTGGTGATGAACTTTTAGTCTTTTTTACCAGAATTTTTTACGCAATTGGGGACGGTTTTGCCGTCTTTTCTTCTTGGTACCTTCTTTTTTGTAGCCTGTCCAGCATGGATCTTTTTTCTTTTTAGCGGCCATGGTCATTTAGGATTGGTGTTACCGTTTTACAGCAAACCTTGTTCCATTAATTTTAGGTTAAGATTTTAAATTAATCTTCATCTGGCACGGTATTAGGTATACGTTCAGCCTATCATTAAAAACAAAAAATAACATGGCAACTATAGCAAATGCAACAGGCGTACTGAACGACCTGATCGAAATTAATAATGACCGCGTAGCGGGTTTTGAAAAAGCGATCGCCGATATCAGGGACGAGAACATCGACCTGAAAGCGATTTTTCAGGGCTATGCGGAACAAAGCCGCAAGAATGGCCAGGAATTGGCCGCCATCGTCGGCTCTCCTGAAGAGGTAGAAACCGGCAACAGTGTTGGCGGTACGCTGCACCGTGCCTGGATCGACGTGAAGGCGCTATTTGGCGGCAGCGATCGTGCGAGTATCCTGTCGGAAGCAGAACGCGGTGAAGATGCGATCAAAAAAGCTTACCAGGATGCATTGACTGACGGTGGATTACCGGTCGAAACTTTAGCGATAATTCGCAATCAGGCGTCGGAGATCAATGCAGCGCATGACCAGATCAAAGCGCTGCGTGACGCGGCAAAAGTATAAATGAAAGGCAGGAGGATAGGGCCGCTTACACAAGTTAAGCGGACTTTTTTAGCCGTAATAATTTTTAGATGGATAAGCAGGAACAGGAAATAATTTACCAGGAATTTAAACAGGTGGTGAACATGACCGCTACCGAACTGGAAAAATGGCTGAAAACAGCAGAAGCGAAATCGGTCGGCTGGGATAGCGGTGACGGGGAGTCGATCGGTCATAAATCCGGTGAGCACATCACCCGGATATTGCATAAAAAGAAAGATGAACTCACCGCGGCGGATTATGAACATATGCGAAAAGTTCATGGGTATGTGAAAAGCCACCTGGTCCAAAAGCCCGGGCATCCGAAAGATTCCAACTGGGATTATTCCTTAAGAAACTGGGGTCATGATTATACCAAATAGCCGCCCATGACAGCACCACTTATAACAAGGAAATTATGAACACAACAGAACAATCCCTTTCTGGCTATAGCCGGCGCAGTTTTATTGAAACAGCCGGTAAGACCATGATAGCCACCGGCGTTATCGGGGCTTTACCTGCAGCGGGGGCAAAGGCGCAAACTTCTGCCTCCTCGGACACTAAGCGTACGGCCGACGCGATCAAGGTGGAACTGCCGCCGATCCATGCGGCCAGCGAAAAGCAGGATAAATGGCCGGCGATCTCGCCGCCGTCGAAACGCATCGGCTATGCCTTGGTGGGCTTGGGTAATCTTACCCTGCAACAACTGCTCCCTGGCTTTGCCGAGTGTAATTATTCCAAACCCGTTGCGCTGGTCAGCGGCGATGCGGCGAAGGCTAAAAAAGTAGCCGCCCAATATGGGATAGACCCAAAGAACATCTACAATTACCAGAACTACGACGAGATCAGGAATAACCCGGAGATTGACGCCGTGTATATTGTCCTGCCGAACAGCATGCACAAAGAATTCACCATCCGCGCGGCGAAGGCCGGAAAACATGTGCTCTGTGAAAAACCCATGGCGAATTCTTCTGCTGAGGCGCAGGAGATGATCGACGCCTGTAAAAAGGCCGGAAAAAAACTGATGATCGCTTACCGTATCCAATATGAGCCGCATAACCGGCTGGCCATGAAATGGACTCGGGAAAAGCGTTTTGGCAAGGTGAAACTGATCGACAGCGTCAATGTGCAGAATTCCGGGCCTTACGGGCAATGGCGGCTGAATAAAAAACTCGCGGGCGGTGGCTCGCTGCCCGACATCGGTTTGTACTGCAGCAATACCAACCGCTTCCTGACAGGGGAGGAGCCGCATACCGTGCTGGCCAGTATCTTTTCCACGCCGGGGGACGAACGCTTTAAAGAAGTGGAGGAAACCGTGATGTTCCAGCTGTTTTTCCCCAGCGGCACGGTGGCCAATAATGTCTGCAGCTATGGCGTGCACGACGCCAAACATTACCGCTGCTATGCCGATAACGGCGGCTGGTTCGGCCTGGACCCGGCATTCAGTTATGAAGGGCTGAAGATGGAAGCTTCACAGGTACAAGACGGTATGGAGGTTAAAATGGAGCCCAGCAATGGGGGCAGTAACCAGTTCGCGCTGGAGATCGATCATTTTTCGACCTGCATCATGGATGATAAAGTACCGTTTACGCCGGGGGAGGAGGGCTTGCAGGACCATAAGGTGCTGGAAGCGATCTACGAATCGGCCAAAACCGGTAAACCCGTAAAACTGGAGCGGATCGACAAGCTGGACGCGTTCAGGGGACCCCCGCCGGCAGAAGGCTAAGGAATATTGACCGGAAAACCTTATTTTGGCAGCATACCTGATGACGGTCATGGATCATGCAAAAAGCCAGTGAGCACTACCGCGCCCGGATCGACCGGGTGATCGATTATATCCGCACGCATACCCGGGATACCATATCCCTGGAGCAGCTGGCAGAGGTGGCCTGTTATTCTCCGTATCATTTCCACCGGGTCTTCCGCGCCGTGACCGGTGAAACCGTCAAAGCGTTCAGCAACCGGGATCGCTGCGAAAAAGCCGCCCGGCTGCTGCGCTTCTCCCATACCCGGATCAGCGATATCGCCCTGGCCTGCGGCTTTTCCTCGGCCTCCACGCTGACCCGCCTGTTTAGCCAATATTTCGGGGTCTCACCAGGGGCATACCGGAAAGGTTCGGAAATCAAAAACAGCAAGATCGGCAAAGACTTATTCCCGGTAGACGCCTATCATTGTGAGCAGGAATTTTCGGTCACGATCAGGCAGCTGCCCGAAAGGCAGATCGCTTATATCCGCGTAACGGACGCTTTCCGCGAAGGTGTCGTCCTGCAGGCGTTTGAACAACTGACCACCTGGGCCGGGGAGATGCAGTTATTGGAGGATGAAACCATCTTTGGCATGTCACCGGATGATCCGGAGGTCACGCCGAAAGCTAAATACCGCTACGAAGCCTGTATCACCTTGCCGGCGGGTTTCAGGGTGAGCAAAGATGCGCCGGTGGAGACGATGCGCCTGCCCGCCTGTAAGTACGCCGTGACCCGGGTATCCGGTGATCTGATCCTGGTCGGTCAGGCATTCAATTACCTGTTCGACCGCTGGCTGATCAACAGTGCCTATGAATGCGACCTGCAGCCCGGTATCGAAGTGTTCCTGGATAAGGAACATATCGGTGACTGGGCGCATTTTGAACTGGACATCATGATCCCGGTCAAAGCGTTAACACGATAGTCCTTATCAATATGAAAAAGTATGCCCTGACCCTGACATTGATCGCCGCGTCTTTCCTGGCGGGTTACGCGGTCAAAACCAGTGTAGATAAAAACGAAAAAGAACCTATGAAAAAAGTAACCGGAATCGGCGGGATCTTCTTTAAATGCAAAGATCCTAAAGCCATCAACCAATGGTATAACGAGCACCTGGGCTTTGATACCAGCCCGTATGGGACCGCCTTTGCCTGGCGGGATGCCGAAGATAGTACCAAAAAAGGACTGACGCAGTGGAATCCCTTCCCGGAAGACACGAAATACTTTGCACCCTCGGCCAAAGATTTTATGATCAATTACCGCGTGGAGAACCTGGAAGCACTCGTTATGCAGTTGAAAAAGGAAAACGTGACCATTGTCGACCAGGTGGAAACATTTGATTACGGCAAATTCGTGCATATCCTCGACCCGGAAGGCAATAAGATCCAGTTATGGGAACCGGCGGAATAAGCGGGCAAACAAAGGGGGACCTTTGCTGCTTTACAGCATATGCCTGTCTCGAAAACACCGATCTATACGGCCTTTGCCGCTAACCTGCTCATTGCCGCGACCAAGCTGACCGCCGCTGCTTTTAACGGTAGTTCGGCGATGGCATCTGAGGGTATTCATTCGCTGGTGGATACCAGCAACGAGGTGCTCCTTTTGCTGGGACTGAACCGGAGCAAAAGACCGCCCGATGACCAGCGGCCTTTCGGCTATGGCAAAGAGTTATATTTCTGGGCATTTATCGTTTCGCTGCTGTTTTTTGCCCTGGGCGGCGGGATGTCGGTTTATGAAGGTATCCTGCACCTGCAGCATCCGGAAACGATCCGCAAGCCGGTCTGGAATTACGTGGTATTAGGTATCGCGTTTGTTTTTGACGGTATTTCACTCATTACGGCCTTACGTGCTTTTAATAAACAGCGCGGCCGGACACCTTTCTGGCGGGCGGTAAAAAACAGTAAAGACCCGGCAACCTTCGTCGTGCTGTTCGAGGACCTGGCGGACGTGATCGGCATCAGCATCGCATTCGCAGGTATTTTGCTTAGCCAGCTGCTGCAAAACCCCCTCATTGACGGTATCGCATCGATCCTGATCGGTCTGCTGCTGACGGCCGTCGCGGTACTGCTCGTGCGGGAAAGCCGGAGCCTCCTGATGGGGGAAACTGTGGCCGCCGATGAACTCGCCGAGGTTAAAGCGCTGATGGAGCAACAGGCGGGCGTGCAAAAAACCATCCGGCAACGGTCCATGTATTTGGGGCCGGAAGAGGTCCTGTTACAGGCCGATGTTGTCTTCGAGCCGGCTTTACAGGCCAGGGAGATCGCAGGGATCATCCGGCGGCTCCGGGAACAGGTACAGCAGGCCTACCCGCATTACCGCCACGTGTTTATCGAGCCGGTGCTACCCTGAACGGGACAAGGGGATCTTCACACCAGGGTAGCGAGCCTTACCCGGAATCGTGTTCAGCGGAGCAGCGGGTGTGCCGGGCGGATGCCTTCCGGCAGACATCGCATGACCGTTTCGTAAAATACCAGCAGGTCAAAAGGCATTTCAATAAAATCGCAAAAACCATGTTGTTGGCAAAATGCCGAAACCAGCGAAGAGCAACCGGCGACGACCACCGGCAAACCGGGCATTTGCGAACTGATCTCCAAAAAAGTTTCCAGGCAGGCGGCGCCATCCAGCTGATGATCCAGGATCAGCAGGTCAGGTTTCCGCATAGCGGCGGCCCGGATCAAAGCAGGACCGGGCGCCGTGAAGGTATGCACGTCCAGCCCGTCCAGGTTAAGGATCATCTGCACGACATGGAGGATCTCCGGGTCGCACAATTGCACAAAAACCACTGGCATTGTTATTTCATTTAGGATGATTGGTTCTCAGGGGAAAGTTCGCAAAAGTAAATTTATACAACTTTTAGGAATGTTGCAAAAAAAAATGCGCGTCGATTCTGGTATAGCCGGAAACAATCGCCAGCAATTCCGCCAGGTCAAAGGCTTTGGGCAGCACGGCGTCTGCGCCGGCTGTTTCGTTTAGCCCCATGGTCGCCGACATCATCACCACCGGATATGGCAGGGTTATCCTTGAGCACACGACAAATAGGCGCACCCCGGCAAACCTGCAGCCGGTGATCCATCAGCATGAGATCTGCCAATAAAAATAATATTAAGGTAATAAGAGCCTTTGGAAAAGATGCTGTAAAACTTGCAGGAATAATGGAAGGTATTTCATATTTGTGCAGCAGCGCCGAAAGGCCCTGGCCGGTTTGTTTGTTTGTATGCTTAACTGAACTGAAAATGAACCCACTTGAACTTTCCCAAATCGCCGATCTCGGTGCGGCTGTCGCCCGGCTGACCAAAACTGATCTGATCACGGATGCTTCGGTGACGGCGGTTGCCAATCAGATCATTGTCGCTATCTCCCGCTTTGAGGTGGAAAACCGGCTGGGCCATCTGCTCCAGCAGATCTACCGGGCCGTTGACCAACATTTCCCAATCCGCAAGGAAAACCTGTCGCTGATCATCAAAGACCGGGACGGTAGCTATGAGCATTGTTTCAAGATCTGGCGATCATCTTAACCGTTTTCAAATTTGCCGCATCCCGGTGCCCCTGTCTGCTAAAAAAATGCTATGCAGCGCAAACTTGTGGTCAATGATTTGGTTTACAGTTATATGGCTACGTAAATACAAAGGGCTTGTTATCCATGCGCATTTTATTAACACCTGACTTACTCGATTTTCTGATCAGGCAGGGCTACCGGTATTGCCTTTGCAAGACCTATCCTCCTGACCGGGAAAAGGTCAGGCGCAGTATCGTGCTGACACCGCTGACACAGCGGGCCTGGCCGGCCGGCTGGTTAATGGATCACGATGCCTTGTTCGACCTCCGCAGGGAACCGGCACGCATGGCGGAAGGGATTGACGATTTCCTTGTCTTTGTCAATGTCCCTGGCTTTATTTTGCTGGCCTACCTCGATGCGGTGGTCAACCCGTTCGATTTTTCCGGTCACTACAAGGCATAAAAAAGGGTGTACCCGCCACACAGTATATACCCGATTTTAATTAAACCTGACTGATCAGGCGCGACCAAAATACGGATTTTTATTTTCCAGTTTCTAAGCGGTTCTGGAGAAGATACTTTCTTTCTTTAGGATTAATGTTATGATTCATCAACGCAAAAGAGACTTTTGGCGTTAAATCCCCAAAGTATTTTGAGCCTGGCCGGGACCAGTTTGCTGTTGCCGGAAATACCTTTGGTGTAGCCCGACACATGATATCATGGTAATACCGTCTCCCGGGCTGGCATTTACTGCTGCCAGTTTCCCTTCAGCCTTTCCTCCATTCTTTTTTTGGTATAATAAATATCCCGCAGGGACGGCTTAAAAGAAAAAGGGGCCAACTGAACGATCCTGCATGACGCATGTCTGACCGGTTGTTTAAAAACTACTTTCATGATCTGTAACTGTTATTTTGCTACAGCTAAAAGTATGCCAGACGGGGAGGTGCACGCTATACCGGGTACGCCTCCCCGTCTTTCTCCGTTTTCAGATCGCCTGCCCTTAAAACCATCGGGTGTGACCGTAAGTTTGGCTTACACCGCCAGGTTGGAGGATAGCCGGGTCTTTAAGGAAGCAGGATTTAAATACCCGCACCCTGCAGTTTTGTAACATTTGATTAAAACCCGTATCTAATCCCGCAAATTTGATCCATATTTATCCTTTTCCATGTCCGAGTTCGAACCTATCTATCAGCAGGATGCGCCCCAGTTTTACCGGGTTTGCCTGGGCTATACCAATGATACGGAGCAGGCGAGGGCCTGGTGCAGGAGACTTTTATCTCGGTCTGGAAGAATTTGGCTGGTTTCCGGAAGGAAGCGCAGCTGGGTAGCTGGATCTTCCGGATCGCAACCAACCACTGCCTGCGCGCGCTGGAGGTCGCCCGCCGTATGCCCCCCGGGGACATGCCGCTGCACCTGGCGGAGGTACCGGAGGAGTCACCGGAGGAAAAGCAGCGCTGGCTGTACCAGGCGATCGCAACCCTTCCTGAAACGGACCGTATCATTATTTCACTAGAACTGGAAGGACTGCCGCAGGCGGAGATCGCGGAGGTGGTCGGAATGAGTCCGGTCAATATACGGGTGAAGATCCACCGGATCAAAGAAAAACTGGCAATACAATTGAAGCTGTATGAACGAATTTAATCAACTCCGTACCCTTTGGCGAACCGCCGATACCGGCGCCCTGCCGGATTCCCATGCGATGCTGCGCCTGGTACGCACCTTCCGTACCCAAAAACTGCGAAAAAAATGGCTGGTGACCGGGTTGGCGGCACTTTTTTCAGCACTGATCATCGTCGTGCCATGCCTCGTACATTTTCACCTCCCCGGTACATACAGGACGGTTGTTTTTTGTTGGGCTCTCATTGCTTATAGAATTCAATAACTTATACCTGCTAAATACCATGCCGTTTATTTTTCGGCCGTCCCGGTCCAATGTTATTCAGGAAAGGTGTAGTATAATACAGACAGCGGGGATGCACTTCGGGAAATCAACTTATTTGCTGCACAACCGGTGAAACTTTCTGTCAATAAACCTGTGTCTTAGTCATTAATAAATATCTTTGACTTGGACATAAACGTAAAATTAAAAAAAGTGGCTGACAATATCCGTGAAGCGCGTTTGTTGCGGAACTATTCACAGGATTATATGGCCCTAAAACTCAACATATCCCAGAATGCCTATAGCAAAATAGAGCTGGGTTATACCCGGCTTACCTATAATCGCCTGGTGGAGATCGCCGAGATATTGAATTTTTCCGAGCAAAAACTGTTACCTTCTATGCCCATGAAACCGTGTCGGGAGTTGTTTCCATGTTCATTAAAAGCAACGGATACAAATTCACAGCAGGGCCGTTGAATCCATCGGAATATTTAGGCTAAGTATATTTAAAACCGTTGTGAATACTGTGTAGCGACGGGACATCCTGGTTTTTTCAGAACTTGCGGATATTTCAAAATTGCTGTTGCCTGCTATCTCGAAATTCACCTATCCGGATGTTTGCGTAAACGAAACTCCGGTCTCGGGTCTTCGGTTTGAATGGACATTTGTGGGTAATCGAGGTAACGCGCATACCAAAGCACGGCTTGCTGAATGACCTCGAAATGTTCACCGTTCCAGCCTTCGGTCTCAAAGGCCAGCCACTCGCCATGATCATCTCCAAAGATATGCAGCTCGCCCCTGGTTGGCTGGAATTGATCGACTTCCAGGCCAAATACATTGACTTTGACACCGGTTTCCGCATGAACGATGACATCGCGCTCCTGGTCGTTTAATAAAAAATAGCTGGTCGAATACATATTTGATCAAATAACCATGCCCAGCCTCGCGACCAAATTATCGTCCTGAAACAAGGCATGTTGGGTTTTCCAGCTGCCGTTAGCGGCCGGTAAGAGTAAGCCAACCGGTTCGTCATCGAAGTAAATTTGATACCCGCTTTGTTGCGGTACGAGCCGGACACGAATGACCTTGGATTTAAACGTTTCGATCACCATGATACTTCCATCAACCTGCAGGCCTTCTTTACCTTCGAAAGGGATCGTCGCAAAAACGTCTTCGCCCGCTTCGTCTTCTTCAAAGGTAAGCTCGGGCTCGAATTCAGCGTTAGTGAGGTATTCCACCAGCTGCGCCTGCTGCGCAAGGTTCAGGTCTTCCGGCTTACCGTCCCAGGTAAAGATCTGCGGGTTGGACAGGTCGACGTGCAGCATGCCCAGGTATACCCCGTGTGTATCGATATATGGTTCGGCGTCCCAGTGTCCCGCCTTTTCAAAGTGCGCGTCCACTTCGTCGTCGCTCATCGTATCAAAAGGCGTCAGGTCTTCCCAAACAGAATAATCACCATGGTCGATCAGGCCGCGTTCCACCTGTTCGTAATTGGATTGCAGCACCAGGTGACGGATGCCCTGTTCGGTCGCCAAGGAATAATCGATTTCTTTCCACATAGTGAACGAAGGTACAATAGCCATACCAATTGCCGCCATAACTATTTGAATTGTTTGGCTTTTACGCTATTTTGCCTGCGATGATGGAAGACAGGTTATCTCTATTATTTCCGGGTTTCCGGGTTCGTTCCCAGACGGCTGGTTGGCTGGTCGAAGGCGGGTTGCTGGGCTTTCCTGTAGCCTACTTGTTTCTGAAGCTGGACGATGAGGAAAAGTTGGACGCGGATTGCATCTGCCGCCTGGCTGAACAGATGCGCAAAATGGACCTCGCGCGGGCTTACCTTCTTCACACGCACCAGTTCAAAAAGAAAACGGCGGATTTGGCCGCCATACATGGGATTACCTTGCTGGAATCGTCCGCATTTTTAGCGGAAGATTGCCGCATTCAGCCGGGAATGCCGATAGCTATTTTTATCCCGCGTTGAAAACTGCCGAGGTCAAATTGGATGTTTATCTGAACAATCAAATGTCCCTGCATCCGCCGGACAAACTGGTCACCCGTCAGGAGGACGAGGGCATGGTTTCGCTGGATGGGGGCGCGACGGTGGCCCGGCTAAGCGACCATCTTGTGGCCCGCTATCTATAAAAGAAACCGAATATCGCAGCCTATGAAAAGCTCGATCTCCGTGAAGAAAGGATCTGGATCAGGATGAACGGCGCCTGGCTGCTGACGAATGTCCTGGTCGATTTTAAATGGAGCAAACCGGCATACCTGGTCTATCTGACACCGGACGAACTGGAGCAACTTAGCCCACACTGGCGCGGTAAAAAGATCAATAAAGATATTCCTTTGACGCCGGCACAGCTGCCATTGATGGACCATTGGGTCAAAGTAGGCAGCCCTTATGGCTGGCCGGTGAAGACAATCTTTCAGGCAGTCGGTCCTTTTGTTTTACCCCGGGACATGGCTGCCTGGATACCGGACCACATCAGCTATCACAGGGAATGACGGAATTTATTGGGGTTTATTTTCCGGCACTTCTTCGGGGTGGTGCTCGAAATGGACGCGTGCCTGTTTGAGCCCGGTAGCGATGGCTTCACCTTCATTACCGGTTGTTTTCAGCACTTCATTCGCGATCTCCGTGGCTTTTTCGCGGATATGTTTCGGTTGGTTCTTGTAGCTTGGCGGGTATTCTCCATCGTACCAGGGCATCGTTCCTCCTTATTTAAATCGTCACGTGAATGTTTTCCAGGTAAGGCAATAAGAACAGCGTATGTTCAAAGGCCCGGAAATGAATGATCAGGTATGACCGGCAATCGAAGAACACTTCGATGTAGGTCCGGTCCAGACTGTACAACCTGACGTACGCCCGGTCGGTGAACCGTTCGGCCAAAAAGGTCGCCTTTAATACCGTTTCGGTCTTATAGGTATAATCCAGGTTGTTGAAATCTTCTGAGCGCATAATCTTCACCAAGCAAATGGCGTGCCTTTTATGGTGGCGTAATGGTCGGAAGTTGCCAGGCCTGCCTAAATAAGATGGCGTTATAAGCTTCGTACACGCCGGAAGCACGATTATGGTTTTGGACATTTCGCAAGACAATGAGTGTTTTGTCGCGATCGATAAAACGGGCGATATGCGTGTCATATCCGCCCCAGGAACCATTATGCGCCACGCATTTTCCGGTGGTCGTATCACCGGTAACGATGCCCCAGCCAAAACCATAGCCGGCGCTGTTGCCGTTGTTGAGTTTGACCGGCGTAAACATCTGGCTCAGGGAATGGCTGCTGATCAATTTCGTGGTGTACAAAGCCCGGTCCCATTGCAGGAGATCGGCTGCTGTCGAATAAACGCCACCATCGCCGGCAATGCCGTCCAGGTATTTGACATACTGCCGGTCTTCGACTGCGTCCTGTGATACGGCCTTGCGGGTTTTTCGATCCATCACATAACCCAGCGCGCTGTTGGCTAATAGTTCGTGATGCGTTATCCGCGTCACAAAAACCCGGCTCCGGCGCATGTGCAGCGGACGGAAGATATGCCGCTTTAAAAATTCAGCATAGCTTATGCCCGACACTCTTTCAATGATCGAAGCCAGCAGGACATAGGCGGTGTTGGAATACGCCCAGTTTTCACCGGCCGCAAAATGAACGGCAGGCTGGTAGCGGGCCAGCAATGCGATCACGTCTTGATTCTGCGCGACATGGGACCTGTCCCAATGCGCTGCAAACCGCTCCTCGTAATCCGGCAGGCCGGAGGTATGCGTAAGGAGGTCTTTGATGCGTATATTTTTATAAAAAGACAGTTCGTTCAGGCAACTATCGAGCCTGGAATCCAGACTCAGTTTGTGCTGTTCTACCAGTATCATAATGGCGGTGGCGGTAAATTGCTTGGACAAGGAAGCCAGATTGAACAGTGTGTTGTTGTTCAGCGGGCGTTTATGCTCAATATCAGCATAGCCCAGGGATCTTTGGTAAACGATCTTACCTTTATCGGCAACCAGGATATGACCATTGAAGTCATCCTTTGCTTTCAGGAAATTAACAAGGGAATCGTAGCCGGTTTTCAGGGATTGACCTTCTGCGGCCTGACACATGATCATGAAAGCGATAATTAGCGGTCTTATTTGCACGGTTAAAATTAAGGTATTTTCAGGATATATTTAATGGGCGTTTGATCAGATTCGCTACCAGAAAAAAACAAACGTTGTCGCTGCTTGTCTTTATTAACAAATAATAACGTTATGATCAGCACCACCCCGGTTATCCTGCAAAAAGAGGATGGTACCTCTGAATAGATGGACATCGACCCGGTTTCTTCTGAGGAAGACGGGCAGACGATTTTCAACGGCGTATATATACTCACGGCTAGTCCTTATCACCCGGAAGGGGATTCCGCAGACGATGATGAACCCATGGACATTATCCCGGCGGGGGAGATCGCGATGCACCAGGACAATAAACATGAATGGGTATACGTCGGCAGATACCTGAACGAAGTAGAACAGGAGAAGATCGCCGAGGCTATTCAGGCATACGACGAAAAAAAGCCCTGGCTGCGGGAGGATAGCGATGATGTCCCTTTGTAGCCCTATCAGTTACACAACTTTAAGTTGTTCTTTTTCATGTTTGATCGGGGCAACCTTTAGGTTAACCCACTGTTAAATAGGATACATCTATTTAAAAAAAAACATGAAAATGAAACCATTTATGTACGCAGTGCTGGCCGCTACGGTCGCGCTGGCGTCCTGTCAGTCCAATGCCAACAAATCAGCCGGCGACAGTTCCGCTATTGATACCCTTGCGGTTGAAGCAGGCAATCCGGTATCCCTGAATAGCATTAGGCCCACAGGCGCCACACCGGCCTGGGCACCGGATATCCACCCGCAAATGCAGGCGGTGATGGAGAAACTGGCCGGCTATGGCGACAAACCGATCCCGCAGCTGACAGCTGTTGAGGCCCGTAAAAACCATACGCCGACTGATGCGGTCAAAGACCTGATGGCCCAATACAAGATCGCTGCGCCACCAAGTAATGTCGATACCTCCGGTAAGGATATCCCTGTAGCTGGCGGCACCATCCACCTGCGCATGTACACCCCGAAAAGCACCGGGCCATTCCCGGTGGTAGTGTATTACCATGGCGGTGGTTTCGTGATCGCCAACCTGGATGTTTATGACGCTTCGGCGCGTTCGCTGGCCGATAAACTGGGAGCCGTGGTCGTGTCCGTAGCCTATCGTTTAGCGCCGGAGAAAAAGTTTCCGACTGCCCATAACGACGCTTTTGCCGCTTATCAATGGGTGCTGGCTAACGCAGCGGCGATCAAGGGTGATGTTAAAAAGATCGCTGTGGCCGGCGAGAGTGCCGGTGGTAACCTGGCTTTGAATGCGGCGATAGCGGCACGCGATAAAAAGGTCGCTTTGCCAGTTCATATCCTGGCGGTTTACCCGGTCGCGCAGCCGGACATGAATACGCCATCTTACCAAAAATATGCGGCTGCCAAACCGCTGGATAAGCCGATGATGGCCTGGTTTGTCAAAAACTATTTGAACTCGATGGCCGAAGCGAAAGACCCGCGCATTAACCTGGTAGCGGCCAACCTGAAAGGCCTGCCGTCGAGCACCATTATCACCGCGCAGATCGATCCTTTGCAAAGCGACGGCGAAATGATTGCAGATAAGTTAAAAGCGGCTGGCGTGACCGTGGATACGAAAAACTTTGACGGTGTGACCCATGAGTTCTTTGGGATGGCTACTGTCTTACCGGAGGCGGTTGAGGCGCAAGCTTATGCTGTCGATCAGCTCAAAAAATCGTTCAGTAAATAGTTGAGGCCATAATGTTTGTACACCCGCGCCTTGAAAGGCTCGGGTGTTTTTGTTAGCACGTGTTTTATATAACTTTGTAAAGCAGCTTTCCATCATTACCATCGGTCGGATTGATCAATCTCGTGCCATCCGGCTGAAAACCAACAGGCGAACGCCGATCAGGTAGGGCATGATAAAGGGGATCGCCGGAATAGCTGCCAGATAACCTAAGGTCCCGAAGGGTTCAGGCAGGAAAGGCGGCAGTACGGCCAAAACGATGCCGGTCAGCGCAAAAACGATGTACCATCGACAGGCGCGGAGGCTTAAAACGCCTGCCCGTTTCAGCGAGATCGCCAACAAGAGGGCGCTGAGATAGATCAACGCTACTTCGACAACGGAGATCACGTAAAAAAGGGCTTTGACCGGCGGATACCAAGCTGGTTTTTCACCGGTGGGCAGGGTAACCAAATAGCGAAACACACTGGTCAGGTAATAGCCCCAGAATGCCATATTGATAATAAACAAAGGGATAGCCAGGCTCATTGCGGCAAATGCTAACATCGAAAAGGTTTGCTCTCCCTGTTCCTGCAATTTTGCCTTCAATAGCGCGAAACCCATAAGTGCAATGATGCCTCCGCCAATCAAAATACTATACCTGGCCTGTTGTTCGGTAGCGTATGCCAGCCAGGCGGCCATTGTCGCTGGTAGCGGTCCCATGCCGGCGAAAATGGAAAATAATAGCCAGGGAATGATCAGGAGCACACCGGCAGCGGCCCAAGCCCGGATGTTGTACTTTCTGCCAGCCTGACCAGGTCTGATCAGTCGCCAGACGGCTGCCGCCAGGATACCGGTGTTGATGAGCCACAGGGGGATATAGATCAGGTAGCTAACCTGGCCGATGCCAAATCCGATTATCGCGACCAATAACGGCAACAGGTATAAGTAAATCAATCCTGATTTTTGTAAACGATCCATGGTCATGTAGGTGAACACTAAAGCTATGAACTTTAGATGAATTAAGGCCATGTTTTAACAAATTTGCCCTTTGGGTCAGGTTTTATTTTCCGCTGATCAGTTCCGGCGCTTTAACTGCTATCCCCAGCCGGGTATTCAGTTTTTCAATAAAGTACACACAGGCCTGGGGCACAAAGCGCTCATTATTCTGGTGCAGGAAAAACCAGAGGCTTTGCAATCCCTGGTCGCCCCATTGGGCAATGCGCTCCACCCAGTTGTCGAGGCGCTGGTAGTCGGTGGGGTCGAGGTTGTTGCCGACGAAACGGATGAAGGCGTCGCCGGTCGTCAGCTCCATGTGCACACAGTCCCTTCGGCCGGTGGTATCGGAGATCACGGTACCGACATGCAGGCCGCGCAGCAGGTCAAATAGCTCTTTCCGGGCAGCGGTATCGGCAAACCAGTCCTTATGCCGGATTTCCACGCTCACTTTCACGGTGAGGTCCAATTCCTCCAAGAAGTTCCGGAGATTGGGAAGACTTTTTGGCGAAAAGTTGTCGCTCAGCTGTAAGAGCAATGGGCCCAGCTGCTCACCAAAGTCGCTTAAGCTCTGGTAGAACCTCGCCGTATGCTCCTCCGCATTTAGTAAGCGGCAGATATGGCTGATACTTTGGGGGAATTTCGGGCAGAATCTGAAATCCGGTGAGGCGGCTACCTGTGCGGTCCAGCGGCTGATCGCTTCCGCATCGTAAGCATTATAAAAGGTCGCGCCAAACTCGACGGTATTGAATTGCCGGCTATAGAGGCTCAGGAACTGATCAGCAGGTGCTTTGACCGGGTAGATGATCCCTTTCCAGTTCTTTTCGCTCCATTTCGGTGCGCCGATAAATATACGTAACGGATCTTCCGTGCTGTTTTGCTGCAGGGTGTTTTTCGTCGAATCCGTATCGGCGGTAAACGGAACCAATTCGAAGTTTTTCAATGATTCAATCATTAATTGCATATCGAAATAAAAGAGTTTTTATACCATTCCCCGTCAGTTAGCAGTTGTATGATAAGTCCTATCTTGAACTTAAAAAATAATCAGACATAAAAGACCCCGGTTGTTTTCCGATTGTTTTCTATTTTTGTTAGATGGGAGATTTTGACCAGATTCTTGCCTCCGTCGGAAAGTATATCGATCTTACCGACGATGAGAAAAAAATATTTATTTCAAAACTCCGGGTAAGAAAAATAAAAAAAAAGCAATTTATTGTACAGCCCGATTTTATTTGTAAATACCGGAGTTACGTGGTAAATGGTGCGCTGCGCTCATACATTATGTGTAACGATGGGCAGGAGCATACCATAGCTTTAGCAATTGACGATTGGTGGATCTCTGACTTCAACAGTTTTATTTATCAAACACCCGCAACCCTATTTGTCGAAGCTTTGAGCAACAGTACAGTAATTCAAATTACGTATGATGACGAGCAAAAATTGTTAGAAGAGGTCCCGAAATTTGAACGTTTTTTCCGCATCATCACCCAACGCGGATTTGCCTACCTGCAAAGACGAATATTGTCCAACTTGAGCAAGAGTGCAGAAGAACGCTACATTCATTTTTCTAAACAATACCCGGAAATTCTGCAGAAGGTGCCACAATATGCAATAGCATCCTTTTTAGGTATTACACCGGTTTATTTATCTCAACTTCGCAATCCTAAAACCGGAAAAAGTTAAACTACTTTAATCAAATTTCTTTATATAGCTGATTTTTTAACAGCATTTACTGTCGGAGTTTTGTGTTCTTGTTGATCATAAAATTAATTGAACATGCAAAACTCAAAAGATAAAAAAACAGTACCTGCGGGCGGTTCCGGCGGTATCATTAAAAAGAAAGTATTGATCGTTTTTGCCCATCCTGAGCCCACTTCGCTTACCAGGACGATGGTAAGTACGAGCATAGAAAAATTTGAACAGCTAGGTTACGAGGTCATGTTGTCGGATCTGTATGGCATGAAATGGAAGGCTGTTTATGACGAACATGATTTTCCGCAAAGGGTAAATGGAGATCGGCTCTCGTTTATCCATGAGTCCGGCAACGCGTATGCCACGCAAACTCAAACAACAGATGTGCTGGCTGAACAGCAAAAGTTGCTGGCAGCGGATGCGGTCATCTTTCAATTCCCTTTGTGGTGGTACAGCATGCCGGCTATTTTAAAAGGATGGATAGAAAGAGTTTACGCTTTTGGTTTTGCCTACGGCTATAAGAACGGTACAAATCAATTTCGTTTCGGGGAGGGAATTCTAAAAGGCAAACGAGCCTTAGTGTCAGTATACGCAGGCGGTCCGCAAGCGGATTACAGTCCAAGGGGTATTAATGGGCCTATTGAACAATTGCTTTTTCCTTTAACCCACGGAGCGTTATTTTATCCTGGAATGGAGGTACTGCCGACCCACGTCATCTATAGTTCGACATTTATTAAACCAGAACAAGTTGAAGATGAAAAAAGAGTATGGGAAAAGAGGCTGGAAGATCTGTTTACAGATGCACCTATCGCATACCGGGCGCAAAACGGTGGCGATTATCCAGACAGGCATGTGCTGGCGGCTGATGTTGATCCCCATAAAACCGGGTTACTCGCCCATATTGCAGATTAGAAAATGTATGTGAAAGGAGTGTGCACCTTCAGACAAATGCTGAATACTCCTTTTAAAAATTAGATAGTAAAAAAACATTGTATTTAGTAACTGCTATAGACTTAATGACGTTGCAAAGCTAGTTTTTGTGTTTGGTGCTGATTTATTGCTTATATGCCTCAACTTGTTGACATTAATTAATCTACACTTTGTGGATGCAAAAATGGAAGTTCAATTACTAAGTAGTAAAATTCATTTTAAGCCTCCCACACTGGAGATGATTAAAACCAATTCATTGAAAATTTAAAAACATTAAGTGGTTTATAACATTAGCTTTTCCACTGGCAAAGGGGACCTTTTTGGATAGGCCTATAGGGGTCATTTTGGTGCGTTTTATCCATTAGCTCACAGTGTTCGATCTTGCTTCCCTCTCGGTGACTCTAACGCTATCAAGAAAAAAATAACCAGTATTTTGGATAGGCCGATAGGGGTCATTTTGGTGCGTTTTCTCCAGCCGCAATAAAATGACATGGAAGCTGTTTTTAAAATTCTCAAAGTTTTCATAAATCGGTATCCATTATTGATTGAGTCACTCTTTAGTCGCAGATCGGTCGACCTATTGGCCAGTTGAATTGTGCTTTTTTTCTTAAATTATTCAGATGGAAGTTGGGACGCTAGCGGCGTCGTTTATCATGAATAATATATACTGCTTCGCCGCTGCTCTACCTCCATCACCATCTTAGTATACTGTGTAAAATATGGCCGATTTGAATAATCTGCAACTCCCTACTTTCGCTTAGATCATCAACATTACCGGTGGAATAAATACTCCACAGTTCCGGGCAACCCTTGACCGAATTAGGTGATAGCTTACGATCATATCATGAGCTTTCTTTGTGACCTAATCCAATCTGTCTAATGAAAAAGTACTTACTGATCTTTGCACCCGGACTGCTGATCATCCTCTTTTATATCTATTCCGGATCCTCAGTTTCGCCTTTGCGGCGATCTGCAAGGAAGTATTCCTCTGACACCAGTAGTGCCGCACTGATCAAAAGAGGCGAATATCTTGTAACGATTATTGGATGTAATGACTGTCATTCACCGAAATATATGGGGCCAAATGGTCCGGCCATAGATTCGTTAAATATGCTCTCCGGATACCCGTCCCATAAAAAAGTGCCCCCGTTCCCCACAGGAACTATAAAAAAAGGCCAGATCGTTCTTGCTGAAGGCGGCACCCTTGCAATGGGGCCTTGGGGAACCAGCTTTGCCGCAAACCTCACGTCTGACGAAACAGGTATTGGGAACTGGTCAGAGCCCCAATTTAAAAACGCGCTTCGTCACGGTAAATTTAAAGGGCTGGATGGAGGTCGGATGCTTGCACCCCTTATGCCCTGGCAGAATTTTGCGGTGATGTCAGATGAAGATTGTAGCGCGATTTTCAGGTACCTTAAATCGACCCGTCCATTTAAGAATGTGGTTCCTGAATTCAGGCCGGTAGCCGATAACGATAGCCGATAATATCCCAGAACATTGCCTCATCAAATTGCTAAGCATCTTAAGGTCTTCAACAAGTATAACGGGCTGAAAGATTTTCCAGCTTCGCCAATGCGACTTATGCCTTCCCGAAGATAATAATATTTAGTTCGGAGCCATTCACTTACCTGATAAGCCGATAATGCGTATCTAAAAATTAACAAATGCAACACTCAAATCCTAAGTTATCAAAATACAAATTGCCAGTAGCCGCTATCCTAGCGGCAGCACTTGGCTATTTCGTCGATGTATATGACCTGCTCCTTTTTAGCATCATCAGGGTGCCCAGCCTTCGCTCGCTCGGTTTAAATAGCGGATCGGTCACGCAAGAAGGGATATATCTATTAAACTTGCAAATGACCGGACTTATGGTAGGTGGGGTCTTGTGGGGCATACTAGGCGATCGAAAAGGACGTCTCACAGTATTATTCGGATCGATCCTGATCTATTCCCTTGCCAATATTGCCAATGGGTTCGTTCATTCTACTGAGGCTTATGCTGTATGTCGTTTCATTGCCGGCTTCGGATTAGCAGGTGAACTTGGGGCGGGGGTCACATTGGTAGCTGAATTGATGCCTTCCCGAAATCGTGGTTATGCTACCTGTTTTGTTGCTGTGGTCGGAATCAGCGGCGCTGTAGCCGCTTTTTTCACAGCAAAGCTTTTTGATTGGAGGATCTCTTACGTTGTTGGTGGTGCACTTGGAATAGCCCTGTTGCTGATGAGAATAAGTGTGGCTGAATCAGCGCTATTCCTTCAGGCAACTAAGACTAATGTAAAGAGGGGAAACATCATGATGATCATTGGTAATAAGGATCGCCTCCGCAAATATTGCCGCTGTATCATGATCGGCCTGCCGCTTTGGTTCGTCGTCGGTGTATTGATATCGTTATCACCTGAGTTTGGAAAAGCATTCAGAATAAACGGTGTTGTGAACGCCGGTACTGCGGTAGCCCTGTGTTATGGTGGATCAGTGCTTGGTGGAACGCTAAGCGGTCTTGCCAGTCAACTACTTCAAAGCCGGGTCAAAGCAGCTGTTGCCTTTACATTACTTTCTGCCGGTAGCGTCGTTGCATTCTTTTTAATGCAAAACGCCTCGCTGGCCGCCTTTTATGTGGTCACTCTATTTATGGGTATCTCTTCTGGTTACTGGGCATTATTTATTACCATGGTCACCGAGCAGTTCGGAACTAACGTTAGGGCGACCGTTTCCACAACAGTCCCCAACTTTGTCCGTGGCGCAGTCGTTCCTATGATGTTGCTCCTTAATTTCTTTACCACCTTTCTAAGTTCAATGGTTGTCGCAGCCATCATCGTTGGCATACTTTGTTTTGGAGTTGCATTGTGGTCATTAACGAAGGTCAAAGACACCTTTTACCTGGACCTGGATTACCTTGAGAACGATCTACATGAAATTAGAGAAAGTAAATGATACGCCGTGTTCAATATCAAACAATGTCATTCCCGGCAAATGAGTCACTCAACACGATTATTTAATTACCTCATGGTTGCTCTGAAGCCAGTATTCCAAGAAGTCTGGCGTGATGCTCGCTGGATATGCTAAAAGATCGACTAATGGTGTGTTGCCTCCTTATAGCGTAGAAGGCTTAATTTATAAAAAACCTCAATATACATCAGAGCGGGAAGATTGCATACAATTTAAATGCTTGGTTTCCTCCAAGACCTCTATTGATGACTATCAGCAATTCCAAACACTTTATGTCCTAAAGCCAATTAAAAAGATGTTGCAGAACTAGCTGGTGTAATCGATCAACTAATGTAAGATAGGGTGGTTTGCAGGACCCATGTTCCGTGTTTATTTCATATGCCGTTACGCAATCTACGGTATAACGGCCATATATTATAAAACCACCAAACACCTGCAACTCAAACTAAAATTTAAACATTCCAATCAATATTCACCGCTTTAGGGGATATGATACCCATCTTAAGGTATAGTTAACTCATGGCTCCGGTAATACTTTTGCAGCCACTATCGAACCATCAACAGTGTTTCATAGAACATCAATATTAAAAGAGCGTGCTGGTATAAAGGGCCGGTGCTCATTGTTTTATTAAAATAAGAAAAATGATAATAACTAGCGATCATATACCCGAGGGCTTCATAATTACCGCAAAAAATTTAGCTGTTGACCCCGGAGCAGAACAGCCTAGGAAGATATTACCTGAACAATTGGGCGAACAGATCGCGATTTTCCTCAGGACACGCCTGGAAAAACAGCCTGCCATCAGGGTTTCCCTAAGTATAGAGCATTGGGACCTGATGAACGAATTGGCGGTAACCAATTATGAAGTCAAGGCAGATCTCAGCACTACCCGAGGCAAAGATTATACCCGCAACTATTGGGTAGAAAATCAATAAACTATAACAGACCGTTATGAATTACTTTAAATTAAGTGCTGCCCTGATGATGGCGGCTTCCGCGTTCAATGCAGGTGCACAAATTAAACCTGCTGGCTATCCACAAAGCGCTGTAAATAATTATTCATCCATTATAATGCAGCTGCGTCCTGTGGCCATGCATGCGGATGAAAATACGGAGAAAGCTCAATACAGCATGGATGTTAGCAACATTCAGGAAATATTACCCTTTGCGATCGGTACAAAAACCATCTGGTTAAAAGCTGGAAAGAACAGTACTACCGCTACAGATCAGCCCGTAGTTGAACCGGAACGGCTTGTCCCGTTAATTATCGGTGCATTGAAGGAGCAAATTCTGAGAGTAGATAGCCTCGAACATGAACTACGCTTAATTAAAAGCAAAAATCCAGTGAGCAAAAAAACTGAAAAACTTTCCCGATAAAAAGGCCTAACCAGTGAACCAAAGGCAGTGCAGAAGGCTGCATGGATCATGCAGCCAACTCCTGCTGACCGTAACAGATATTTTAACCCAGGCAGAGAGCTTAATGGTTTCTACCGTTCAACAGATAAGAAGATGAAAAAAATAATATTAGTCACCGGTGCTTCCACAGGTATAGGGATGGCCACCGTTAGGGCTTTGGCCAAAGAAGGCCACAGGGTTTATGGCGTGAGCAGAACCATAACGAATAAACACGGCTATCCCTTTACTGCAATCCGAATGGATGTTACCGATAGCCGATCAGTCAAGGAAGTTATCAATAGCATCATTGCTAAAGAAGGCCGGATCGATGTTTTGGTTAATAATGCAGGGAACGGTGTCGCGGGACCCTTATATGACATGCCTGTCGAGGCTGCAAGGTCTCAGTTTGAGGTGAATTTTTTTGGTGTGGTAAGCGCGACAAGTGCTGTACTGCCTGGGATGATAGAGAGAAATGCGGGCCTGATCATTAATATCAGTTCCATTGCCGGACTTATCGGCCTTCCTTATCAAGGGCTATACAGCGCCAGCAAATTTGCTATCGAAGGCTATTCTCAAAGTTTAAGGATGGAATTATTTAGTACCGGAATCGATGTAGCTGTTATAAATCCCGGAGATTTTAAAACTTCTTTTACAGGTAACAGGCAGAAATTACCCTTTAGCTTTCCTAATGAAAAATTAGCCAATGATTTTAATGCCGCAATAAAGAGCATGGAAGCTGATGAGGATAAAGGAGGTGATCCGGCGGATGTAGCTGATAAGATATGTCATATCGTAGAAGCCGGTAAGCCAAAACAAAATTACCTGGTTGGTGCCATTGGACAAACGATCGCACCAACGCTCAAAAAGATATTACCGGGCAGGTTGTTCGTAAAATTGATGAACGATCATTACGGACTTCATTAAAAGTGGCAGGCAATATGGACTATGCGCTAATTGCCCGCCATTTTATTGACTTTCCCGAGATTGAACTTACTTGTGAAAAACGGCAAACAAAACTGCTGAATAAGTAGCCGTTAAGCCAAGGTTTTGCGTGATTTACAGAAATAACCTATCCACCTAATTTTAACAAATTTTTTATGTCCTATTCACAAATATATATTGCAAAAGAAGAACACATCGATGTTCAAGGTATCATGGATGGCCTCTATTACCCCTTTTACATGGAGTGGTGCCGTCACGACTTTATAAGAGAAGTTCTCGGATTTGATTTTGAAAACGAGGCCAGAAATGGCGTTTATATGGTCCTTTCCAGTTATTGCCTGAACTTTATCCGCTCTTTAAAAAAAGGCGATGAGTTCTCTGTCACCTGTGAGGTTTTCAGGGACAAGGATAAACTCCCAAAATTGCATTTTAAACAAACGATACTGCTGAATAAAAAAGTAGTAACTAAAGCGGTTTTCTCCGGTACCTGTATCCCCGCCGCCGGCGGTCGTCCTTATTTACCGGAAACGGTTCTGGAAAAATTAAAGGATGCATCAGAACTGGAAATATTACAAATGATCTGATCCGGGGAAGCCAAATATGATAGCTAGTGATTGAATCAGCGAATGTTTGATACCTAATGCTGATTATCATTGTTTAAAACAAAGCTTGATATACGGACTCAAGATCATCCTTCTCCTTTTTTATATACAGATTCACATCTAAGCCGCTATGATGAGCCATCATTTTTGCGATACACCATTTGTTGCGGATGCCTCTAAAAATCCACAAGATCACAACATAGTAGTAAATTTCAGGGATGACCACTTTTTCCGGACGGCTATCTGCGTGGCTACTCCTGCGTTTTACCGGGTACTTGAAAGGCAGCAATTTCAAAGCGACAAATGCTCGTAGAGAAAGGCACTAACGTTGCAGAAATACATTTGACCGGAATTACTACCGCCGCACCCCATTCTTCCTTTTTTCTACCGTATAATTAATCTCGTTAAGTATCGATTAAAAGCCTTTTCATCCTCTCCAAAAGTTCTGCGCTTTTTTCCGGGCATCCGTACCGGTACAAATGATACTTGATAATTGTTCGCTAGAGAATCAGCTTAAAGTTCAGGAAAAGTTTGACGGTAACCCTTTAACATACCGAGTACGAATGAATACATGTTGTTTTGAATGGGGCTGGAGGAAACCGGCAGTCAAAGCGAATATCAACTTCGATCCATCGCTTTCTCTAAACTACTTTTAGGAACGTATCACACGTCATACCAGCTATCATGGCGAAGTAACCAAAATGGAATTCTATGTCGATATAGTAAGTTTGAACAAAAAATAGGAAACCTAATATATTCAGCAACGCTAAGCACCAGGCGATTAGCGTTAGTATAATATCATCAGGCCGGTTCAAGTGGATAAATAGTATAATTCACTTGTCAAAGCGGTTTGATGTTGAAATTGTTTAAAGTGAATTTTGTAAGATACACCTAATAAAAAAACCCGCAATATCAATTGCGGGTTTTTCTTGTATTTCAACGTCGCTAAATAGAATCGGATCTAATTAGCTGCAACCTGCTCCAGTTCGCAGGCTTCGGCTAAAAGTGCTTCCATTTCGTCTAACATGCCTGGTATGGGATTATCACTAGTATTCGTTAGGCATAATGAACCGTTGCTACTGATCGCGCCAATCGTTTGCTCCATGCCCTTACCGGAACGCACCATGGGACCATAAATGGCTTTCAGCTTTAAGTCGCCAAAATCGGTATCGAATTTTACTCGGCCCAGATTAGTGACCATTAATTCCTGATTGAATGGCCCTTTCAATATCTCGATCATGTTATGAAGGTCTGAACTTCCGAATACGATGCCACGGAAAAAATTAATATAGTTTTTTACATGTTCTTCGGTGTCTGTACCTTCCAGGCCTGCTTTAGCAAGGCGGGCGATCTCCCAGAAAGACAATTCCTGCTCACCTTCGAAGTAAACGGCATGCGTGGTGATATTGAGACCATAATTATCATCCAGTTTCAGCGGTCTTCTTGAGCATATAGGAGAGATCAGCTCGATCTTCCGGTCGTTCAAATCAGCACGCATTCTTCTTGAAACGATCAATGCAGCCGCACACAAGGCTCCATGTACAGTTGTTTTTTCGAGTCTTGCACGTTCTAATATTCCCTGGCTCGTTCCTTCATCGATCCTTTTACTGGATATTTTCGGTGAGACCTTCTTGAAAACATTTGGCAATGATTGAACCTGGCCAGTGTTAGGGATCGCTATGTCTTCCGGAAGACCAAGCGTATCATCGTTTGATGGCTGCGGGTCCATCATCTGCAGTTCCTGCCCTGATACCGCTTTAATAATGTCCCGGAATAAATAACTGATCGAAGTTCCATCCGCAACCGCATGGTTCCCCGCCAGGATCAGCACAGTCGAATGAGGCTTTTGAACAAGTACTGCTCTTAACAAAGGACCTTTAGCAGTATCAAACCTAAGCGCAAGTTCCTTTTCAGCTTCCTGTTCCCATGAGTAATTGTCTTCAGCGTGTACGACGCGAAGAGGTATTGGCAGGTCGTCAACATGTTCAAACACCGGACGTGAGAACTCGTCAATTGTGATCTTCACTGATAAATTGGGGTGGCGGCGCTGAACTTGGTCTATCGCTTTCCGCCATTCCTCTGCGGGTTTCAGGCCATCTATTTCGCCGGCCAATACAAAGTCTTTTGAATCGATCTGATCCAATAACCAGAAAGTTTTTTCGAATGCACCTAAAGTGCGGTTTTGCTGTCTTTTCATTTTATCGTTATTGTTTAAAGTCTTACGGCCGTCCGGGCCGGTATTGAGGCCTGGCGTATGCAGCCATACGAACAGATTTATAATTGCAAATTTGGCAAAGGTCAGGTCCTGAAAGAATGGATATATATCGCGTTCTCAGGCACTTATTTCCCTTAATTCAATAGTTATTAAATGAATTTAATTGGATGAATAGGGCCTCGGTTCGCTGTAGATCAGGTCATCCATGATAACCATGTCACTGGTCGTGCCGTCCGTAACCCCGGCACTGATCGCCTTGTTACCGGTAATGATCTTGACATTGGTGATCTTATGACCTTTTGTATGAATACCCACAAATGAGAATTTTTTATCAGCTGCTGTTGGCCTGACTTTTCCCAACAGTGTATTTCCTTCATAAACTTCAACGGCTGTTGCACTTGCATTGTCAACATCCGAGAAGATCACACCGAAAGAATTAACATAGGCAGCGGTATTGGTTCCGGGAACAGTGAACATAAGTTCTGTTATCGTAGATCCTATCGGACTGAATGTTTTGCTTTTGCTAAATGCGCCGAACTGGCTACCTAAGGCGGGGTCGATGTCTGCGAAATTATTATCACTTACTCTAAAGGCGGTATTAGCCGGTAAGAACGATATGCCGCGCTTTCTCCCGTCAGCAGCATCCTTTTCTGTAGCATTGAAGAAATCTGACGGAAATGTATTCTTGTTCAAAAGATCTGCAGGGACGGCATCCCAATTGATCTCTCTTCGTCCGCCCGTAGCACCCGGGCTATTGTTTAAACTTTTACCTGCAAGTTCCCTGAAAGCAACAAGCTTACCAGCAATTGCCGAGCTATCACCTGAAGCAATTATCACATCGGCTTGAACCGGCTGATCATTGTAATCTCTTTCGTCTTTGCTGCATCCGACGATCGAAAGCCCGGCCAAGGCGATCATCACTAAATTTAATTTGTTTTTCATATTAATTTTTAGTGCAAAGATGCCGGACAGGCTGCCAGCCAACAATGACCAATGGCGGTAGGCAGGTCACTCAAACCGGGTACTTATCAGCAGGTAACCGGCCAGTACAATTGAGTTATAACTTACCTTTAGCCTCTATCCGGCCTGATCAATATTGACCTGTAGCCAAAAGAACAAGCGTACATGCGTTCTCAACGGCAATGCCTTGCTCTTGGGCCAACTCTTTCAGTTCTTCGTTCTCTGCTCCGGGATTAAAAATGATCCGTCTGGGTCTGGTTCGTAGAACATAGTCGTATAATGCAGTTTGATTATGTGGGGCGACGTAGATCGTGATCGTATCTATGTTGACGTGGATCTTGCCGGGAAGTTCAATGGGCGTTCCGGCTACAACGCCGTTAGAATGGCCGATGTTAATTATGGTATGGCCGTGGTCCAACAATCTTACAGCGGCCTTATAGGCATACCTTTCTTCGTTGCTACTTGCACCTAAAATAATGGTTGTCAAATTTTTCATATGATAAGATTTAATGTTAAAAAAGAAACAGGCACTGATAATCAGAATGCCTGTTCCATTTGATGTAAAATCGGATCTGATGCATTAAGATTTGGCGAACTTTTCAAGCTCGGTGTTGAATTTGTCCAATTCTTCTACGAACAAGGCGTGTCCGCTTTTCTCAAATTTTACGATGTAAGAGTTTTTCAGGCCTTTGTGCAATTGCTCGGCGAAAACGAAGTCACACAATTTATCCTGGGTACCGTGGAAAATGGCTACCGGTATTTTGATCTTGGCCAGTGAAGGACGCAGGTCAAGGTCACGCAGTGCCATGATGGCGCGTGCAGTTGCATAAGGTGAGGCATCAGCGCTCATGTTGACCAACCAGTTGGCAGTAGGGGCCGGCAAACTGGTCTCGGTAGCGCCGAAGGCTTTACCAAAACCTCCGATCACTTCCTGCCTGTTGGTCTCTAAGTTCCTGATCAGGCCGGCTGCACCGTCATCGGTAATACCGTAAGGATAGTCAGCGCGTTGTTTCCATGATGGTGCTGCTGCTCCGAATAAAGCCAGTTTGCTGATGTGGGCGCCGTTATATTTGGCTGCATAGTGGGTCACCACTGCGCCGCCCAGCGAAAAGCCGCCCAGTACGGCTTTTTCTATTTTCAGTTTTTCCAGCACTACCTTAATATCGTCTGAAAAGGTGTCGAAGTCGTATTTGCCATAAGGCCTGTCTGACTGGCCGAAACCTCTTAATGATATGCCGATCACACGGAAACCTTTATGAACGAAATACTGGTATTGGTACTCGTACATCGAATCGTTCAGCGGCCAGCCGTGGATCAGTACGATCGGCTGCCCTTCGCCAAGGTCGGTCACGTGCAGCTTTACATTCTTTTCTACTTCAATATACTCGTCACGGCCTGCAGATGCAGGTGTTCTTTTGGTCTGAGCATTTACACTTTGGCTGATGATCATTGAAGCGGCCAGGGCGATAGTTGAGATAAGTGTTTTCATTGTCTTAAGTTTTGTGGTTTTATGTTTTTTTGTTAATTGTTATTGTCGTTTGACATTACAAAGGTGCGCACTACACCGCAGCCAGGGAATGCACATTTGGCTGAGTGTGATGGAGATTTTTCCCAAAAGCGGAAATTGAAGACCACCTATAGTAGCTGCCCGATATTGGGGATGGATAAATTCCTGTTAAAAGGAGAATTTTGCATGAGAATATTTAGTATCAAATCAATAAGCAGGATGAAAGACGAACTCAGCGGAAAAAGAATATTATTTGCGAATGTTCCGACGGATGGGCATTTTAACCCACTCACCGGATTGGCAAAAGAGTTGCAGAAGAGCGGATGCGACGTACACTGGTATACTTCCAAAATATTCGGCAACAAGCTTGAGAGATTAGATATAGTTCACCACCAGTTCACTACAGCTAAGGAACTTAACGGCCAAAATATCCAAACGGCTATTCCGGAATTTAAAACAGCAACAGGCCCCGAAAAAGGGAAGCTCTATCTCAAGAATCTTTTTATTGACCGGGCTGAGGAATATTTTGAGGACATATCAGCCATTTATAATAGTGAATTCCGATTTGACTTAATTGTTGCTGACGGCATGTTTTCGGCGCTGCCCCTTGTTAGATACAAACTTGGCGTACCAGTTATCGCGGTAGGCGTCGTGCCTCTGATCGAAGATTCAATTGACACCGCGCCTGCAGGCAGGGGGCTACCCCCCGCCTATACGGATGAACTACGACAACATTATGCAGACCTGTATAAACAGAAATACAGGTTAATTGAAGATTTGATCGTCAAATACAGATCAGATCTTAATAATTATGGTGTGAAGATAAAGGGATCCTTTATTTTCGATTCACTAGTTAAAGAAGCTAATATCTATTTACAAATAGGTACGCCGGGCTTTGAATATAAGCGCAGCGACATGGGAAACAACATCAGATTTGTAGGTGCACTAAAGCCTTACAAAGCACCAGGTAATCAAATGTCATGGTTTGATGAACGGCTGAATAACTATAAAAAGATAGTACTCGTGACCCAGGGAACGCTTGAAGGTGATGTGAACAAATTATTGGTGCCGGTGCTACACGCTTTTAAATCTAAAGACATATTGGTAATAGCAACCACTGGCGGAAGCGGAACAAAAGAGCTCAGGGAGAAATATGGCGCTGAAAATATAATAGTTGAAGATTTTATACCATTCGACGATATAATGCCTTATGTATCTGTATTCATAACGAACGGTGGTTATGGTGGAACTATTCTAAGTATCAGCTACGGAGTACCTATGGTTTGCGCTGGTGTGCTAGAGCTTAAAAATGAGATCAATGCACGGGTTGAACACTTTGGATTAGGAATCGACTTGAAAACCGAAAGTCCGACCCCGCAAGCCATCTTTGCAGCAGCAAATTTAATCATGAAAAACCCTTCTTATCGCAACAATACCCTAAAGCTTAATGAGGAGATGAGGAATTATAATAGTCTTGATTTATGTAAACAATCCATAGAAGAATTGCTAAGATGAATTGTGTTCCAAGTGCTTATTCGATATTATGGCGAGGGAATTTAACCAATATCGAAAGTAATTAAGGAAGGGCCAGACAGCAATTGATAGCGCTGCAAGTATTTAAAAATAAGATAATAACGACAACATCATGAAAAGATTAACTCACCTGTTCTGTATCGTACTTATTCTTGCGACAACCGCCAAAGTACATGCGCAAAATTTTCGTAAAATGATGGATACTACCCATTACGGACGTAATAAAGCCGTTGGTAAATATGCAGATATACGAGGTATCAGGATGTATTACGAGGTATACGGTAAGGGGGAACCATTATTAATTATTCATGGCAATGGTGGCTCTATCAATAACTTCCTGTACCAGATACCTTACTTTGCGAAAAAATACCAGGTGATACTGGCTGACAGCCGCGCGCAGGGAAAAACCATTGACCATAAAGATTCCTTGAGCTACGAGATGATCTCCGACGATCTTGATGCACTTTTAGATCACCTGCGAATTAAAAATGCAAATGTCATCGGCTGGAGCGATGGCGGAATCGAGGGCTTGTTATTAGCGATCAACCATCCGGACAAAGTAAAAAAACTTGCAGTAACAGGCGCCAACCTTCGCCCGGATACAACAGCAGTAGACCCGTTTTTACAGAAAATGGTGATGGATGCATATCACAAAGGTGTGGATTCATTAAAAACAATCAATCAACCAGCAGTAGCTTTAAAAGATCATTTAAAACTGCTGCATTTATTAACTCATGAACCCCATATTAAGATCGAGGATCTGAAGAAAATTACCTGTCCCGTATTAGTCATCGGCGGGGATCATGATGTGATCAATACCCGTCACACGTTAGAGATATTTGAGAATATCCCCAAAGCTTATTTATGGATAGTTTCTGATTCGGGACATGCCACGCCATTAAATTACAAAGACCTCTTTAATAAGGTCGTCGGCGATTTCTTGAATAAGCCATACCGCTCAATTGAAAAGACAGACCGGTTAAATTGAGTGAGGTTCCGTGCTCATTTAAAAGATGTTTAGGCTATGATCTTAAATTAAAATAGCCTTCGGCAGCTATCAAACAAGCTTCTGATGTATCGCTTTAGCTACTACTTCTGTGAGCGATGCTACGTGTAGCTTTTCATAGATATTTTTCATATGACTGCGCACTGTTTCATAGCTGATACCAAGATCATGGGCAATCATTTTGTAGCTTAGACCGTTTACAAGAGCGGTAAGGACCTCTTTTTCACGTATGGTCAGTTTATAATCATCAATCGCATCTTGCTTTTTTCCTTTATAGCCTTGCTGCAAAAGATTTAAAACCCGTCTGGCGATGGAAGGACTCATTGGGGATCCGCCGCTTTGTAATTCTTTTATTGCATCCGTCAGGGAATTGGTCAATTGATTTTTTAATATATATCCGGAAGCACCGGCACAAATAGACTCGAACACCCGCTCGTCATCCTCAAACACCGTTTGTATAAGGATCTGAATATGGGGAAATTCTTTTGTTAATAATTTCACTGCCTGTATACCGTCAGTTCCAGGCATTTCAATATCCATTAAAATGACGTCAGGCCTCGACAACAGAACGTCCTGCACACAATTCTTTGCGTCACTGAATGTCCCGGCCATTTCAAATGCAGGATCTGTATTCAGTAGTAAAATGATACTGTTGCGAATGTTCTTGTTATCATCAAAAATTGCTACCCGTATGCTCATATTGATCTTTGGTTGTTAAGGGTTATTTGTAGAATTGCCAAGGTCAGATGTTAAATACAACAGAGATCCGCGTACCATGATCCGGTCTGCTGTTCCAATACAATTCGGCACCGAGTTCCTTTGCCCTTGAACTGATATTGGTTAAACCATTGCCTTCAAATGTGGAACGGGTATCTGAACTGGTATCAAAGCCAGTTCCATTATCCTCGATCAGCATTTCAATGACATAATGATGAAGGCGTATATCAACATTTAATTGACTACAGTCCGAGTGTTTAATGGCATTGGTGATAGCCTCTTTAATGATAAGGTAAAAGTTCTTCCTTGCTGACATCTCAAGTGTGAGCTTATGAATCTTAGCATCACAGCTAAATGTAAATTCTATGTTTTGGGCGGCGCACAATGGACGTGCATAAGATTGGATTTTTTGTATGATGCTGCTCACCTGATCATTTTTCGGATTGATCGCCCATACGATGTCTGCCATTTCAACAATGGTCTCACTTGCTGTACAACCAATGATCGTGAGCACTTCTGTCAACTTTTCTGGCTCCTTTTGCAACTGATAAACCTTCGCCACTTTACTATATACCGCTATGCTGCTTAGGGTTGAACCGATCTGATCGTGAAGATCCTGTGCGATCATATTGCGTATAGATTGCCGCTTCAGATATTCATTGATCCTGTACCGGTAGACCAGGTAAAGTAACCCGGTTATCAAGATCCCGGCAGCTACAAAAAAATACCATCGGCGGTAAAACGGCGGTTCTATGGTGATCGTAAGTGTCTTGATCTTATCGGTTTTATTCCCTTCCCAATTCGATGCTTTTACCTTAAAAACATATTTCCCGGGGGGCAAATTTGAATAGCTGGCAAAATTTTGGCGGTCAGCAACAATCCATTCGTTGTCAAATCCATCCAGCATGTAGGCAAATTGCACATGGTTGCTGTTATATTCAGGGGCAGCAAATTCAATGGAAAAATAGTTCTGAGTATGGATCAGCTTTATTTCTGAATGGTTGAGGAGTTGGCCATAAGACTTATTAAAGATTTTAAAGTCAGTAAAGTAAAGATTTGGCTGACTGGCTATTTTCGAAACGGCGGCGGGATCAAAAGTCACATAGTAATTTGTCCCGCCCGCA
This sequence comes from Mucilaginibacter gynuensis, assembly GCF_039541195.1. Lineage (NCBI taxonomy): Bacteria > Pseudomonadati > Bacteroidota > Sphingobacteriia > Sphingobacteriales > Sphingobacteriaceae > Mucilaginibacter > Mucilaginibacter gynuensis. The sequence goes on from NZ_BAABFT010000007.1 coordinate 115,026, forward strand.
TACAAAATACCATTGTTGTCGCGGTATATGTATCCTTTTATACCGCCATCATCCTTAACCTCCGGTAGATCGTAGCAGCTATATACTTTGTTTAGAGGACTATAAGCATGCAGGTGGCCATTCGACACCATCCATACGTTTCCATGCCTGTCTGTTTGAAGCCCTTCGGTCAGGTTATTTGACCCGTTGATATGGTCGAATGAAAAGTGCTTAGTGTCGAAGTGATGAAGGCCTCCCCCGTAGGTACTTATCCATAAGTTACCCGCGCCATCCTCCTTTATATCATAGATAGTTTTACTTGCTGTAAAAGAACGGTTATCAGATCGCCCATCAATGTATTTTATTGGTTGGCCGGTTTGCTGCCATTTGCCCAACCCGTGATGCTCTGTTGCGATCCAGATACTGCCGGCCTGGTCACGGTATAACTTTTTAACCGCATTCTCAATGACATCAAAATCGTCGGTATTTCCTTTTAAATGATCCGGCCTTAACACCCATTTTTGCTTTAGCAGATCATAATAGGTTAAGCCTGTCCCATTGGATGAGACGATCAATACCGGATGATGATCTACGCTGTCACTTATGATAGAAGTGATCCTAGAACTGGATGGCTTTTTCATGATGGGATCATGTGTTGAATCAGACAGCCTCGATAGCTTGTCTCTTTGTCGGTCATATTTAAATATCGATTGGTCTGTGCCTATATAAAAAACGCCATCTTTTCCATTGAAAAACTTGGTCACAGCCAAAGGAACACCACGGTAAGAAGTTCGCCTGAACTTGAACTGCCCGGTCTTATGCTCTCTGATGTATATGCCGTTATTCGCAGCTATCCAAAGATCCTCGTGGTCATCACGATAAAAATCATTGATCTCTACCGTTTTCCCGTTCGCATTGGCAGGAAGATAAAATTTCTGGAAAGGCGAATAAACCGGATCGTATATGCTGAGACCATTGTTTGTCCCGATCCAGATAATGCCTGACCGGTCGGTGACCAGGGTATTTACATGGTCGCTGGCTAAAGCGCCGTTGTTTTCTGAATGTCGGTAGGCAGTAAACTTTCCACTTTCTGGTTCCAGAACGGTGACACCGGTTTCTCTCCCGGCCAGCCATAAACGGTTGTTTTTATCCTCTGAGATAGAGACTACTTCACTGTTAAGCGGCAGCATCTTGCTATACTTATTTTCCCGTGACCTTCCTGGTATCGCGGCGCTTTGGAAAACTTGCAATCCGTTTTCCCTTGATGAGAACCATATCCGTTTTTTTGAGTCTATAAAAGCTGTGTTGACCGATCTGTATGCCGATCTTTTATCATCACTTTTACAATATTGCTCTAACACTGACTTAAGCGTTATCGTATTAATTATTAATGGGGAAGTACCTTCCCGACTGACCAAAAGCTGACCTTTATTAAGAAGTTCTATGGTCAATATTTTCCGTCTATTGCTTGGATCTACGCTCTTAAACTCATGTAGTTTTTTATTGAATCTAACTAAGAGGTTGCTTCCGGTTACCAGCCATAAGTTTCCGTTTCCGTCATCAACCATCTTGTCTATACGGTTGTCCGGTAAAGAGCCCGGCTGTTTCGGATCATGCCGGTATTGTCTGAATTTACCTGCAGCAGGTAAACGATGATCGTATCCTGTCAAACCGCCGTCAGCTGTAGCGATCCATAATATACCATGTTCGTCTTCATAAAGATCCGTAATGATATTACCGGAGAGCGAAGCGCTGTCGTCGGGACGGTTCCGGTAGATAGTGAACGAACGCCCGTCGTAACGATTGAGGCCATCTTCTGTACCTAACCAAATAAAGCCCCGTTTATCCTGTACGATACTGTTCACCTTGGCGTGAGACAGGCCGTGTTCCGGACCAAGGTGCCTGAAAAACAATTTGGGTTCAGGCCCATTGATCGCCATAGTTGATTGACTACCAATGATCATGGCAAAGCACATCAGTAATACATTACGGAATGTATACCTTAATAAGGAATATGTTTTTTGTCTGATCACGATTACCTAACATTATAAATCTCACCGAATTAAATCGATCCAAAATTAAACCCATGGCGATGGCCCATCTATCCCCAAATGCGGGTAGATTGTGAAGACTCCTCTTAAGATCTTTATGCTTAGTTTTTCAGGCTATGAAGTGTCATGCCCAGCATGACAAGTGCAATTCCTGTTATTCCGTAGATGTCGGGCAGGTCACTGCCCAGGAATATGACCTCACCAGCAAGCGCAAAAAGCACTTCCGTTGATTGGGTTGCTTCGACCGCTGCTAATTGTTTTTCATTTTTTCGCGCAAGATCAGTGGCAGAAAAAAATAATGCGGTTGCCATAACACCGGAAAATAAGGCAACGATGAATGTTTGTAAATATTGATCTTTAGAGGGTATAGCCTCCCCCGCGCTGATCTCATATAGATTGAGCATGATCCAAAAAGGCAGGCTACAAAGGGTCATTCCAAGCACCCGCTGATAAACAGTTAACCTGCCGTTGGTAAGCTGCATCATTTTCCTGTTGCCCAAAGGATAAGCGAAGGCTGCTACGAGCACGGGAATGACACCCTTCAAAATACTTTTAGCCGGAAGCGCCTCCGCATGCCTGACCTGCATCACAATGATACCCAACAAAATGATCCCCGAGAACAAGGCTGACGATCTGAACGTTTGCGGGCTTCCGGTTACATTACGATTGATCAAGGGGCTAAGAATAATGCCCGCGATGATCGTAAACTGCCAGGTACTGGCAAGCAACCATGAAGGTGTATATGCAGCGGAATAGGTAAGCGGCGCATAAAAAAGCCCAAAACCAACTGTACTCCAAATGATCCATTGAAGAAGATTTTTCTTCATCTCCCGGAACAACAGGCTGAGACCGTTCTGATACCAAACGATCAGCACGAAGAACGGCAGCATCCAATAGAAACGCAGCGAAGCACTCCATATCCAGCTCCCTCCATGAAGGGCCATTAAACGGTTAACGATAAATGTTACTGAAAAAAGAAGCGATGCAGCAAGACCCAGCCATAGCGCTTTATTTGAGGGCGAAATCATTGTATTCATTTTAAGAGGCCTAGGATGCTTGTTTGACAGGCGTGTTCATCAACAAATAACTTTCTCTGAAGCCTGAAGGCGAACGATCTGTCTTGATCTGAAAAATGCGGCTAAAATAGGCCGGGTCATCATACCCCAGTTCATAGGCGATCTCTTTAGCGGTTCTTTCCGTATAGACCAGTAGGCGTTTCGCTTCGAGTATGATCCTGTTTTTGATCACCTCACCAGGTTGTGGGAGATTGAGGCGTTTAAACTTATGGGTTAATGTCTTTGGTGCCAGATGCATCATTTCTGCATAATCTGCTACCGAGTGCTTTTCCTTGTAAAATACCTCGACCAATTGCACGAACTTCCTGAAAATCTCAAGGTCTTTATTTTCCACCGGATCATCTTCGTTCACGAATCGCTGCCGCCAGAAACGGGTGGATTTGATGAGCAACTGCTTTAAATAAGTGCGCAGCATTTCTTCCTGTGTCGGGTCCTTCAATAGAAATTCGTCATTGATCTGTCCGATCATGTAATGAATAAATGCAGCCTGCTCATTCGGTACAGGTGTCAGTCGCATGCGATTGAACTGACTGAAAAGCAAGCCGTCACAAGCTACCTGTTTATCGTTCAATTGGATGCAGTAAAAATCGCGGTTATAATATAGTAGGAAAGCCGAGCTGTCAGGTATGCTGTCGATGCGCAACAATTGATCCGGACTTATGAAAACCAGTGTAGGGCTTGTGGTCGCGAAGCTATCGATATCCACTTGGATATTAACCCCCTTCGGTATAAACAAGATCCGGATAAAATTGCTGTAAACATCTGTGTTGATCAGGGCCAATCCCTGAGAATCCAGCAGAACTGTTCCAATTACTTTCAGGCCGGTATCGTATATATTATTTTTCATGATGAAATCGTATCCTTAAAAATAGCTGAGGTTTCAAACTATGGCCTGCGGGCTCATTCCTGCAGGTCATAGTCTGGTGCATTAAGATCTGGCAAACTTTTCAAGCTCTGTGTTGAATTTGTCCAATTCTTCTACGAACAGGGCATGTCCGCTTTTCTCGAATTTTACGATGTAAGAGTTTTTCAGGCCTTTATGCAATTGCTCGGCAAAAACGAAGTCACACAATTTATCCTGGGTACCGTGGAAAATGGCTACCGGTATTTTGATCTTGGCCAGTGAAGGACGCAGGTCAAGGTCACGCAGTGCCATGATGGCGCGTGCAGTTGCATAAGGTGAGGCATCAGCGCTCATGTTGACCAACCAGTTGGCAGTAGGGGCCGGCAAACTGGTCTCGGTAGCGCCGAAGGCTTTACCAAAACCTCCGATCACTTCCTGCCTGTTGGTCTCTAAGTTCCTGATCAGGCCGGCTGCACCGTCATCGGTAATACCGTAAGGATAGTCAGCGCGTTGTTTCCATGATGGTGCTGCTGCTCCGAATAAAGCCAGTTTGCTGATGTGGGCGCCGTTATATTTGGCTGCATAGTGGGTCACCACTGCGCCGCCCAGCGAAAAGCCGCCCAGTACGGCTTTTTCTATTTTCAGTTTTTCCAGCACTACCTTAATATCGTCTGAAAAGGTGTCGAAGTCGTATTTGCCATAAGGCCTGTCTGACTGGCCGAAACCTCTTAATGATATGCCGATCACACGGAAACCTTTATGAACGAAATACTGGTATTGGTACTCGTACATCGAATCGTTCAGCGGCCAGCCGTGGATCAGTACGATCGGCTGCCCTTCGCCAAGGTCGGTCACGTGCAGCTTTACATTCTTTTCTACTTCAATATACTCGTCACGGCCTGCAGATGCAGGTGTTCTTTTGGTCTGAGCATTTACACTTTGGCTGATGATCATTGAAGCGGCCAGGGCGATAGTTGAGATAAGTGTTTTCATTGTCTTAAGTTTTGTGGTTTTATGTTTTTTTGTTAATTGTTATTGTCGTTTGACATTACAAAGGTGCGCACTACACCGCAGCCAGGGAATGCACATTTGGCTGAGTGTGATGGAGATTTTTCCCAAAAGCAAAATTTCACCTTATGCCTTTACCAATTTTTAAAAGATAAAGGCATAAGAAGCAGCTTCAATTTGTGTTCCTATAGAAGCGTTCAAGCTGCTCAACCCGATGTTTTACTGCCGGTGACGACATGGGCTCAAAGCGATAATCCTGCCTACCGTTTTTTGTAACCACGACCTGAAATGGTTGGTGCAGCACTTTTGTCAAGTGATAAATGGTCAGCAGCTCAGCCAGATCTTCGTGCCAGCTGGCTGTTGAGTATAACGAAACAAAGGGCATTTGGGCAAGACCTTTATATACACGCTCCGCCTCGTTAAGCGCGAACCGACGTCCGCTTGGTCTAAAAATGCTTTTGGCGGCCAGCGAGTCCGCGAACTGCCAGACGGGCAAGCGAAAATTTCCCCATATATTTTTAGCAAACTTATCCCTGAACTGATTAGCTACCGGGCGGCCCTGTATGGTATCTGTGCTGAGAAGGCCGACAGATCCGTCCACAACATGAGTGCCTTCATGAAGCATGACGTAAGTTAATGCACTTAACAGGCCCGCCTGAATTGAAATTGATATGGTCGAGTCGCCAACCGCAAAGCAAGTTCGTTCTTTTCCCGTTACCCAGTCGGAAATGCTTTGATGAAGGATACCAGCACGGAAAGTGATATGATAAAGTTTTGCACTTTCTTTGTTAGTAATTGGAGCGGTTAAAGCAGTATTGGGCATATTATCTAAAAAGCTGATGCTTTTTAAATGCTGTTTCAATACTCGCCGGTGTAAAGGCGGAAGCGCGGCAACAGCAGCAGCAACAATGTTAATCTCTTCTTCAGTCAGTATATGCGCTGTTGGTGACATACCGGCATCACGGAACATCTTGATCACACTGTCAGGCGTCTTTTCAATGCGTTTTTCTAACGGTTGATCCGGATCTAAACCATACTTTTTTTGAACTGATCGCAAGATCTTGGTATTATCAACTTGCTTACCCCTTTGCGCAAAGCTTTGTGAGGCAAACTGGCTTAAAATAAAAAGGCAGCTAAGAAAGCAGATACGTGATTTTTTCATGAAAATGCGATATTGATGGTGGTAGATAGAAAACAGATGTAAGCTAAACTCCATTTTTATATATTTATTTATTATTTTTTATCGATTAGCTTTCTGACTTCGGGAGCTACTTTGGTTGCTACCAGTTCGATAGATCGGGCAAGTTTATCAAAAGGTAGACCATTCATATCCATTTGCAACACATAGCGGTCGTGATCAAATAGCTCATACTGACGCATTATTTTATCGATCATCTCCTGCGGGCTTCCTATCGTAAGAGCCGTATCGGGGGCCGTCATTGCTTCAAAATCACCTCTGCCTATATGGTAATTTACACCCCGCAGCTTTTTCATTAGGTAAGCCATTGAATGGGAGAATGCTCCGTACATTTCTTCTCTGGCTTGTTTTGATGTTTCACCGACATAACTATGGCTGGAAACTGCTATTTTTAAGTCATTGACATCGTGACCTGCTTCGGCTGCTGAAGCTCTGTATATGTCAACTAAATGTTTGAATCTCTCGGCCGGGCCACCCAAGATCGCCAGGTTCATATGAGCTCCGGCTTTACCAGCTCTGGCTGCACTATCGGGAGAGCCGCCTACACCGATCCAAATTGGAATAGGTTTTAACGGGCGGGGTTCAATTTCTGCATCAATCAATGGACTACGAAACTTACCTTTCCAATTAACTACCGCATTATTGTTCAGTATATTGAGCAGTTCCAGTTTTTCAGAAAACAAGGCATCATAATTATTCAGATCGAAGCCAAAGAGAGGGAAGGATTCAGTGGTAGATCCTCTGCCTACAAGTATTTCCGACCTACCGTTTGATAATAGGTCTAATGTTGAGAACTCTTCAAACAAACGTACCGGGTCTTGTGTGCTTAATACGGCTACAGCCGTACTCAACTTAATGTTTTTAGTAACTTGTGAGATAGCTGAAAGTAACACCACCGGGGCAGACAGTACAAAGTCGGCAGTGTGGTGTTCTCCGATCCCTATCAGATCAAAACCTGCATCATCTGCAAGTCTGGCAGCCTCAACTATCTCTTTTATCCGTTGGTGCTGTGGCGTTTTTACCCCTGTTACAGGGTTAGGAACAATGTCCCCAAAAGTGTAAAACCCAAATTCAAATTTCTTATCCATGTCAATTATTGAATTTTATTCAGCAGTCTCTGTCTCAGTTCAGGAAAACGGATGTACGCAGTTAACCAGAGTATAATCTGAACGGCCACGGCCATTGCGATCGGTTGATGATGTTGCAAATGGGTAACGATAGCACCTCCCATATAAGCGATCAAAAGAAGCGATCCTAATACCCCGGTTCTTGGAGTAATGAACAGTACCAGCGAAACGATCTCAATTATTCCAATAAATTGGTAAATCCTTGCATCGATACCAAAAGATGCCGCTTGTTTTATTGCTGTCTCATTTAGGGTCAGCTTCAAAAATGCACTTAATGTGAAAATAAGCCCTAAAATGATCGTAAGTATTAATCCTGTGATTCTAATTGCTTTCAGTGACATATTTTCTGTTTTTTGTTTTACAAATTCTTGCTGTTTTCTGATCCGATAAGTTTAGCTCATCGTGTGCTTATTGAGTTGAAATATTTTTTACTATCGACCCTGTGACGATATCCACTATGCCCGGTTCAAGTCGGGAAATATGTCCAGCTTTAAGCTGACGCAAATTTCCAAACAAGTACTATACATTTGTTATGTGTTACAAAAAGGATAGTAGTTACAAAAAGAATACTATATTTAAATTGGCTTAATAATGCTGCGATGTCATTTCACTAGTAAAGTGGATAAGGATCATTGGGTATAGCCTTGTTGTTCATTGCAATTCCATGTTTTGGATCGATGTCCCGAACGTTGAATGAACACTATGCCTTAGTCAGGTCATACACATAGAACAGTATTAACAAAAAGATATTAAATGATGATACACTCAGCAAAAACGTGCAGTAAAGCTAAAATGGCAATAAGAGACACTTTGGATGTTGTTGGTGGAAAATGGAAATTGGTCCTGATAGCCGTTTTGAGAGGCGGAAGCAAAAGTTCAATGAGTTGGGCCGGGAGGCAGATATTTCTCCGCGTATTCTATCCAAAGAATTACAGGAAATGGAGATGGACGGTTTAGTCAACCGGGAAGTGTGCGATACAAAGCCTGTAACTGTTCAATATTCATTGACAGAGTATGCTGATACTTTGAACGAGGTTTTGTTCGCTATGGAAAAGTGGGGTTATTCGCACAGGCAGCACAATACCTCAGGAGATCTTTGATCAAAGAATCATTAACAGATAGACAGTTTTGTTCAAGCAGGCTGTTCGCTGCTTTGTCAGCGATACGCTATGCATCATTTAAACAATATCTATGCTTCTGATAATAAGTGGGGATCTCCCTTTGGGTTATTATTTTGTCCCAGGAATTTAGTTTTGAATGCTGAAGGCGAGTCCCCGGTTTTAATGTAAAATAAACGGCTAAAGTAGGCCGGGTCATCATATCCAAGTTCATAAGCAATTTCTTTAGCCGTCATGCTCGTGTGCACCAGGAGTCGCTTGGCCTCTAAGATAATACGATTTTTAATGACCTCGTTCGGCGGTGGCAAATTCATTCTTTTGAATTTGTGCGTTAGTGTTTTAGGTGCAACGAGCATTAGATCCGCGTAATCAGCAACGGTATGTTTCTCTTTGTAATGCGCTTCTACCAGTTGGGTGAAGTGACGAAAAGCTTCCGGGTCGTTATTTTGATCTGTTAATACTCCTTCAAAATGCTGCTGCTTCCACAACCGGGTTGATTTGATGAGTAATTGCTTCAAATAAGTGCGAAGCATCTCTTCATGGGATGATTCTTTTAACCTGAATTCGCTTTCGAGCTGGGTAAAAAGATAATTGATAAAGGTCGCCTCCTCCTCAGGTACGGCAGTCATCGGCATGTTATTGATATTATTGAATAATAAGCCATCGCAAGCTACCTCTTCGTCATGTATCTGGATACAATAAAAATCCCTGTTGTAAAATATGAAATAGCCAGACTCTGTACATAAACCTTCAATGCTTAGTACCTGATTAGGGCTGATAAAGAACAGCGCCGGCCCCTCGGTATCATATACGCTGAAGTCTACTTTAATCTTACAGCCTTTTGGAAGGTAAAGTGCTTTGATATAAGCCTTATAAGAATCGGAATTAATTAAATTCAGACTCTCTCCGTTCACGTGAAGCAAGCCTATCGTTTTAAGGCTGACATCAAAGATATTATTTACAAAAGCCATATAATAGGTTTAATGTTGTGGTCAAAACCGATAAAGTGACACTTATTGAGACCATTTTTTTGGATGCCTGGAAATCATAAACTGCCGTCGAATAGCCATTTCCTACACACATTTAGCCCTATTCTTAGAGTTATTTTATTCCGTGGTATTTTAGTAGACCCCTGGTCAATCACTGTAAAAATATGAAAACCGTCTTACTACGGTGACGAATATATACTATCCTTTTTGTAACTACTATTCGTTTTGTAATAAATATCAAACGTCATGAACTTGCTAGCCTACTTAGTAAAGTTATCCACATCCCGCCAACAAATTCATAACAAAAATAGCCTATTCAGGACGAAAAATTTGTGCTGATTTGTAACCAAAACATCGTAGCTTACTGATATCCAACTACGAATTACTTTCTGGATGCAAAAGTAAAAACTGCCTCATATTTTCGAGAAGGGCTTTCAGCATATACAAGCTTTCAGCCAAATCTGCATTGGCAAGGTGAGGTCAACGCATATTTTATGGTGCTGGATATATCCCGGTGAACAATTGCGTTGCTTTATGAGATTAAAATAGAACGATGTCAAAGCGCGACTTTTCGAGATGTATCGATTGTAAGTGAAATCGATAGCAATCAATTGTAGATACATGGACTGGTGTACTGTATATGATTTCGAAGTTATAGCTCAAAACATTTAATGTTATATTTAGGTCCAATTTAACCTAAGTATTATCATGAGCTACTTTTCCGATAACTATAGCAAAATTAATTATCCTATTAGTGATTCAAAGCTAAAAGGGCTACGCAATGCGCAAATAGGTGCGATTCATGCTATCGGTTCTCAATTCACCCTCTTTCCTAATGAGCCAGCATTGGTTATTATGCCGACGGGTTCAGGAAAAACGGCGGTTTTGAACTTATCGGCTTATTTATTAAGAGCAAAGCGCGTATTGGTTATTAGCTCAAGCGTTATGGTTCGCGGTCAGATTGCCAACGAATTCGGCACGCTTAAAACTTTGAAAGAGTCTAATGTTTTCCATAAAAACCTTGCCCTGCCGAAGGTCATGGAAGTTAAATCACCTATTAAAGATTTAGAGACGTGGAAGAATTTCAAGGTATTTGATGTCGTGGTAGGAATACCGAATAGCTTAAATGAAGGTATAAATGACAATTTTAAACCGCCTGTAGATCTTTTTGATCTTGTACTTGTCGATGAATCGCACCATGTCCCTGCATATACTTGGACAAATGTTGTTCAAGCATTTCCAAATGCTAAAAAAATATTTTTCACAGCAACACCATTTAGACGAGATAAAAAGGAGATAGATGGCAGATTGTGCTATAACTACCCCCTAACGAAGGCTTTTGAAGATAAAATCTTTGGTGAAATAGGGTACTATCCGGTAATTACAAATGACCCTGATCCCGATTTAGCCATCGCAAAAGCCACTGAAAAAATCTTCAACGAGGATAAAGCCAAAGGGTTTAATCATGTTCTAATGGTAAGGACAGAAACCAAAGATCACGCTGAAGTTCTAAACGTGTTATATGCGGAACACACTGAATTAAGATTAAAAAAAGTCGATAGCACTCAAACTTACCGTACAATCACCAAAACGATAGAGAAGTTAAAGGCCGGAGATTTGAATGGCATTATTTGCGTTGATATGCTCGGCGAAGGGTTTGACTTCCCAAATTTAAATATAGCTGCTATTCACAAGCCTAAAAAATCCTTGGCTAATACATTGCAATTCATCGGCAGATTTGCAAGAACAAATGCCGAGAATATCGGTGAGGCAAAATTTCTGGCAGTGCCCAATGATATCGAAATTGGTAAAATGATGCTTTACAAAGAAGGGGCCATTTGGAACGATATTATTAAAGATTTAAGTGAGGGCAAAATTCTTGAAGATGATAAGATTAAACCTTACGCCCCTGAATCAGATATTCAATGGCATTAATATGGTCCGCGTGAAAATGTGAAATAAAAAGAATGTCGATCGTTTCGCCCTTTCTGACCGAAGAATTTATTTTGACCTTCCTTAATTTGGACGTTAAAGTACTCGACCCGCAATCAAAAACGATCCTGTAAGGCGTTTGTGTTTCTGTAAAGGTTTCACTGAAAAAAGAGCCCTGACCAACCGGATGGAAAATTCGCTGCATGATGAAGATGTTTAGGTGATAAGTGTATGCTAAAGTAGCAAGGTTTATCTTAATCTCCAAAGCGGTGCGCCAAGGCTTTAATATAAAACAGTTTATTAGGTCGTTAACTCGGGTCATTTTACTGAATTCCTTTATACAGCTGACAGAAGCCCGGCCGCAAATGCCTCAAATCTACCTTGCGGACGCGCTTACTTACATTGACAGGGTATAGCGTTATGCTGTTTTTGAAGGCCAGCAAGAGTGAACGGGCTTGTTGCCGTATATCATGCAGATTTTCTTGTGGCGGGAACAGTCCACCCTTTGTAACTCCATCCTGAATGTTACAATAAAAATCTGTGTGCAGGCAACTCCAGCTTGATATGATACAATTTTGAATGTTTTTGACGGGATTTTAAACGCCTAAAACCTGACCAGACGATACCTTGCAGCCTTTAAACCAATCAAAGACCTGTATGAAAATTTTAATGCTGCTACGAGCGATCGCGTTTTTTGCGCTCCCGGGATATCACGTTGAAAAAGTTCGGCCTGTTTATTTGCTGATAAGAAACCAATAATTACCACTTTATAAAATACATTATGTTGAAAGTACTCAGTTGCATGGCCATGGTCGGCCTCATGCCCTTATTAAGCTGCGCGCAGCAGCGCCCCCAGCCAAGCACGGAAAAACACCGCCCGCAGATTCACTTCACGCCGGAAGAGAAGTGGATGAACGACCCGAACGGGATGGTCTATTACAAAGGAAAATATCACCTTTTTTATCAGTATTTCCCCGGCGGCACGAAATGGGGGCCGATGCACTGGGGGCACGCGAGCAGCAAAGACCTTGTTCATTGGGATCGCCTGCCTGTTGCGTTGTACCCCGACAGCCTCGGCCTGATCTTTTCCGGCAGCGCTGTCGTTGACTCGCTCAATACATCGGGCTTCGGAAAGGACGGTAAAACGCCGCTGGTTGCCATATTTACCCATCATGATATGAAAGGAGAGCGGGCGAAACGCAACGATTTCCAGAATCAAAGCATCGCCTACAGCCTTGACGAGGGCCTGACCTGGAAAAAGTATGCTGGTAATCCTGTGCTTAAAAACCCGGGCATCGTCGATTTTCGCGATCCGAAGGTGAGCTGGTATGCCGAGCAAAAGAAATGGATCATGACGCTGGCTACGAAAGACCGTATTACTTTTTACTCGTCGCCTGATTTAAAAGACTGGAAGAAAGAAAGCGAGTTCGGCGAAAAACTTGGTGCGCATGGCGGTGTCTGGGAATGCCCGGACCTGTTCCCGCTGATGCTGAACGGCAAGAAGTACTACGTATTGCTGATCAGCATAAATCCAGGGGCGCCAAACGGCGGTTCGGGCACCCAGTATTTTGTGGGGGATTTCGACGGAAGCAAGTTTACGCCGCTACAGGAAGAGACGCGCTGGATCGATTATGGAACGGACAATTACGCAGGTATTACCTGGGCGAATACCGGGAACCGCAAAGTTTTTATCGGCTGGATGAATAACTGGACCTACGCGAACGAAGTGCCTACCGAATCATGGCGCGGGGCAACTACCATCGCCCGCGAGCTTAAACTGTTCAATGACAAAAATGGCATCAGCTTAAGTACTGAGCCGGTGAAGGAACTCGCAGTGCTGGCGAAAGCTACAATTAATTTGCCAAAGGCGGTTCGTGCCGGCTTATCAAAGCCGCTGAACAAAACATCGCTTAGCGGTCCGTATAAGCTGCAATTGCAAACCAACGGCCTGGCGTCCTTCTCTGTCGTGTTGTCGAATACGGCGAAAAACAAGCTGGTAGTAGGATATGACAAAGCCGGTAACAGGTTTTACATTGACAGGAGAGCGGCCGGAAATAATGACTTTAACAAGGAATTCGCTAAAATTCATTACGCACCCCGCATTAGCGCTGGAAAAACCATAAGCCTGACGCTTTATGTAGATGTCGCTTCGGTCGAGCTGTTTGCGGACAATGGATCGAGCGTAATGACGGATATCTTTTTCCCTGAAAAGCCGCTTGGTCTGATCAGTGTACAGGCCCCGGCAGCATTGATTTTAAAAGATTTTAGCTACACACCGTTAAAAAGTATCTGGTAACCTAAAAAGACAAGATATATGAAAAAAATTGCTGCAGGATACCTGCTGGCATCCGCTGTGCTTTTATGTGCCGGTCTGCCGGCGAAGGCGCAGAAGGGCAACGGGCTTTCCGCTGTCTGGAGCTTTGATGAAGCTTCCGGGAAGCTGGTAAAAGAGCATGTCACCGGTCAAAGCGATTCCGTGCACTCCGTTTTCAACAGCGTGGCACCGTTCCAGGATCCTTTAAAGAGAAAGGGGATCAAAGGAGAGGCGCTGGTATTCGATGGAAGTACGAATTATATAGAGGTTGCCGAAAATGGGCCGAAGGTGCCACAGAACGGTTTTACGATCAGTGTTTGGATAGCGCCCAGGGCGTTCGAACATGGCGACGGCGGTAAGCTTTCTGCCATTATCAACAAGCAGGACAAATCTGCGAAAGCCGGTTTCGCTCTAGGCATGTTCCGGCACGGTACCTGGTCATTCCAGGTAGGCACCGGGGAAGAATGGATAGAGGTCTGGGATGAAAATCACCTGTTGCCGCAGGCGAAATGGTCTTTCCTGACCGCCACGTACGACGGCAATGCCGGGAAAGCATCAATTTATTTAAACGGTGCGCTGGTTTCTCAAAAATTCACGGAAAAAAACAGGCCGGTAAAGGAAGCTGCCGTTCCGTTGATCATCGGAAAGCACAACCAGGCCGAACTGTTTGACGGGCGCGGGCCCTGGCGACTGAATATGTTCAACGGCCTGATGGATGAGCTGCTGATTTTCGATCACGCGCTTTCAGACGCAGACGTGAGCCGCTACTACCGCGACTATCTGGCAGATCACGGGAATAAGGTGCCGCAGATCGCGTTCAGGGATATTAAGCTTGACCGAAGGCAGTACCTGAACGATCCCGAACGCCCGCAATATCATGCGATCCCGCCGGGACACTGGATGAACGAGCCGCATGCGCCGTTCTATTATAAAGGCAAATATCACCTGACCTATCAGCACAACCCTACAGGGCCTTTCTGGCACCAGATCCATTGGGGCCATTGGGTGAGTGACGACCTTGTTCACTGGTATGACGCGCCTGAAGCCATATCGCCGCGCCGCGATACGGTTGCGCCCGATGGTATCTGGTCCGGCAGCGCTTCATTTGACAAAAACGGTAATCCGTTCCTGATCTATACCTTCGGTAACTGGAGCAAGACGCTCAACCAGGGTGTCGCACTGGCCTTCCCGAAAGACATCAGCGATCCCGACCTGAAAGAGTGGATACCTGGTCCTGCGACCACGGTTGTCCAGCGTAAAGACCAGGGGCTGCAGGGCGAATTCCGCGACCCGTTCGTTTTCCGCGATACAGAAACCGGTAAGTGGATCATGTTGGTCGGTTCAGGCATCGAAGGAAAGGGAGGAACAGCGTGGTGTTATGAGTCATCGGATTTAAAGGACTGGGACCTGAAAGGGCCGTTCTTCCAATCTAACTACGAAAAATATCCTTTCCTGGGAAGTATTTGGGAACTGCCGGTATTCCTGCCGATCGGCAAATATAAGAACGGTGAGACCCGCTATGTAATGATCTGCAGTCCGAAAGGATTAAAAGAGAATGTGGAGATATATTACTGGCTTGGCCGTTATGACCGTGCCAACTATAAATTTATCCCGGACGAAGAAGAACCGCAATACTGGGATTATGGCATCAAAAGCAATATCGGCCCGAGTGGTATGATCGATCCGAAGACAGGCCGTGCACTGATCTTCTGTGTTGCCGCCTGGGCGCAGGGGCCAGGCTGGGCGAATTGCGCAAGCCTGCCAATGCATATCTTCCTTAATGAAAAAGGAGCGCTGGGTGTGAAGCCTATAGTCGAGTTAAATTCGCTTCGCGAGAAGCAGCTGTTGTCGTTAAAGAACAAAAGCCTGTCCGATGTGAACAACGCGCTTCGCAATATCAAAGGCGATATGCTGGAAGTCGAAATAGAACTGGAGTCCAGATCGGATAAGTTCGGCATGCTGGTGAGATCAACGCCGGACGATCTGGAAAATACTTTTATCTTCCATGACCAGGCTGCCAAAAAATTCGGCATCGACCTTAGCAAAACTTCGTTAAAGCAGCGCCGCATTAAAGACCCCTTGTCGGGTACGGACAAACGTGCCGACAAGATACGCCATTTCGACCTTGGTGGTCAGGCGCTGAAACTCCGTATATACCTGGACAAAGGTCTTATTCAGGCTTTCGCTAATGACAGTAAGATGGCTACCAACTGGATTCATCCGACGCGCGCGGATGCGCAAGGTTTGAAAGTGTTCGCTTCGAACGGCGAAGCTAGGATAAAGTCGATCAAAATTTGGCAGATGACGGCCAGTTACCCTAAAAATGAGCCATAACATATATGAAAGCATTAAAGATTTCCGCCTTAATTTTTTTGAACTGCGTATTCGTGGTCGGCGCCTCCGGCCAGTCACCGGTCACGGTGGCCGGACTGTTAAGCGATATGATCGATCCTGATGCTGTGGCCAGCTGGCCGCAGCATTCATTTCAGGTGAAACAAGCCAGCAGCTATGACCGCCGGTCCGTAGCTCCCGATACGGCAGGATGGGGCGCAAACGCGGACCAGGGGCAATATATCCGGACCGAAGAAACCGATGGACGGAAGGAACAGGTCATGCTGGATGCGGACGGTCCCGGCGCGATCGTACGGTTCTGGCTGACGACGTTTAAGCGCAACGCGACGATCAGGATCTATTTCGATCATAGCAAAACACCTGAACTGGTTATCCCGGCTTATGATCTGATGAAAAGCGGCCTGCCGCTCGGCAAGGCTTTGCTGAATCCTCACTCTTCTTACCAGGCAATCGAAAAAGGAGGCAGTACGCTTTACCTGCCGCTTCCTTTTGCAAAACATTGTAAAGTCACATTGGAGG
Organism: Mucilaginibacter gynuensis; assembly: GCF_039541195.1. Lineage (NCBI taxonomy): Bacteria > Pseudomonadati > Bacteroidota > Sphingobacteriia > Sphingobacteriales > Sphingobacteriaceae > Mucilaginibacter > Mucilaginibacter gynuensis. The sequence goes on from NZ_BAABFT010000007.1 coordinate 131,533, forward strand.
ACAGGGATACAGATCCGAAACAACCGCGCTATTACCAGATCAATTACCGGGTATATGCATCCGGAACCAGGGTTACTACTTTTAGAAAATCGCAGCTTAGATCATTGACGACTTTACTGGCTAAGGTTGATGCCAGCCTCTGGAGGCCGCCAACAAGGCAGGGAAGGCCAACAGGCGGGGTCAAAAGTATTTTGCCGGGCCAAAGTTATTCACTTAACCTGCCCGGCGGAAACCGTTCAATCCGTCAGCTTGCGATGACACTTAAAGAAAGCGATAAAAAAAAATACGCGCAGGCACTTCGTTCTACGGTACTGAAGATAGTCTTTGACGGCGAACAGACGGTCTGGTGTCCGATCGGTGACTTTTCTGGCAGCGGGGTTGGCGGAAAGCCAATTCAAAGCTGGTACAGGAAGGTAGATGCCAAGGGAACCATCATTGCCAGATGGGTGATGCCATACCGGTCGACAGCAAAAATAACCCTGGAAAACCTCGGTGAGGAAGCCGTTAATGTCGACCTCGCGGTCACCACAGCAAGCTGGAAATGGACAGACCGCAGTATGTATTTTTACACCGGATGGAAACAATCGCGGGAGGTTCCCATTACCCATGAAGAGGAAAAGGTAAAAGACTGGAACATGAGCACGATCACCGGCAAAGGCGTTTATCTGGGTAATACGCTGGCCGTTTATAATCATATGCACGTCTGGTACGGGGAAGGTGACCAGAAGATATGGGTGGACGATGATAAATTCCCCAGTGAATTCGGTACCGGTACAGAGGATTACTACAACACCTCATGGGCTCCGGTCGTGCTGTACCAGACACCGTTCGCGAATGCCCCCAGGGCGGATAATGAAGATTCGTTCGGCTACAATACCTTCACCAGAACGCGGATACTGGACGGCGTACCGTTCCGCAGCAGCTTTAAGATGGATCTGGAGATGCTCGGCTGGAAAACAGGATCGGCAGATTTTGCTGTGACCACCTATTGGTATGGATTCAAAGGCAACGCCTTTAAAAGCGGACCCATGAACGGAGAAGCGGCAGCGACCTTACCATAATATACCTTATCCAACATACTTCAATACTTCAGGGAATGGTCGTTTACGACCATTCCCTTTTTTGTTTAATAAAAGACCGGCGAAGACCCGGATGTCTGCTAATTGCCCGGTGCATGCGGACGGTTAAAGATCAATATCTGTTTTACTTTTTTTATGAATTTTGAAAAACCGTGAAAACTGATCACGGTACCGTATTTGGGTTTTGGCATGAGTATAAAAGGTGATATTTCCAGGATTTCGGCAATCTCGTAAATTCGTGTAAGGGTAATTTCGGACTCATCCCTTTCCATTTTTGAATAAGTCGACTGCGAGATATTCAGTTCGAAGGCCATATATTCCTGGTTATAGCCTTTGATAGTGCGTTGAATGCGGATCATTTCACCAATTTTTTTTGTGTTTTCCATGTTTTGTAAATAAGATTATTCCGCCCGGCAGGGAAACGGTTAACACCAAATTAACAGTTTGGGTATTTTCCCGAAATCCGAGGCCGGCAATGATAAAATATTGTACGCTTTTGAAATAAAATCGAAGAAGCGCGCGGGTTATTCGGGATAACTTGGCTCAGAAAACAAGTCCGGTCGGACTTTTCATTTCCCCTTAATTTATATGGAAAAGCAAATAGCAGCAAACAAACTTAAACAAGGACTCCTGATCGATATGGACGGCGTTATTTACAGCGGAGAGCAATTGATACACGGCGCAGACGCCTTTATCGGTTATCTGATCAGTCAACAAATACCGTTCGCCTTTATGACCAATAACAGCCAGCGTACCCCCCAGGAAGCGGTGGATAAGCTTAAGCGGATCGGCATCGACGTCGGCGTGGAACATATTTATACGAGCGCTATGGCGACCGCCAAATTTTTGAGTGATCAGCATCCGCAGGGAACCGCCTACGTACTGGGCGAAGGCGGACTGCTGTCCAGTCTGCAGGAACACGGCATCAGGCTGGTAGAGGCAGACGCCGAGTTCGTAGTATTGGGAGAGGGGCATAATTTTACGTTGCCGATGGTACAGAAGGCGGTCGACATGATCCTCGCTGGTGCGAAGTTCATTACGACCAACCGTGACCCGTCGCCGAGGAAACCGGGCTGGAACAACCTCGGCATTGCGGCGACGACGGCCATGATCGAAGAAGCGACGGGACGAAAGGCTTTTGTTACGGGCAAGCCCAGCCCGGTCATGATGCGGTCGGCAAGAAAATTCCTGGGACTGGAAACCGCCGGTACTACCGTGATCGGAGATACGATGGAAACGGATATCAGAGGCGGTGTACAAATGGGATATAAAACCATTTTGGTATTGTCCGGAATTTCCAATCAGGAAAGCCTTCAGCATTATGCCTATAAACCTGACCTGACCGTTGGATCGGTCGAACGTGTCAGCCTGCCTTTGAAATGGTGGGTATAGCAGGGTAGCCGTTGGTATGGCGGACCCGTTTTTATGCAATCTCCGGAGCGATCCCGCCGGGACGGTCGCCCGGGGATGTTTTAATTAACGGTTTATTATCTTCCCTAAGTTAAGTAGTTTGTTATTGAACGAAAACCATACGGTTTTGAAGGATTATTGAAAGCCCTTACGGCTCATACTGCGCAATTTTAGGCCGTCTAACCAACACCTAAATATTCATTATGAGAAAAATTCTATTAACAACAGTCATGTTGTCGGCGCTCTATTGCGCGCGGGCACAAACGCCGGTATTTTACCTGAAGTACAATGAGACGAACACGACCGCGACCACCAAGGAGGAGGTCAGCGGAACAAACCTTCCCGTCAATAACCAGTTCGGAAAACCGGAGCGTGTAACAGGTGTTACCGGTAACGGACTGAGGACCGACGGCTTTTCGACATGGGTGCAAACCAGTAAAAACCTTGGCCTCACCAATTCGCTGAGCCTGGAGACCTGGCTGGTACTCGAGAGTTATCCTGCTGACGCTGAAGTTCCCTATAACAGCCTGACCCCGTCGGCGATCATCAGCCAGACCGACGGCACCAACGGGTTTGCGCTGTTCATGAATGCCTTTGGCGTATGGTATATCACGGTCACGGTGAACGGGCAGAAATACACCTGCCAGGCGCCTGCGAAATTCCCCCTGTACAGCTGGACGCATGTTGCCGCAAACCTGGACGGTCCGGCGGGACAGCTGAAACTTTATCTTAACGGCGCGCAGGTCGCCAGTATCGCCACGCCTCAGAATGGTACGATCAACAGCGCTAACGTGCCCCTCATCATCGGGAAAGGCAATACTGACAAAACGGACGGTATCTTTCTGATCAATGCCATGAACGGTACTTATGATGAAACGAAGATCTATACATCCGCGATTTCCGCCGCCACGGTGACGGGAAATTATAACGCGGGTATCGCGTCGATCACGACGACAGGGGAGCAGGCGATTGCTGTTCCGGCCACGCGCTTCGCTTCCGATCTGCAGCGTCCCGCATTTCATGGCATGCCGCCTGCGAACTGGACGAACGAGCCGCATGGGATGGTGGAGTTTAACGGGAAATATCACTTGTTTTACCAGCGTACGCCAAACGGGCCATTTAAGACACTGATGCACTGGGGACATATGATCAGTACGGACTTCGTTAACTGGACAAATACGAAAGACGCGCTGATCCCTGAACTCAACTGGACGGCAACGACGGGTTATGATATGAAGGGTATCTGGTCGGGCGATGTGATCGTTAATAATGGAACAGCCCACGCCTTCTACACCGCCGTCAATCATTCCGGTCCGTTTAATCCGGGTATCGGCCATGCGACCAGCACCGATCCCGACCTGAAAGTATGGACGAAAACCACGCCGGTGATCGACAGGCAGTTTGTTAATGATTTTCGCGACCCGTACATCTTCAAAGACGGGACGACCTGGGTAATGATCATCGGTGCCGCCGTATCCGGTGGTGGCGGCCTGGACTGTTACACCTCCACCGACCTGAACAGCTGGACGCATAAAACCAACTTCAGTACAGTGCCGTATTCCTCCATGGATATCGGTTCGGTGATCTGGGAGATGCCGGTTTTCGAACCGTTGGGTAACGGCAAATATATCCTGATCGTGAACCCGATCGGCGGTTCCGTCACCAAGTACGGCCCCAAATATACACGCGGCGTTTACTGGATCGGGACGTATACGAACGGGCAGTTTACGCCTGATTATAACCAGCCGAAAATGCTGGACCTGATACCGGGACATCTTTCGCCCGCTATCGCGCGTAACGCCTCCTCACAGATGGTTGGTATCGGTATTGTTGATGAGCGGAGAAGTTCGCAGGCACAGCTGAATGCCGGCTGGGCGCATACTTTCAGTCTTCCGCGCACCTATTCTTTACTGGCAGATAATAAGACGCTGGGCCAGGCACCCGCTGCGCAAACGACATCGCTAAGGTCATCGGGCAGCCAGCAAACACTGACCAATATAAGTGTCAGTACTACCTCCAATGTTCCGGTCGCTGACGGCGCCAAAGCGGAGATCATCGCTACGCTGAACCCGGCGACACCAGCCAGCAGTTATGGACTAAATATCCGCCGTTCAAATGACGGGAGTGAAGTAACAAAGCTTTATTACGACGCTGTCGGGAAGAATATCATCCTGGACAAATCGATCTCCTCGCTATCCGGCAATGTGGAGGACAAGGTGTTATTAACGCAGCCTTACGACGAGGTAGCGTTTGGTAAACCGGCAACTTTCCATGTGTTCATCGATAACTCGGTCATTGATGTGTTCATCAATGAGAAAGCGGCTTTCTCTGCACGTATTTACCCGACGAAAGCCGATAGCAAAGGCGTACAACTATATTCAAATGGCGGGACGACGGTATTTACATCGGTAGTCACCTATGGTATCGGTACCAATGTCCAGATCGTTCCCGTTACGGGCGTCTCTCTTAACAAAACGTCGACTACCGTAGGAACGGGAGCAACCGAACAGTTGGTTGCCACCGTTGCGCCCGCTAATGCCTCTAACACCAATGTTACCTGGTCTTCCAGTGACAGCGCGGTCGCTACGGTCAGCGCGTCAGGCGTGATCAGCGGTGTAACGCCGGGGACAGCGACCATAACGGTGACCACGGTAGATGGAGCGAAGACCGCTACCATCGCGGTTACAGTTGTCCAGCAAAATTACCTTGCCTATGATTTTGAACCGGGGAACCTGACGGGCTGGACGGTGACGTCGGGCACTGCATTTTCGAATACGGGCGTAGTCACTGACCCGAACTGGGGCTGGGGCGGGCCGTTTACTTTCCAGGGGAATTATCATTACTGGGGGTATAAATCCGGCGGTGACACTGCTCTGGGTGAAATGAGAACGGCTAACTTCAACCTTGGCGGCGATGGTAAGATCACGCTGCTTATTGGTGGCGGTAATGATCTGACCAACCTGTATGTAGCGCTTTGCAATGCTGCGGGTACGGTGTTGAAAAAAGAAACAGGTCCGAATGATGAGGGCTATGTGTCACGTATCATCGATGCTTCCGCCTATATTGGCCAGAATTGTTTTATAAAGATCGTTGACAATACGGCGGGCGGTTTCGGACATATAAACGTAGACAACATCCGGATACCGGTATCGTCTGCAACGGTTCCGGTCACCGGCGTCACCCTGAACAAGACGACGACAAGCATCGCATCAGGCGCAACAGAACAACTGGTAGCTACCATAGCGCCATCGAATGCGTCGAATACGAATGTGACCTGGGCGTCAGGTAACCCGGCGGTCGCTACGGTTAGTGCAAGCGGCCTGGTTACCGGGGTTTCTGCAGGTACGGCAACAATTACTGTCACCACAGCTGACGGCGCAAAAACGGCTACCTGTACAGTTACTGTTGCCGCTACCCAGCAAGGCTACCTGGCGTATGATTTTGAGCCGGGTAATCTGACAGGCTGGACCATTACCTCCGGTACCGCGTTCTCGAACACGGGTGTAGTAACTGATGCCAACTGGGGTTGGGGCGGCCCGTTCACCTTTCAGGGAACCTACCACTACTGGGGACTCAAATCAGGTGGCGACAGCGCACTTGGTGAAATGAGAACACCGAACTTCACGCTTGGCGGCGATGGTAAGATCACGCTGCTGATCGGCGGCGGTAGCGATATCAATAACCTGTATATAGCCCTTTGCAACCCGGCAGGCACCGTGTTAAAAAAAGAAACGGGACCTAATGATGAGGGCTATGTATCCCGCACCATCGACGCATCTGCCTATATCGGCACAACGTGTTATGTCAAAGTGGTGGATAATACGAGCGGCGGTTTCGGCCACATCAACCTGGACAATATCAGGATACCGGTATCGACGTCGACCGTCGCTGTCACCGGCGTTACGCTGAACAAGACCGCTACCAGCCTGACGGTAGCAAAAAAAGATACACTGGTGGCAACCGTAAACCCTTCGAACGCCACTAATAAAGCGGTTACCTGGTCAACGAGCAACGCCTCCGTAGCCACGGTAAATCCGGCCGGTATCATCACCGCCGTAGCGGCAGGGTCCGCTAATATCACGGTCACCACGCAGGACGGCGCCAAGACCGCGGTGTGTGCAGTAACCGTGACCGCACAGCAATTTCTTGTGCTCGATTTCGAATCGGGGGATCTGAGCGGCTGGACGTCAACTTTAGGAACAGAATTTGTCGCCGCAAATGTCTGTACAGATGTGAACTGGGGCTGGGGCGGTCCTTTCAACAAACAGGGCAACTATCATTTCTGGGGTTTCAAGTCGACCGGGGATGCCGCTGTGGGTGCTATGAAAACGCAGAACTTCACGCTGGGCGGCGACGGTCAGGTCAGTTTTATGATCGGCGGGGGCAACAATATCAGCAGCCTGTACCTGGCACTATGCAGGGCTTCGGACAACGTAGAATTGCTGAAGGCAACCGGTGACGATAACGAGGCCTATACGACGAAAACCTTCAATGCCGCCAGCTTTGTAGGGACGTCATGTTACATCAAGGCCGTGGATAATTCCGCAGGCGGATTCGGACACATGAACCTGGATAATATTCGCATACCTGTCAGTTCAGGTTCGGGGATGGCAATGATGGCCTTGCCCGAAACCAATACGGCGCAAAAGAAAGCGTCTGCCGCGCCGGTGATCAGTATTTATCCAAACCCGGTTACGGAGCAATTTACGGTAGACCTGACGGCCGTGACAGACAGAGAGGCGGGTATAACGATCACCGATCTTAACGGGCACCCGATAAAAACACTGTCGGCATCAGGAGGGACGAAAGTGATACTTTCAGCCGCCGAACTGAAAATGAAAAAGGGGATTTATATCTTAAATGTCAGTTCACGGACGGTCAGCAAACCATTTAAGATCATCATCAACTGATCCGGGGAGTAAAAATGGTTTACTTTCCATAACTTATCAGCGTGCATGTTTGAAAGACATGCACGCTTTTTTGCTGAACTGTTACGTTCGTTGCTGTTTCTTGTATTCGGTCGGCGTGCAACCGTATTTCGCTTTGAATACCGTTGAAAAATAGTTCGGAGTCGAAAATCCGACCATATAAGTGATCATGGAGATCGTATGATCCTCATTCGTCAGCAGATACTGCGCTTTTTTCAGGCGCCTGTTCATAATGTAGTCCGTAATATTATAACCCAGTAAAGCTTTCACTTTCCTGTACAATTGAATACGTGACACGCCAATGGCTTTTGATATATCCTCTACATTGAGGTGCTCATTCGACAGATTTTGCTCGATGTAGCCCGCAAAATCGTTGATAAACTTTTTGTCAAGCGTTTTTGATACCGGTAGTCGGTCGTTAGTTTTGATCTCGCTCGTGTAGTGTTCCTTCAGGATATGACGGTTCCTCAACAGGTTGGTTATTGTTTCTAAAAGGAAAGGAAAATTAAACGGCTTGGTCATATAGGCATCCGCCATCGCTTTCATCCCCGCGATCTGATGCTCTAAGCTGATCTGGGCGGTGAGCAGGATGATGGGAATGTGCGAGGTTCTTATATCCGACTTCAGGCGCTCGGTCAGTTCGCGTCCGGAAAGTTCGGGAAGGACGACGTCGGAGATGATCAGATCCGGGACGTTCTCAAAAGCCTCGTTAACACCCGACCGGCCGTTCATGGCCGTGTAGATCTCGTAATGCTCCCCAAGTTTGCTGGACAGCAGGTGCAACAGGTCGTTATTATCTTCGATGATCAAGATAGAATGCTCCCTGGGCTCTTTAAAATTGTCGGTGGGGGTGCCTGTCGACGTAGTGGTTTCCAGTTCCGCAAAATATTGCGACGCTTGTTCGGAAATGCCTTTGGGGTCGATCACCTGTTCGAATTTCTCATCTTCTTTGAGATGTTTTTCACCCAGTGGAAGCTTGATCGTGAACACGGTCGATTGCCATTTTATACTTTTTACAGTTATGGAACCATGGTGAAGTTGAATGATCTCCCGCGTTAACGCCAGGCCGAGGCCGGAGCCCTTGGAAAGCCCGTTATCCGCCTGGTAAAAATGCTCAAAGATATGCGTAGCCTGATCGCTCGTCATGCCGATACCGTTGTCTTCGACATCGATCTGGACAGTATTGTTATAGACGTGAAGATGGATGAAAATATGCCCGCCGTCACCTACGAATTTGAACGCATTCGAGATCAGGTTAAAGAAAACTTTATCCAGCATATTAATGTCGAACCAAACGGTGCATTCTTTTTCCTGGCTGAATAATCTAAGATCGATGTTGCGTTTATGCGCTATATGACGAAAGTTACCGATAACTTCATTAATCAGATCGATAATATTGTTGGGCGACGCATGAATCGTCTGATTATCATATTCGATCTTACGGTAATCGAGGAGCTGATTAACCAGTTTCATGAGAATAAAAATATTTTTATGTGCCAGTTTTAAAAAGCCCAGTTGATCGTTATTAAGTTTCGCGGTATGAATGAGATCCTCGATAGGGCCGAGCATAAGCGTCAGCGGCGTTCTGAATTCATGGGAGATATTGGTAAAGAAATTAAGCTTGGCTTCGGTGGCCATTTCCGCCCTTGCCGACATTTCGATCAGCTCATTGCGTTGCTGGAGTATATGATCGTTTTTCGCTTCCAGGCTGCGGTTGATCTTACGGTTTTCCATCAGGAAATAGAAGGCGAGCCCCCCGGTAACTACCACCAGCACCAGCATGATGATCACGATGTTTAATACGGTCGCCTGACTTTTATAAATGGCGCGTTGCTCTTCCAGCAAATATTGCTGCCTTTCGATGTCTTTTTGCTGACTGTTAATGCGTTCCCATTGCATTTGCATTAACTGAACATTAGTAGAATCGATGACCAGTGACCGCAGGATGCTAACCTTTTCAAAGCGCTCGCGATTGAGGATGCGGAAGGCTGTTTGAACCGCTTCCTTTCCGCCGGTAGGGTAGAGTACGCTGGCCTGTATCATTTTGTTAGCGATCATTTCCAGTCCGCCGCCGGCACCGGGTAAACCATCGACACCCAAAATAAAGATAGGCCTATTAAGATTCATAACCTCCAGGGTACGTCGTGCGGATGCCGCCATGACGTCGTTGTGCGCGAATATAGCGTCCACAGATTTCAGCATGTCTTTATGTCTTGACAGCGCCCGGTCTGCGCTATTTTGTGTCCAGTTCCCGTTAAGTTTATAGAGCTTACGGATTCGTTTGGCAGCCGTCAGTGCATCGGCAAACCCTTTTGCCCTTTCGATAGCAGGGGAGGAGGCAGGCGAGCCGGTAATTTCCAGTGCATTGATCTGGCCTTTATTTTTGGATATAAAATAGTTGCCGGCCATTTTGCCGATCTGGTAATTGTCGGCGCCGACATACGCCGTAAAGTCGTTGGACGATGTTTTCCGGTCAATAACAACTACCGGTATGCCCTTCGCCAGCGTTTCTTTGACCACGATATTCAATGGCTGGGCTTCATTGGGAGAAATGATCAGCAGATCGACGCCTTTCTGCAAAATCTGTCTCACCTGTGCGACCTGCCGGCTGCTGTTTCCGCGTGCATCTGTGTAAACGAATTTCACGTCCGGATGGAGCGACAGTTCCATCTTCATTTCGTCGAGCATCGTCTTACGCCACAGGTCGTTTCCCACACACTGGGAAAAACCTATCGTATATACTTGGTTTTGTTTCTGGTCCCGGCAGCTTGCGATCAACAGGCATAAGATTCCGGCAAGCAGACAAAACGGCTTTCGGTTAAAATAATAAGAAGCGGATAACATAAGTTTATCAGGTTAATAACGGTGACAGATACGGTGGTCTGCCGAATCTTTAATAAACTTAGGGATTTTCAGCATTGCAGCCAAAAAACGGCCGGAACGACACAGCTGAAATCATGGGACGTCATGTATCAAATCTGTAGATTTTCTGTAATAATTTTGAACCTTTTGAAACTGCTGTTTTTTTGACATTTCTTAAAGTATTGTATTGCAGTTATTTATCAATGAGTGAAATCTGTACTATTTTGGTACGAAACTTATAACGGCCGCATAGCGTATCGCCTACCTTGCATTCCGATTAATAACCAATAATACACTAATTAATTTATGACGAAGAACGCTGTACTGGCCTGGTCTATGGTCGTAGCCCTCGGAGGCTTTCTGTTCGGTTTCGATACCGCAGTTATTTCCGGAGCAGAAAAATCAATTCAACAATTCTGGCACCTTTCGGTGTTCGAGCATGGCCTGACCATATCGATAGCCCTTATAGGTACGGTGATCGGCTCCCTGCTCGGGTCGCGTCCATCAGATAAGTTTGGCCGGAAAAACACTTTGTATTTTGTAGCCATAGCATACTTTCTTTCGTCATTGGGCACGGCCTTATCTAACGACTGGACGTTATTCCTGCTGTTCCGCTTTTTAGGCGGCCTTGGCGTTGGAACATCATCGGTAACCGCCCCCATTTATATATCCGAGGTTTCGCCTGCGGAGAAGCGCGGCAGCCTGGTCGGTTTATTCCAGTTCAACGTGGTGCTGGGCATCCTGATCTCGTACCTGTCGAACTACCTGATCAGCCAGGTAGATACGGATGCCTGGCGATGGATGCTGGGCGTACAGGCGGTTCCGTCGGTGATCTTCCTGATCCTGATCAAATTTATCCCGGAAAGCCCGCGCTGGCTGATATTACGCAGGGGAGAAGATGCCAAAGCGCTTTCCATATTGCGGATCATCAATCCGTTAAACTGTGATGACGAACTCAAAGCAATAAAAGCCAGTCAGAAAGCGAGCGAATCGGCAAATGCCGGCAGCGGCAACCTGTTCAACAGGCAATACCGGACGCCCGTATTCCTGGCGATGGCTTTTGCATTCTTTAACCAGGTGTCGGGGATTAACGCCATCATCTATTACGCGCCGCGCATATTTGAAATGGCCGGCCTAGGCGCACATTCGTCCTTGTTGTCGACTGTGGGTATCGGAATGATCAATTTCATCTTCACGCTCATCGCCATCAACATCATCGATAAAGTAGGCAGGCGCCTTTTGATGCTGATCGGCTCGGTGGGTTTGATCAGTTCATTACTGCTTGTCGCCTTTACGTTCTATAACCAAAGTTTCAGCGGTTTATCGATTCCTATATTCATCATGATCTTTATCGCCTTCTTCGCGTTTTCGCAGGGCGCTGTTATCTGGGTCTTTATCTCCGAGATATTCCCGAATCAGGTCAGGGCGAAGGGACAGACGCTCGGCAGTTCGACGCACTGGGTGATGGCTGCTCTGGTCGCTTTCTGCTTCCCTTATTTTGCTGAAAAGCTGGGCGGCGCGACGACCTTTTTCTTCTTCAGCGCAATGATGGTACTGCAGTTGATCTTTGTCTGGAAATTCATGCCGGAAACGAAGGGGCGTTCGCTGGAGCAGATCGGAACGAACATCATTTTACATTAAATATATATAACACGTGACTATGACACCTGCAATCTGTTTTGGGGAAATTTTATGGGATGTATTGCCTGCCGGTAAAAAGCCGGGTGGGGCGCCGCTGAATGTTGCTTATCATTTGAATAAGCTCGGTGTAAAAACCGGTATTATCAGCCGGATTGGCGAAGACGCTAACGGTAAGGAGCTGGAGAACCTGCTGACCGGTTGGGGGATACCTACCAGGTTCGTACAAAAAGATCAGGAAAATGCCACGAGTGAAGTGATCGCAAAATTCAACGGCAACGAGGTGACCTATGAAATCATAAGCCCGGTCGCCTGGGATTTTATCGCCGAGCGTGACATCGCAGACGTCAAGGCCGCTCGACCTAAGTACGTCGTTTACGGCAGTCTCGCCTCGCGTAATGAAACTACCCGTAATACGCTGTTGAACCTGCTTGAAATGGATACCATCCGGGTGTTCGATATCAATATGCGGCCGCCCTTTGTCAGTCATGAGCTGCTGGAAAGCCTGCTGTACCAGGCGGATATCGTTAAGTTCAACGAGTCTGAACTGGCGATGTCGCAGGTATTGTTCAAAGGATCCCTGGACGGCGAACTCAGTCGGGTCAGGTTTATCCAGAAAAAATTCGGCGTTCACGAAGTCATCGTGACAAAAGGTGAGTTCGGGGCATCCTATTATATCGGCGACGAGGCCTACCATATATGGGGTAACGAGATCAAGGTAAAAGATACTATCGGAAGCGGAGATTCGTTTCTGGCCGCATTCCTGGCCTCGCATTACCTGAACGAATCGCCGAAAGAAATTTTAAAAAACGCGGTGGCGATGGGCGGCTTCGTGGCTACGCAAAGCGGCGGGTGTCCGTCATATACGGTCGCCGAGTTCAAGGCATTTAAAGAAAAAATGTTTTCGGGCAAAGGCGGCTTCGGCAAATAAAGAAATATTATCAAAATGTAAACCCTAATAACAATTAATAATAAAGCCAATTTTCTAATTATGAGTAAATGAAAAATCGAGAAACCAATTACCAAGCACTTATCCCTAATAATTTAATATTCCAATTTTAACCTTTTGATTATGAGAAAACTACTACTAATCGTACCGTTGCTAATGTTGGCGGTACAGGTTTTCGCGCAGACTGCTTATAAGGGCAGGGTGACTGATGCAAAAACTAAAGAACCAATTCCGGGCGCCGTGATTTACGTCCAGGAGACCGCTAAATCCGTTGCTTCCGATGCGAATGGCAACTTTACGATCCAGGCGCAGCCTGGTAATACGGTTCGCATCACCTTTATCGGTAAAGAAACCCTTAATATCAAGCTTGTTGACGAACAAAGCCTGGCCGGTATCCGGTTGCAGGATGCCGATAAGGTCCTTGATGAAGTGGTCGTGACCGGTTATCAAACACAACGTAAGGTTGATATCACCGGTTCGGTTGCGGTGGTCAACATGAAAGATGTGGCCAGTATTCCGAGCGGTAATATCATATCCACGCTGCAGGGCCGGGTACCGGGCGTAAACATCGCTACGGACGGAACGCCGGGCGGTGTGGCTACCAGCGTCGGTATCCGTGGTATCACCACGATCAACAACGGAACGCCGCTGTATGTTATCGACGGTATCCAGACACGCGATAACATCGCCACCTTGCTGAATCCTAATGACGTAGAGTCGATCCAGATTTTAAAGGATGCGGCATCGGCGTCGATCTACGGAACGCAGGCGGCAAACGGGGTGATCATCATTACGACCAAAAAAGCGAAAAAGAATGACACCCGTGTCGACTTCAGCGCAAGGCTGGCCTCACAGAACTTCCACACCGGAATAAAAATGCTTAATGCGCAGCAATGGGGCGAGGCATACTGGGCAGCTTATAAAAACGATGGCGTAAAACCTGTACATGATCAGTACGGAAGCGGTGACGTTCCCGTAATACCCGAGTTTATCAATGGTGCAAAAACGATCAGATCAGGCGATACGGACTGGGCGAAGGAAGTATATAACCGTGCGACTTTACAGGATTATAACGTAACCGTTTCCAAAGGCGCCGAAAACGGTAGCTCGGTATTTTCATTGAATTACTTCGACCAGGACGGTTTGGTGAGATACACCAATTTCAAACGGGTAAACGTACGTGCCAACACAGACTACAGCTTTCTGAAAAACAGGTTGCGTATAGGCGAGAATATCAATATCACCAACTGGCAGGAGAAATTAAAGCCGGCAGGTATCGAAGAACTCACCATCGCACAGCACCCGTTGATCCCGGTGTATGACATCAACGGCGGTTATGCAGGGCCAACCCAAGGCCTGGGTGACAAGCCGAACCCGGTGCGTTTGCTGGATCAGCAAAAGCAAAACAGGTCGAATCAATGGCGGATATTCGGTAATATGTTTATCGAAGCGGAGCCCATCAAAAACCTGGTTTTCCGCTCCAACTACAGTGTGAATTACCGTACCGGCTTTTTCTCCACCTTCGAGCCGAAGTGGCATGAAGGTGACAGAACCGTAGACGTTAATGCGGTAACTGCCGAAAATAACTATGACAGACAATGGATCTGGACCAATCAGGTTACTTATCGCGTGAATATCGGCAAACATGCCATCAACGCGCTTGCAGGTGTGGAAGCAAAAGAAAACATGAATGAGTTCCTGAATGCCAGAAGGGAAAACTACATCATACAGGATATCGACTACCGCTATATCAGCGCGGGTGACGGCAAGCAGACCAACGGAGGCCTGGCTTCACGTACAGCCATCGAATCTTTCTTCGGTAAAATCGATTATGCGTACAATGATAAATACCTGCTGTCAGGAACAATCCGTCGCGATGCATCTTCAAGGTTCGGCGAGAACAATAACGCCGGTGTATTCCCGGGTGTTTCAGGTGCGTGGAGAATCAGTCAGGAAGAGTTTATTAAAAAGAGCACTTTTATCAATGACCTGAAATTACGTGCCAGCTGGGGACAGAACGGTAACGACCTGCTGGATAATGAAGCAACCTATACCAAATATTCGACGAATCTCGTTATGGGCGGTTACGACATCGGCGGTATCAACCGCGGCATTATTCCGAACGGTATCATCAAGGACCGCAGCGGCAACCCTAACGTAAAATGGGAAGTGTCGACCCAGACCAACTTCGGTTTCGACCTGAGTGCGCTGAATAATAAACTACAGATCACCCTGGATTATTTCGTAAAGAAAACCAAAGATATGCTGATCGACCGTCCTTATATCGCAATCATCGGAGAAGGAGGTTCTTTTGCCTACAATGGAGCTTCATTAAGCAACAAGGGGTTCGAGGGTTTGATAGGCTGGAGAGATAACATAGGTAAAGCATTTAATTATAATGTGACTTTAACCGGCTCGGTTTATAAAAACAAGGTGACGGATGTTCCGGCTGATATTTTCTATACCTATGGTGGTGGCAACGGCTCGGATAAAACGATCGTAGGCCAACCGCTGGGTTCATGGCTGGGTTACCGTACCAATGGTCTTTATACCACTGAGGCAGAATTGAACGACGGTGTTAACCAACCCGGAAAAGGGCTGGGAAGGATCCGCTACGTGGATGTGAACGGCGACAAGGTGATCAATGATAAGGACCGTGAATGGCTTGGGTCAGACCAGCCGAAATTTTTCGGCGGTCTGAACGTTTCAATGACTTATAAGGCATTCGACATGTCATTCTTTGTAAACGGAATGGTTCGCGATGCGTATAACAATTCAAAGTTCTATACCGATTTCTTCCAGTTATGGACAGGTAACCATGGCGACAGGCTGCTAGATGCCTGGACACCGTCAAATTCCGGCTCAACTATTCCTGCGTTAACCGCGGTTAACCTGAATGATGAAGGCAGGTTATCTGAATACTACATCGAAAACGGTTCTTACCTGAAATTGAAGAATCTTCAGATCGGCTATACCCTTCCGGCAGTTGTGGCCAACAGGTTAAAGTTGAGAAACCTGCGGGTATACCTGCAAGGTCAGGACCTGATCACTGTTACCGGCTACAAAGGGGCTGATCCGGAAGGACTGGGATATCCATACCCGCTGCCACGCATCTTCACCGCCGGCTTAAACTTTGGATTTTAATAAAATTTAAACTCGAAAACCATGAAACTTAAATATATAGTCATTGCCTCGGCATTACTGCTGACCGCATGTAAAAAAGATTTTCTCGACAGCAAGCCGCAAGGCAAGCTGAGTGACGCAGTATTGAATTCACCTGAAGGCATTGAAGCGCTGACCATTTCGGCTTACGCGGCATTGGCCGGGCCTGAAGGCAGCGATGGAACCTTCCTTTCCCCAACCACCAATTGGATCTACGGTGACGTTCGTGCAGGGACGGCTTACAAAGGCGGCGGCGGTATCGGCGATATAGGTGAATATACCGCCTTTGAAACCTTCCAGGGCGTATTTGCGACCAACCCGCTGCTGGACAGGAAATGGTTCAGCCTGTACCGTAGCGTACAGCGCGCCAACAGTGCCATCAAACAGCTTAATTCGGTAACTGAAGCGCAGGTACCTTTGAAAAATGTAAGATTAGGCGAGATGAAATTTCTTCGCGCTCATTATTTTTTCGAGTTGAGCAGGTTATTTAACAAGATCCCCTATTTCGACGAAAATGTGGAGATCGAGAACTATGTTAAGATCTCAAATACGGAATTCACCCGCGACCAGATACTTGAAAAGATCGCCGCTGAGTTCGGTGCGGCGGCAGATCTGCTGCCCGTTACACAGCCACAGCCGGGCCGCGCGACAAAATATGCCGCTAAAGCTTACCAGGCTAAAGTGACCTTGTACCGCGCATACAAGCAAAATGCGGATAATTCGGTGGCCAGTGTGGATAACGGTTTGTTAAACAATGTCGTGTCTTTATGTAACGAGGTGATCACCAATGGCGGTTATGAACTGCTGCCTGACTTTCAGCAGCTGGCAGAAGCCGAACATGATAACAGTAAGGAATCGGTATTCGCCGTTCAATACTCTATCGCCGACGGTACCCCTGCGGGCCGTATCAACTGGAGCAATTTGTTGAACGCACCGAGGGGCCCTTACAGTGGTGACGGTTTCTTCCAGCCGAGTCAAAACCTGGTTAATTCGTTCAAAACAAATGCGAGCGGTCTGCCGCAGTTTGATACTTATAACAATTCGAACCTGCTGACCCTGGCTGACGGCTTTGCCACAAATATTGACCCGCGCCTGGACTTTTCTGTCGGCAGGTTAGGTGTTCGCTGGAAAAATTATACAGAAACACCATATCAGGAGAATTGGGCCCGTGAACCGGCCACTTATGGTTATTACATGAATAAAAAGGCGTTGGTGTCACCGGAATCACCGTTTATGGTTAAAGGTTTTCCATGGGGCGGTTCGGCACTTAACTTCCATGTAATACGTTATGCCGATGTCCTGTTGTGGAAAGCAGAAGCGTTAATCGAACTGGGCCGTGAAACGGAAGCCGTTCCGCTGATCAACCAGGTTAGAGCAAGGGCAAAACAAAGCAAATATGTGCTTAGATGGCAAAATACAACGCCGACGGACTATGCTGCGAAATATGATATTGAGCTTTATCAGCCAGGGGTAAACTGCACATGGAACCAACTATATGCAAGGCAGGCCCTGCGTTTTGAGCGCAAGCTTGAACTGGGCCTTGAGGGTGAAAGGTTTTTTGACCTGGTTCGCTGGGGCGCTGCCGATGATGTACTGAACAGCTACTTTCAAAAGGAAAAGACGCTTCGTACGTACCTGCAAAATGCCAGCTTCCAAAAAGGAAGGGATGAATATTTCCCGATTCCACAGCCGCAGATCAATTTTTCAGGCGGTCTGTACAAACAAAATCCGGGCTACTTATAGTCGTCACAGCAGGCGCGGGAAACCGTGCCTGCTGTTTTTTATAACCAATTATAGTACCTATGAAACGAATAAAACTATTTGTACTTGGCGCCTCATGCCTTTTTTTTAACCAGAATATTTCCGCGCAGCACCTGTTTCATTTTGAGAAAAGCGATCTGAGTGATGACGGGAAACAAGAAAAAAAATTGTCCGTCGACTATCGCGGACGCAAAGCTGTTGCGGAAATAGTTCCCGCTTTGACAGGAAACGGTATGAGAACGGATGGCTATTCCACGGCTGTAAATGTCGGATTAAAACAAGTATTCGCACATGCGCCTTCTGTTTCAGGATATTTCGCGTTGGAGACGTATCCGACCGACACCGCGGCGTTTTTTTCGGTATCCAACAAAGAAGCGGGTAGCTGGATCAGCGCCTGTATCGATAAATTCGGTACGCCGATGATCGGTATCGGGTCCGCCGGTAATGTAAAATACTTTCCCGCCAACTTCAAAGTAAACAAATTCAGGTGGCTGCATATCGCTTTAAACGTCAGTAAAAATTCCGCCGAGCTATGGGTTAACGGCAAACGGGCCGGCCGGGCGGCAATAGATCAGGAAACCTATCTGTTAAGCGACACCCTGCGGATCGCAAGGGATACACGGCGCAAATTCAACCATGTTTTCCCGGTTACGGCGATAAATGGTATCGTTGACGAAATAACCCTGCAGGAGCAATCCTATTCATCAAAAAGCATAGCATTATTTCAGGTCAAAGGTATGGCCAAGGCGCCTGATCTTGGTGTGCCGTCCAGCCGTTTTGCAGGGGATTTCAATCGTCCGAAGTATCACCTGTTACCGGCAGCTAACTGGACGAATGAAACACACTCCCTTTTTCTTCATAATGGCGTGTACCATATTTTTAATCAAAAAAACGGAACCAATTTAACGCTTGACCAGATCAACTGGGGACACTATACCAGTAAAGATCTGGTGAGCTGGACAGAACAGGTGCCTGCGATCACCCCTGACCGGGACTACGATATGAAAGGTATCTGGTCGGGTCATGCCGTGAAAGACGAGAAGGGTACCCCCGTTCTTATCTACACGGGCGGCGGGAAGGATGCGTTCACATTCGATCTTGCCTATCCGGCCGACAGCTCTTTATTAACATGGGAGAAATACAGCGGAAACCCTGTAGTCAGCTCATCACCGGAGGAATTTGAGCGAAAAGACCCGCACGATCCTTATGTCTGGCGGGAGGGAAATGACTGGTATATGATCATCGGTTTCGGCGAGAAGGACGGTGAAAAACTGAAAGGTTCGCTGCTGCTCTATAAATCTAAGGACCTGAAGAAATGGACATACCTGCACCCTTTATTTACCGGCGATCCCGATAAAGATGATTCCGGTGTATTTTGGGAAATGCCTGTTTTTTGGAAGCTGAACGGAAAGTACATATTACTGGTCAACAAAGTGCCCTATAAAGGAAAGCCGGCTGTCGCATTATACTGGACGGGCGATTTCCGAAACGAAAAGTTCATTCCCGATTCCCCGGTGCCGAAGCGGCTGGAAGTCATCAACAGGCTGCTTTCACCGTCCGTTAATTTCGATGCGGATGGAAGAACAACAGCGATTGCCATTATTCCTGATGAAACAAGTGCCAGGGCTACGCAGTTGGCGGGCTGGACCCATTTATACAGCATACCAAGGGTTTGGTCACTAAAGAATGATACGATTTACCAGCGTCCGCACCCGGCACTCGAGACGTTGCGCGGGGAAGTGACACAACCGGCCGGTAAAACGGTCAGTCCGGGCGAGCCGTTCATTATCAGCTCGCAAAAACACCAGGTGGAAATCAGCGTCGACCTGACCCCCGGCGATGCAAAGCGTTTCGGCTTCCTGGTCGGGAAAAACCCGAACGGCAGCGAATTCAGCAAGATCTTTTTTGACCTGGAGAGCAACCAGCTGATCGTCGATCAGACCAAATCCACTCAGCGTAAATTTTATCCGCTTCAGGTTCGTAAAGGCGACTATAAGGTAGTTCGCGGTAAACCGATGAACCTGCGCCTGTTTATCGACGGGTCCGTCGTGGAAGGATTCATCGATAATAAGGAAGCATTTACCACGCGCCTGTTTCCCGCAGAAGCTGCAAGCAGCGACGTCGCCATCTATGCTGAAGAAGGAAGTATAAAGACCGGCAATATAAAAGTCTGGGATTTAAAATCCAGTCAAAACAAAACCAATTTCATCGTTCCCGTATCCGGGAAATAAATCAGATTCAATGAGAAGAATAGGGAGATATTTATTATTTGTTGCTTTACTGTCGTCGGCATTTAGCTGTAAAAAGGTTATTCAGGAAAAGATCTATGTGACCGAAGATAACGACACCAGCAGTCAGAAACTGCCTGAATATGTGATCACCAATTACGGTGCAAAGGGGGACGGCAAGACGGATTGTTCCGTCATTATCAATAATCTGATCAGCCGCCTGCCGGCCTCTGGCGGAACCATCGTTATACCTGATGGAGATTTTTTATTAAACAGCTCAATTATTGTTAACCGCAACTTTGTTACTATCCGAGGTTTAAATGCAGGGCTGCGGAGCAATGTCGACGTACCGCCATCCGGTATTATACCGCCGGGCGGCGGCAGTAAACTATTGCTCGGTACGGCTTCTATAGCTGTCAGCGTACCGGCGCTTCCGGATGTCAACGGCCGGAAAAACAGGGTGTCGGGATTAATTATTAAGAACCTGCTGATTTCAGGAGGAACGACAACAAAGGGTACCGGCATTAGCGTCGTGCAGGATAACGACGGCGTGCGTATCGAAGATTTTATCGGGATCAACCTGAATACGGGTATTTACCTGAACGCTGCCGATGCCGCCATTATCCGTTACTGCTGGATATCTGAATGCCGTAACAGCATAGAAATGCCTAACGGTATCCAAAACATGATCAGTAACTGTCAGCTGGGCGCACAGCCCGGCGGTATCACGGTAAAGCTGACTAACCAGGAGAACTTTATATTCACTGCTAATCATGTTTATCCGGACGGCGATGTGAACCTTCAGGTGAACAATTCGCGGTACGGAAATATATCGTCGAACAACTTCCAAAGTTATTACGTGGGGGTTGTCGAACTCAATAGCAGCAGCAACAACCTGATTAACGGTAATTTGACATGGATGAAGCTACCCGGGTCGCCGGGGAGACAATTACGTGGTCAGGATAATGATTACGGTGTTTTCAGGATCAACGGCGATTACAATATGGTCAGCAATAATACCATCAATTGCGACTGGGCAGCTTCCAGCGCGGACGCGGTAACCGTACGCTCGGAATCCGGGCTAAACAACAGATTTCAGAACATAAAGATCAGCGATACCCGCAGTCCGCGCGTATTTCTTGTCAACAGCGATTGCGAAATATTTAATTGTGTGCCGGCGCCGAAGGTTATTCAGGGAGATGCGTCGACAGTTTACATACAATATTGATTAAATCCTTCGGGACATCATTAAAAAAAAGATATCTATGAAAAATCTATCTGTTTTCCTAATCAGCATAAGCGTAGCCGCGCTATCGGTGCGGCCCGCACATAGTCAAAGCACTGACGGCAATGCGGTGGATACCGCGAATCTTTTCCGGGAATTACATCGCCCGCAATACCACCTCACACCGAAAACCGGCGGGCTTATCGATCCGACCGACCTGATCTACTATAAAGGCGAATACAGGGTCAACAACGGACTTGCCTCCAGTACCGACCTGATTAACTGGAAATTAGGCAAACGCGCCAGGTTATCCACCGATAAAGAGAGTCAGATGTCGGGCTCCGTCGTTTACGATAAAGATAACACGAGCGGTTTCGGCAAAAGCGGCAAAGGCCCGCTCGTCGCCATTTATTCCGGTCTGCAAAGGAGTAACCGCACGCAGTACCAGTGCATCGCTTATTCAAATGATGACGGTGCCAACTGGGAGATATATAACAGGAACCCGGTTATCGATCTGAATTCGACCGAGTTTCGTGACCCGCAGGTCTTTTGGCATGCGGATACAAAAAAATGGGTGATGGCGGTAGCCATGGCGGCACAGCAGAAGATCAGCTTTTACGGCTCAGCGAATCTTAAGGAATGGGAGCACCTGAGTGACTTCGGGCCGATGGGTGCCGTGAAGGGCGTCTGGGAATGCCCGGATATTTTTCCACTGTATGTGGACGGAAATAAGAACAATAAAAAATGGGTACTTGCAGTTTCAGTTCAGCCGCTTGCAGGACAATACTTCATTGGGAATTTCGACGGGAAAACGTTTAAAGCGGATAAGGAATTCGAATCGGCGCTTGGCAGGCTGAAAAGCGAAGAAGCCAGCAATCCGGGAGAGGTGCTCTTTGATTTCGAAAATGGTTTTGAAGGATGGAAAAACGAAGGAGATGCCTTTTCCGATAAACCGGAAACCGGGCCGGTCAACCTGCAGGGACCGGTTATCGGCTTTGAAGGTAAAAAGTTTGTGAACAGTTTTCACAACGGCGATAAGGGCGCGGGAAAACTGACCTCGCCGGATTTTACCATTAACAAAAACTATCTGAACTTCCTGCTGGGCGGTGGCGCGTATCCAAAAGACCTCCATGTCGACCTGCTGGTTGACGGGAAGATCGTGCGCACGATGAGTGGCGTCAATACGGAGGTTTTATACTGGAAGACATGGAACGTTGCCGAATTTGCCGGCAAAAAGGGGAGCATACAAATCGTTGATGAGGGTGACGGCGATTTTCGTCATATTCTCGCCGACCAGTTCACCTTATCCGACAAACCTGCCAGCACCGATTGGGAGAAAACCAGGTGGATCGATTACGGACCAGACTTCTATGCTGTGCGCTCATGGGTAGACAGTCCTGACGATTTGAATCACCGTACCTGGGTAGCCTGGCTGGGCAGCTGGTTGTATTTAAGGGAGATACCTACTTCGCCATGGCGGGGCGGACATACATTCCCGCGCTCGGTATCGCTGAGTTCTTTTCCGGATGGCATAAAGTTGATACAACAGCCTGTGGAAGCGATCGCAAAGCTTCGTACCGAACATTTCTCTTTAGAAAATAAAAAAGTTTCGGGCAACCATCGGATTCCTGGAGCGGCAAAATTGGAGAACACCTATGAATTGATTGCGGAGATCGATCTTGGTACGGCGACGGAAGTAGGTTTTACCATAGCCGGCAAGGGAGTTGAAAATACCGTATTATCTTATAAAGTAGCGACGGGTGAGCTTACGGTGGACCGCACGCATTCGGGTAATGTAGATTTCAGCCCTGCTTTCCCGGGTAAGTATACCGCTAAAGTCGATGCGGAGAACAGGAAATTAAAAATAAGGATGCTTGTCGACAGGTCTTTGATCGAAGTATTTGCCAACAGGGGAGAAGCCGCTATTACGAGCCAGATATTCCCATCAGCAGGAAGCAATGAACTGATTTTTTATGCCAGGCAAGGAAAAGCTACGCTTAACAAACTTGATCTATGGAAACTAAAATCAATTTGGAATAAATAACAGGCTTTGCATTTGAACTGTAGATCAATAAGTATTTGAAATCAAAGGTCAGACTTGCGCGATAGCCGTTGAGAAATAATATAAAGAACAACAAATCTCTTCACTATAATTGGTTTAATCTGGTAATAGCTCCTGCCCATCAGGAGCTTTACCTTTTTTCAATCAATAGTTTCAGTTGTAATTTAACACACCAAACTTTCATTGCCTTTATTAAATTCTTCTATCCACTGACCGTTTTGAAAAAATCGCCCTTGCCGGGAGTCGTAATCATACTACTCTCTAAGTAGAAACTGAAAGCAGATTCTATTCAAACCCTACTTAAATCAAAACCAGCTTTAGTGTGTTAAGGGTAAAAGGAGGAATTATACCCCGGCAGAACAGATATTATCCGCCATCTTATAAAACCAACCTCAAAAATAAGGGATAAGGCGACTGTGATCGCCCATGAGGTTTTGAATAACACAGGAAACGAAGGAGGATCGATTGCGACGGGTGAAACAGGTGCGGGCGTATTTTGCTAAGGAACACAAAAAAACAAAAGATGAATAACTATCCGGACCTGGATCGTTTTTTAAACGCGCAATACCGTGATTATGCAACAGCATTTACGGAAATCAAAAGCGGTCACAAAAAAGGCCATTGGATGTGGTATATTTTTCCCCAAGTAGACGGGCTTGGTTTCAGCAACATGGCGAAATATTATGCGATTAAAGGTCTGCCTGAAGCCAAAGCATTTCTCGCACACCCTATTCTCGGGCCCAGACTGGTGGCCATCAGCAAAGCTTTATTAACACGCAAAGGCGACAATGTCAGGGAAATAATGGGGGCGCCTGATGACCTGAAGCTGCGATCGTCGATGACATTATTTGCCTTTGTACCCGGGGCAGACCTTGTATTTAAAGCCGTCTTAGAGAAATACTATCTTGGTGAAAAGGATCAGGCCACCGTACAATTCATTTGAATTTTTTAGCGGAATTCAGGAATAAAGGGAAGGCTGTTCGTGTCCATTTGCTTTTAATTCGCTTCCAAAAATAGGGAGTTTATATAGAACATACGTTTAGGCGATCATTAACATTTCATGTGTAGCTAATTGTTCTTTTCATTCTTTCTTACTTGGCCAGTTCAATTATGAACGTTGAACATCTTCAATCTGCTATCAATTTCCTATTGCAGCATCTTGGCTTTAAGTTTCGAAAGTCATTTGGTTCATGTTAATTCGGTTTCGCCTTCAGGATACTAAGCATTAGAGTCAAATTTAATACAGCTACATAATCTTTCTATATTATTTTGCAGTTGCGGGCGTCATGGAAATAGCAAGGAAGTGCTTAGGTTAACCCTTATATATTTCCGGAATACCATTACTAATATCCTGCCCGTTATCTTCCAATTACTGATAGATACAAATAGTAACACCCGATCCCAACTTTTCCCAAACCATTTTTTTTGTTGTTCGTTAAAAGAGTTATAATGTTACCTTAAAAGATAGTGTCATGGTTGTTGCCCCTGCAATCGAAAATGAAAATCAGCTGGTGTGTCCTAAGTGTCAAGCTTTAGGCGTTAGAAGGATCCCGCGATCGCGTTTGGTCAAATTTATTCTTTCAGATAATATCAGGCGTTTTAAATGCTTCAAGTGCTTTTACTCATTTCACCGAAGAGTCAAGTAAGTGGAGTTCCTGAAGATAATACTATACATAGTGATTGTATGCCTTATCTATTTAATGTTTGAGGACCATCGTGACTAATTGCTGTCCCTGATATTATATAAGAAACTAACTTTTCCTTTTACATCTTTGTTAATTTTAGCATCAATTATCTGGGTAAAGCCATGTGTGGCTTGAAAATATGACCTTTTCACCGCGCAAAAATTACCGTTATTTTACTCTTTTATCTTAAAAAAAGCCCCCAAACACTCGCTGCCTGGGGACTTCAACCTAAACCTTATCGCGCAGTGTAGTTTGGATACGCTGCATTTCTAATATAGATTATGTTAAATTAAAACAACAATTTGTTTATCACTCAATAATCGAATTGTTTGGAATAATTTGATAAAAAAGCCTTAACCACCAAACCGGTTTTAAGGTCATATATTTAAAATTTAGGTTGTGATTAACTGACTTCGTAATTATAGTAAATCGTTCTATCAAAAGGGTAATTTAAAAATGTTGGTGATTGAATAAGTTTAAAGTATTATTTTGAATATGTTAATCAATTACCCGGGCAAAATCATTTTTGAGAACGAAAGTCACAACAAATTGAAGGCAGAATATTGATCCTTCCGGTGTTGTATATTTCGCGGTGATCATCGAAAGCTGCCGTGAAACCCTAAACCTAAGCGATCCGGCAAGTAGCGATGGCCTTCACCCATTCATCATGTCCGCAGCGTTCACAGGTGCAGTCCTGCTGTAGTGTTATGACATGACCGCAATAGGTGCAGGCGTAGTCGTCGCGTTTAGCGATGTTTTTCGATCGCTTAGCGTAAGGTTTGGGTAAAACGGGCAAACCCGGTTTGACCTCTTCGTCGCTGAAAAAGTAAAAACTGACCTGGCCGTTGGTTTCCAGTATAGCAGTACGCACCTGTCCGACATGTTCTATGCTGACCGCGCGCATTTCAGCGAAGAACTCGTCCTTAGCGAAGGTGGTATGGCTTTCTTCTTCCATGGTGAACATACCATCTTCGATAATATACATGGGATCACCCTCCAGGATACTTTCGATCTTTTCGTTCCGAGCGGCCAAATAAGTGATCAGGCGATAAATTCCCAGTATCAGGGCAAACACCAGCAAGGAGGGGAGGATGGCGACGTCCTTATTAAACATTGGGTCACCGGCGGCGGAACCCAACGCGATAATAATGGCGACCTCAAAGATGGTTAATTGCCGGACGCCTTTCTTTCCGGAAAGCCTTAATAGTAACAGCACAAACAGAAACATAAGGATCGTCCGCAGGGTAATTTCCAACGCGTAAGGTAGGTTTAGCTCATTAAAAAATATTTTTTGCCAGTCGAATTCCATAATAACGTGTTTTGCAATTCAACAGTGCAGCCGGCATATTGTTGCGTAAGAATTATTGGTTCAAGGAAAACCACGCTGCCTTTTTATAGGGTAGCAGCCAGATTGAAACCCTGACCCAATAAGCCTTTGAACAGCCGGCTGGTTTTATTTAACCACCGATTAACCTTGTGGATTGCAAAATCTTTCATGTTCAGGCCTAATTTACCCTTTACAAATAAAGTTGGTGATAGCGAACATTTGCGACAGTTCGGAGGTGCACCAGGGTACCCGGGGGAATCTGGATTTGTTTGCCGGTGGGATCCGGAAGTTTTCGGATCAGCGATCACGCCAAAGGTGTACAAGGCTTTTTAATTACCTGCGCCAAGCAGTAGATCCCTCATTAAAATGTACCTGGCTAGGAAGAGGATCGATCAAACGCAGTCTAAAAACACTTTTTACTTTTATTCGTTCTTCAAGTATACGTACAGGGAAAATTGAAACCTTCAAAGGTGTAAAGGAAAATCTGTCACGAAAAATTTGTGTGACCTCTGGAAAGTCGCTTAGCCGGCTCAAAAGACGTAAAAGGGTTGGAAGTGAGTATCTATTATTCAGAAAAATGTCGGCAACAGATAGAAATCCTTTGATATTGACCCTAAGAATGGATGCGCCAGGTCAGGCTTTCTTTGACCGCTTGCGCGACCGTTTTTTTCCTCCTGAACGCAATTTCCTCAAGGCGCACCTGACCTTGTTTCACCAGTTGCCGAACCGACCGGAGACCAGGGAACTCCTGTCCGGCCTTTTCATGGAACAATTTGAAATGACTGTCAGCAGCCTGCGGCATCTAGGCGCCGGCGTAGCGTATGCCATCGAATCAGCGGAATTACATCAGTTGCACCGGTTTTGTAGCCTGTATTTTGCGGCCGACCTGATCCCGCAGGACCGGCAACGATTCAGGCCGCACATCACAATCGAAAATAAAGTGTCTCCTGAAGCGTCCAGGCATTTACTGACCATTTTAAATAATACGTTTGCCCCGTTTATAGTACAGGCCATTGGCCTTGACCTGTGGGAATATCTCGGCGGCCCGTGGCAGCATAGGTTTGGCCATAATTTTAAAGTTTGCCATGATAAGCTAGACATGTCCTAATAAGGGCGTTTAAACCTGGCTTCGGTGGCTTCTTTTTACCCGTAAATAACTGCCACTACCGAATCGATCAAAGGCTGCGACATGTTCATCATATTTGATGCCGCATTTCGCCATCCTTCGTTGAATCTTTGAAATGTGTAGGGCGTTCCGTACATTGTAATTTTAACCTCAGCCGGCTTTTGGTCTACAACATAAAAATAGAAAATGCGGGTTTCCAACTGCGCGGCGAATCTGTCATTGCTCATGGCGTGCAAAGATATAATTGCTGAATAAAAAATAATCCATTGTGGATAAATGCAGAGACTTTACGGGATAACCGTCGACACCGGTTCGCTCATAGCTGGGGGGCATAAGGGACTTGGCTTGGCCAAAATACGGCAACCAGTAAGAAGTTGAAAAGCTGATTTGGCGTCTTTTTGGCTCAGATGAATATTTCTTAATACAAAGGGGCCAGGGATGGGTCCGGGGGTATCCGGTATTTTTTTTCTATTAAATAAGCTACCGTTATAATGCCGACTTTATAAGCACGGACTATTAACCATCTGATTAAGATACGTGCCTCCATATTGGAATAGTTATTGTCATTACTTTATAAAAAAATCATGAGCGGAAAAGATGTAAAATCAGTCGCAAGGATCTTATTAGGGGCGAACCTGATCTTAGCAGGTATCGGCCATTTGACCTTTGCAAGGAAAGGATTTCAGGCTCAGGTACCCAATTGGGTACCGTTGGCAAAAGATGACACTGTTATATATTCAGGAATAGTCGAAATTGCTTTAGGCAGTGCTATTGCATTTGCCCCTGAAAGCTATCGTTCGGTTATCGGTAAGATAGCTGCTGCGTTCTTTGTCGCTGTATATCCCGGAAATATCGCCCAATATACCCATAGGCGTAGTGCGCTAGGACTGAACACTGATAGCAAAAGATTGAGCAGGTTATTTTTTCAACCGGCTCTGATATATTGGGCATTAAAAAGTACCGGTAATAGTAATAATTGACAATTGGAATTCTTTAAATTTAAAGAAATATCGTTATCGTGAATAAACAGGTGAAGCAGCTTAGTATTTCAAAGATCGTTGGTGAACGCAGCATAATTTCCGACGATATTCTCGCTGTCGAGGAGCCGTTGGAGATACGGCTTGATTTCGGCCCGGTAACTGACAGGACTGTCAAGAATATTTCGGTCACCATGCGCACACCGGGAAACGATATGGAACTCGCCATGGGCTTCTTATTCACCGAGGGCATAGTTAAAAGTTTTGATGAGATCACTGAGGTGTTTCATCCGATTGCCCTTTGCCAAACCAATACAGGAAACGTGATACAGGTCAGCTTAAAAACCGGTACTGAGCCAGCGCTGCAAAACAGCGAAAGAAATTTTTATACTACATCCAGTTGTGGCATATGCGGTAAGGCTTCCATCAATGCGATCAGGACCACAGGTGCGACCATTATTAATTCGGACAAGCTAACGATCAGTAGTGAGTTGTTGCATCGCCTGCCTCAATTGTTAAAGCAACAACAGGCGGTCTTTGAGGAGACCGGCGGTTTACATGCCGCCGCTTTATTTGATAACAGTGGCCACTTGCTATTAGTAAGAGAAGATGTCGGAAGACATAATGCCCTGGATAAATTGATAGGCGCTGCGCTTACAAAAAACAGGATGCCATTGGATTACCAGATATTATTATTAAGCGGTCGTGCAAGCTTTGAGCTAATTCAGAAAGCGATAATGGCAGGCATCAGGATCATAGCTTCAGTAGGTGCTCCATCCAGCCTTGCGGTCGAACTTGCCGAAGAGTTTGGTGTTAGCCTTATTGGTTTTTTGCGCGATGGTCGTTTCAATATCTATACTTCACCACACAGAGTTTTACTACCAGCACATGAAAATACGTATTAAAGGGAATACCCTGCGCTATCGCCTGACCAGGTCAGAAGTAATTGCCTTAAGTCAAAACGGAAAACTAACCGATCAGACAGAATTTATAGGCAACACGCTAAGCTACTCAGTACAACGATCCGGAGAGGAGGCTATGTCTGCTGATTTTAACCATAATACGATATCCTTATATATTCCCGACAAAAAGCTTCAGCAATGGGCTTCGACTGACACGGTTGGTTTGGAAAATACCTGGAACGGAATTTACCTGCTGATCGAAAAGGATTTTAAATGTATTGACGGCGACGTTAGTGAAGATCAATCGGACTATTTCGAAAACCCGCATATTACCTGCTGAGATGGAAAAGAAAATACCCTCGGAACAAAACCCGGTGTCACCTGCCAAAGTTAAGCGTTCTACACCGGAAGATACCGCGGCGGGGGTCGAAGCGGTCGTGGTGTCGTTCGCTCACGTCTTACAGGAAGCCAATATTTTCAGGGCAAATTTAGCCCTGCTCAGATTAAATCAAAAAGGAGGTTTCGACTGTCCGTCCTGTGCCTGGCCCGATCCGGACGATGATCGGTCCGCTGTCGCCGAATATTGTGAAAGCGGCGCTAAGGCTGTTGCCGAAGAAATTACCACCAAAAGTTTAAAGGCGGATTTCTTCACAGAAAACTCCGTCTATGATTTGTCTTTGCTTGACGACTTTCATATAGGGAAACAGGGGCGCATTGCGCAGCCCATGTACCTGCCAGAAGGTGGTACACATTACCGGCCTGTCAGCTGGGATGACGCTTTTAAAAAGATCGGCGCTAAACTCAATGGGTTAGTTGATCCTGATAAGGCGATTTTCTATACTTCAGGCAGGACCAGTAATGAAGCTGCCTTTGTCTATCAGTTATTTGCAAGGGAATTTGGCACCAATAATTTACCGGATTGTTCCAACATGTGCCACGAATCTACCAGCGTAGCCCTTAAAAAACAATGTGGCCTTGGAAAAGCGTCTATCAAACTAGATGATCTTTACCAGGCGGAAGTCATCATTATCATCGGACAAAATCCTGGAACCAATGCGCCGAGAATGCTATCAGCGCTGCGCAAAGGAAAAGAAAATGGCGCAAAGATCGTTGCGATCAACCCTATGCGTGAAACAGGGCTGATCGGTTTTTCAGATCCACAAAAGATCAAGGGCATCCTGCATATTGATACCAAAATAGCGGACCTTTACCTTAAACCCAAAACAAACAGTGACCAGGCTTTACTTAAAGCCATGGCGAAAATGTTATGGGAAGAAGAGCGGAAAACACCCGGTACGGTGTTTGATCACCAGTTCATAGAGCAGCACACGACCGGCTACCGGGAATTGCTGGCCGATCTGGAGAAACAAGACCTTGATGATCTTTTAAATTATTGCTGTATTTCGAAAGATGAAATACAAGTGCTCATCAACCTGATCAAGCATAAAACCAAAATCGTTTTTTGCTGGGCTATGGGTATCACGCAACACAAAAATGCAGTGAATACCATCTATGATATTGTGAATATATTACTTTTAAAAGGGAGTATTGGTAAACCTGGCGCCGGAACCTGTCCTGTTCGCGGGCATAGTAATGTTCAGGGGGACCGCACTGTTGGTATCTGGGATAAACCTGAGCCTGCCATGCTGGATAAACTGAAGGATATTTACGGATTTGAACCCCCGCGCGAAAACGGGTATGATGTTGTAAAGGCGGTCAAAGCTATGCATGGAAATGATGCCAGTGTATTTTTCGCATTGGGAGGCAATTTCCTTTCGGCTACGCCGGACACTAATTATTCCGCAGAGGCCATGCGCCGGTGTGACCTCACCGTCCATGTCAGTACCAAGCTGAACCGCAGCCACCTGGTGCACGGAAAAGAAGCACTGATCTTACCTTGCTTAAGCCGTTCTGATAAAGATATTCATGACGGGAAGGAGCATTTTGTATCCACTGAAGGAACTACTGGTGTAGTGCAGTCATCCAGAGGAGTCCTTAAACCTGTGTCAGAAGATCTGCTAAGTGAAGTCCAAATCATTTGCCGGCTGGCGAAAGCGACTTTTGGTAAAAAAAGCAAAGTAGACTGGGATTTGTTTGAGCAAAACTATGATGCCATCAGGGATGATATCGGGAAGGTGGTCAAAGGATTTGATAATTATAACGAACGGATAAGAGTTAAAGGCGGCTTTTACCTGCCTAATGGGCCGCGCGAGCAAAAATTTGATACAGAAGTTGGCAAAGCTTATTTTATGGTCACCCCGCTTGAAAAATTGGTGATAAATGAAGGTGAGCTGATCATGATGAGCATTCGGAGTCACAACCAATTCAACACAACAATATACGGTTTGAAAGACCGTTACCGCGGTGTGGACAATCAGCGCCGGGTCGTATTCATGAATGAACACGATATGAAGCGGCAAGGCTTAAAAACTAATGATGTCGTAGACATCATCAGTAATTATAATGACGTAGTGCGTGTAGCTCCGAAATTTGTTGTCATCGCCTATGATATAGCAGAGCATTGCGTAGCTACATACTACCCGGAAACGAATGTATTGATTCCGGTAGATCACACCGCCGACGGGAGCAACCAGCCTGCGTCAAAATCTGTTATCGTAACGTTGAAACTAACGTATAATGATCATTAGGTTAAAAAAACTGTCTTGATGGACCTGTGGATTATGAATGAGTACTACATCAAACGATGCCGGTTTCCGGTCTTTTTTGTAATTAATCTACGATTTAAAATAGTTGGATGACGATCATACAATCCACCTTAGATCCACTTTTTGCAGCCTGTGATAAGTGACGTAGGAAATCAGCAAAAAAGATAAAGCGATTAGGGCTGAAATTAAATAACCTATAGGATCGCCAGTTGCAACATGGGCAATCAAACCGGAAATTACGGTAAACGCAAATCCTGCATATGCCCATTCTTTCAAGGCACCCTTGAACCATGGTATAAGCAATACCAATGCTCCAAGCGTTTTAGCAATAGCAAGCTCCACACGAAAGTAATCAGGGAAGCCAAGTTGCCTGCAGAGTACTTTTGCCTCATCATTTGTAAGATAAGCCCTTGCATTTAATAACATCCAAAGACTAAACATAAGTGTAAATAACCAATACAGGATTTTGATATTTTTCATGGTTAAGAGATCATAAGGTGACGACCAGACGTTTGCCCCCAGGTATATCGAGGTTCCATAAGCTGCTAATATCTGTTATCGGGACCTGCATCGTTTCGACCACTAATTTACCCTCGGCAGCGAGCGCGAACATTTCCGGAAGAATTGACGAAAACAGTTCTGCTATTTGTTCCCTGCTCCATGAGCCAAGACCAGAACCTGTCAACTGTATATCGGTGCTGCGTAAGCACGCTGCTGATAAATTAATGAGATCACCTGCCATACTACCTATGGAAATGTAGCGGGTACGGTTGGTAAAGCCGCCATCGCCTTTAAATGCGGTAAAGATCAGTTCAGCTGTACGTCCCCATAGATAATCAATCACAATATTTATCGGCGTTGCGTGATGAAGATTCCGTATAGTGGTTAGAAATTCGTCATCGCTCAGCAAAATCGAAACTCCTTCGTCGGCTCCCAGGTCAAGCAAGTCTACCAGCGACTGTTTGTTCCTGCCGGTTACTATGATCCTGCTGGCGCCATAATACCTGGCAATTTGTACAGCAACCCTTCCGGTAAAGCCGGTCGCACCGTTAATCAGCACTACATCGCCGGGTGATATATTCGCTTTGAATTTCAATCCCATAGCCGCACCGAAAACAGCGTTGGGTAATGCTGCCGCCGTAGCATCGTCGACGCCATCCGGCACTTCTACATATCGTCCCTTTTCAATGGTCGCCTGTTCCGCCAGCATGCCACTTACCCCGATGGCGTATACACGTGATCCGTTTGCCATGAGACAAACCCCATCGCCGCCAATAACCTTACCGCCTCCTCGCTGCCCGGAACTTGCATAATGTGTACCGCTGGCCACACCCTTATCAAAATGTTTAATGGCAACGGCCTTCACATTTACTAATATCTCATTTTCGTTTTGAGGTTCCGGATTCGGGACATCATTGTATTGTGGCAATTCACCTTTTCCATAAATTACTGCTGCTTTCATGTCATTGATTTTTATTAGACAAAGTTGCAGCATCCGGGAAGTCAGGGCAATAACATATGTTATCAAGTTCAAAAATGCAGATTTCCTTTAGCCAGTTTGCTTTTTATACGGCTGAGATGAACGGTACTTACCCCCAGATATGATGCAATATAACGCTGACTAACCCGCTGAATGATATGAGGTCGTTCATTTAATAGGCGCAGGTAGCGTTGTTCAGGTGTATCCCGTATAAAAGAAATGAATTCACCTGAATAGTGTGTCAGTCTGCGTGCCGTAATTTTCATGAACATCATCACAAAATCTTTTTCATGTGTCAGTTCTTCCAATAATTGTATAGCGTGCTTTTTTGAGAGGAGATAAACTACCGAGGGTTCAATTGTTTCTATCGTGTACGGGCTTGGTATGTTATTAATAAAACTATCCAAGGAACTTAGTCCTTCTTCTTCAAAAAAAAATTGTACAGTGGTTTCTTTCCCATTGTTGTTGAAGTAGGTACGAAGGCAGCCCTTCTCTATATAAATAGCGTATTGTGAGATAATGCCTTCATCAAGAACCTTTGTCCTCGCTGGCATTTCTAAACGTTTCTGCAAAGGCAGGTAACGATCCCAGTAGGAGTTCAAGTGAGGAAACTGTTTCTGAAACTGGAAAATCATTGGCCTGAAGTTTATGAAATACGAATGTCAGCTTTTGATTACCATTTACAAAACAATTGAGTAATCCATGATGACTTTGGAAGACTATAGACTATTTCTACCTGCTAGTAATGGTTGGAGCCGCAATAGGACTAAAGTCGAACTATTTTTTTTCGAAGATTAGAGATATTATAAATTTTTTATTCAATCTTTTTTTATTTTAGAAATGTTTATCAACACAAGACTTAATTTTTTCAATAGAATCAATCCGCAAGCAGCGAGTGCTTTGAAGATTTTATTACTTCAATGCCATCATCTATTTAGCAATTCTCAACGACCTGTGATGCTTGTTATTCCATAACGTGAATCTAAGATCATACTCACGATGTTTTAGTTTTGCCGTAGCATCAAATACTTTTTCTGAAACAAGTTTGAAAGTCTCGTTAAAGTCATCATCATCTGACACTTTAATAATAATGACGCCGTTACTTAAAACCATTAAATACCTATAATCAGACATTTCATTTTTCAGATATTCCAAAATCAATTGTAAATAATCACTCATAACTCCATCATTTTTTTCAAGAAAAAGCAATAACTAATCCTTTCTTTTAGAAGTGATTAGCCTTGAAGCTTCTTTGTCTATAATAGTAAAGTGACGATAAGTAAAATCAACCACATTGAAATACTTCAAATCGAGTTTTGGAAACTTACTATAAGTTTGACACCACCTTCTTTTACGGTAAAAGAGTGGTCTATTGGGCTGAAAATGGCTGAATTTCCTTCATGTTCCCGTTCTCCATTAAGGATATCTTCAAATAAGTTTAGGTGTGATTCCATTATATCGTTTAGGCGAAACATTAAGCTTATTTAAAATAACTAATGCTTTTATAAGATACAATTAGAAAATGTATCGGTTGGTGAACGAGGTTAAATTTCTACGGATGGGCAATAAATTGGTGCAACGATTACCGTGATATAATTCGCTAAACATGTTAAGTTCCTGCGAAGATTCTTGTGAAGTTGAACCTATTAGAATCTATTCCGTTTTGGATGACTAAATTTCTGTAATCGCAACTTAAAACCTTTCCACATATTATGTTCATCAACGGTAAAGTAATCAACAGATCGGGAGTATCTACCTC
Organism: Mucilaginibacter gynuensis; assembly: GCF_039541195.1. NCBI lineage: Bacteria > Pseudomonadati > Bacteroidota > Sphingobacteriia > Sphingobacteriales > Sphingobacteriaceae > Mucilaginibacter > Mucilaginibacter gynuensis. Next base: position 166,759 of record NZ_BAABFT010000007.1, read on the forward strand.
GATTATGCAGTGAGGGTCAACGTTGTCAAGTTTTTCAGGGGTTAAAGAAATTATTTGACCGTAAGCATTTTGCCACTCTCCAATCAAAAGTTCTGTAAGATTAAATTTGGCCATCATATAATTAATACGTTAATATCTTTATTAAGTTTATACTATACCAATTAGTTAGCGAAGATAATTCTTATTAGGTGAATTTTAAAGCAATATTTGTATATGATAGCTGCATCTACTGTGAATAACTTATCTTAGTTCTGTTGTAAATCAACATTTAAAAATTTAATAGGTTGAATCCCCAAGCAGCGAGTGTTTGGGGATTCTATTTTTCAATGCGTTTGTCTTTTTAAAACAATTAGGAATATTTGAGGTTATTTTATAACTACTATGGTCTTGCTGATTTATTGGTAGTAAACAGATTTTTATAAAATTACCCCCTTGTACAGCGATTGTTCAAGGGGTTTTTTATTTTGAAACCCTAACTTAACGCTAATCGTAATACTATTAAAATAAGTGTATTACTAATTTTCTAAATCTGATGTAGGGGTGGCTATGTAGATAGCCATCCTTTTTTATTACCAGAGCACCTTAGGCTTATCATTTGGATTGCAGATCTATCTACCTGGTAAAAGCACCGCAAGTAAAATCCGTCAGGATGTAAAATAACCATTCCTTTTATAATCATGACTAACGGGAATGTTAAACAACATTCCCGTTTTTTAATTACTCAATACTCGGTTTACAAGCAAGATTTTCACAGAGCTCAGCCTCGTCATCTTCAAAGGCAACACATTATAATCATCGATTGAACTCAAGCTGATGTTTTGATGGCTTGTGTCTGTAAAACTTTTGCAAATCACTGGATTGAGTGGCAATAAATATCAATTATAGTCCAATTCAATATGTTAACTAAAAATTCAAAGTGCCATCTTCTATAATTACTGTGCCCCTGGTTCCGGCTATAGGAGGAAGACTGCCGTTGAAAGTGCCTTGGATCTGTTTAGTAACGGGATCAAAGGTGGTAATGTTGACCGTAGCATTCCCATCTGTGGTTTTGCTGCCCCAAGTTCTGAAACCAATAGTGCCATCATAAGCAGATACATAACGGATAAATGATTTTGAAGTGGCATTGCATATAAAAGTGCCGGGGCCGGTTATCGCATCAAGCTGAATAGTAAGTTCAAAGGTTTTATAACCTAATTTACCAAAACTACCTTCACTCCTGAATTTCACAATGGTAAGCCTCTGATCGGTATAGTAGACTCTGGTTGCAAAACCACTTTTGAAACTGATCGGTATATCCGGCGTGGTGATGGGGTATTTATTAAAAACAAGGGCTACCGCGGTTTCCTGTTCCGCTTTGATCTCGATAGCCTGGTTTTCGATCGGCATGTAGCCGCTGACAGGCTCACTCATCAGGGCGTAAGTTCCGGCCTTTAATCCCGGGAAACTGAATTTGCCGGTGGTTGCGTCGGGTACGGTCCGCTGGATTTTGTCTGCCGGGTCACCGTCCTTCAGGATGATGACTGCCTGAACCGAACCGATGGGAGATACTGTCCCGCTAAGACTGCCGGTTTTCTCTTCTGGTTGCAGTGACGGGTTGTTTTTACGGCAAGCGCCCAGGCCGGCGCTGCACAATAGCAGGATAATAATTACCTTCTTCATCATGCGCACAAAAATATCGCCCGGCATGATTTTACACAATACCGCAAATTGGGGGATTTATCAGCTCAGCCATTTGTTTTGCCCGGCAACTTTCAAGGCGTCTGCCTTACTGTTTACGGCCAGTTTTTGATAAATGTTCTTGATATGGGTGCGAACGGTTTCTTTGCTGATAAACAGGTCGAGCGCTATCCTGGAATAAGTTTTCCCCTGGGCTATGCCCTGCAATACCTCTTTTTCTCTTTCAGATAGCGGCGAATCCTGCGGCCGGTTAAAGGATTGTACCACCATTCGCGCGATGCTCAAACTCATGGGCGCACCGCCTGCAAAGGCTTCTGCAATGCTTTTTACAATATCGTCCGTGTCAGAGTTTTTTACAATATAACCACCGGCACCTGCGCATAATGAGCGGAAAACCTTGTCGCTATCCTCCAATACGGTAATAATAAGTACTATACATTTCGGCCTGCGTTTTTTGATCTGCAGGGTGCCTTCTATGCCGGTCATCCCGGGCAGGTCAATATCCATTAGTACCAGCCCCGGTTCATCTTTTTCCAAGTGTTGCAGCGCCTGTTCGCAACTGCCATATTGGCCTGCTACTAAATAATCGGGGCAACTATCAATAACGGCTGCAAAACCCTCGCGGATCACGCTGTTGTCTTCTATAATCGTAATGCGTTTTTTCATGCGTTTGTGTTAAGATCAGTTACCCGGATGGTCACCTCGATCAGCGTTGCCGATGTTTGTTTGGCCAGGTTAAAGTCAAACCCATTTTTTTGGCAGCGGCGTTCCATGTTAGTCAGGCCATAATGCTCATGCACATTGTCGCTTTCCTTCCAGTTGCCATTATCGCGCAGACTATAGGTAATGCTGGCAGGCTGGCAACGCATCTCAAAAACAACCTCCTTAGCGCCGGAATGTTTTACCACGTTGGTCATTGCTTCTTTAAAAATGTAAATAATGTTCAGGGCTGCCGATGAGGGGAACTGTTTGTCGTGACATTCTTCTCCCATAGACGAGAACGCGATATCAAACTGGTTGTAATAGTTTTGCCCGTAGCTGGTAAGGTAATGAAACAACTCCTGCGGATCATCGCTGTTATGGTGCAGGTGCCATAAAAAATCCTTACTGCTGGCATACAAGGCCTTGCTGTTGCGGATGATGCTCTCTACCAGCGGCCGGGCTTCATCATCGGGCGTGAGTTTGAGTTTCAACAGCGAAGCCTGCCGGGTTATGGCCGAGAGCATGTTACCTGTTTCGTCATGAAAATCGGTGGCGATGGTTTCGCGCATGGTGTTTAATTGTTCGGTACGTTGTTTTACAGCTTCGTCCAACACGCTGATGCGGCGGTCCTGCAACAAGCGGATCTTGGCCCTGTCGCTTTCCTGGTCATATTGCAGGTAAGCCAAAAAGCCGCCAAAAAAAACAGTAATGAGCGCGTTCATCACCAGCGCGTAAAGCGGGCTGCCAAGCGCGCCGTCCACACCGGCCGGAAGGCCTGCATGCAGGGTTTGGTAGTAAATAAATCCAAATAGCCCCAGGTTGGTAAAAATCACCCACCAACCGTAACGCTTATCTGCCCAAACCGCCGCCAGCAGGTACATGTGTAATATGCTGACATTGGATGAATAGATATAGCCCGAACTCCTGATCCAGTCGTATATAATAAAGTAAGTAACCAGCGCTGTAATGGTCATCGGGATGCGGTAATGCCCCCAAAACTTAATAGACAGGATAATTGTGAGCACCAGGAAATCATTGATCAGGAAACCGATAACAGGTTTGCCTATCAGATGTATCACCGGCGGAAAGATCAGCATTAGCGGAAGCCCGATCATGGTAGTGCTGAGCACAATGCGTAACTCATTATACCTGGGGTGGGTTTTGTTGTGCTGAATGTGTTTTGGCAGGAAATAAGTAACTATCCGGTCGAACTGCATTTGCCCAAGGTACGTGTTTTTAAAACCCGGCGGTAACGGTAACAGCAAAATCCCCCAATCTGCGGTATTGCCCTGTAAATACACCATATCTACCTTTGCTTTACCATATCATTATGAAAAAATTAGCCCTATACCTTATCCTATTACTGGCTACGTTTAGTGCCTGCAAAAAATCAGAAAAATCCGGGCCTGATCAAATCGAGCCGGCAGTACCAAAGCTTGCTATCGAAGGCAGTATAATGCCACTTTTTGCCGTTGACCAGTTTGCCGTAACGGCCACAAATACGTCTACCGGCGTGAACACCACCGCGAAGCCTGGTGAGGATGGCGTTTACCAGTTTTTTGATCTGCCGGCCGGCGAATACAGCATTAATTTTCTTATAGCAGGCGCAAAAGTACAACCCAACGGCTTTTTGCTTACGCTGGAACCTGATGAGACCAGGTTTTTGGAAAGGGCTGATTTTAGAGGCAGTCCGCTGTTACAGCCGGCAACAGGTACGGGTACCATCGTCGGGCACCTGACCAATGTTGCCAGTAACATCGGTGTCTCAGTTTTGCATAAGGGCAATTTGCAAACTTATTCTGCAAAGACTGACGCGGAGGGGAACTTCACCTTTCGAAACATGCCCAGCGGCGATTATTACGGTACTATAAACATAGGCTTGGGTTACACGCCGGTATCTGGTACCAAATTTGAAGTAACGGTAGCTGATGGAGAGAGGGTAGATGCCGGCTCGTTTCTGTTCTACGATGATGCCGACCCCGGCTCGCCTAATTTTATTACTTATGAAATGGATGGCCGCAAACATTTCCGGGGCAAAACCGTTGGTGCAAATTATACCTCGCCAAATCTAAATTTGTGGACCTATGATACATGGATAAGCGTAAGCTTAGGCGGTGGTCCGTTAGGCGGCAATAGCTCAAAATCGTATCAGATGGATCGGCTGGATATTAAACTGGATGATGTGAAAGGCGCCGGTACTTACCCGGTTATGGGTACCGTACAATCGGTGATTCGCTATACCACATTTGCAAGACTATCAACCGGTCGCCCATCTTCCTATAACATGATTTGGGCAGGTACAGGTACCGTTACCATCACTTCAATTGATGTTGCAGCAAAAACAATAAGCGGTACGTTTTCAGCTACGCTTGTCCCCGAAAATGTTTTTGCAAAGGGCGACAAGGTGATCAGCAATGGCGCGTTTGCCAATTACAAATATTGATTGAACAAATTGTGTGTTTACAGGTTGAACTTTAATGACCGACCGTAAGCCCATCTACCTTAATTTTAGCTATCACAGTTAGCGTTGGTAATCAACGATTGTTTTTCATGATGATCAACAGTAAATGAAACGATCAAGTAATTACTCCAATTTAAAACTTTGACAGGAATAAGGTTTTAAAGAAAGAAACAGCAAAAGAGTTGCTTCTTAATTACTTTATGGAACAAAACTCATCCTGCAATCATCGGCGATTTTTTTAAATGGTTAGTCAATCTCTATAAAATATGTTTGCCAGTATATAGTCCATTTTCGGGAGGATGAAACTTTTACTATGGCATACAGTACAAACTATAGCTCTAATTTATAGGGTTTTGATTTGTAACATTGCGAACCTGATTTCTGTAGTTCGATCCAGCTCCCCCTGAATGGTGCTAGTAGCCCCAACAGGGCTAAACTCGAACCATTTTCTGCAAGATTTACAACTTTTTGCTAATATTTATTAATAGTTCGAGCCTAGTCTGGGGAGCGATAATATAATATTCCGGCAGGCGTCGACCGTTAAATTTTTATCATACTCCGTGCTGTACCCTCTGGGGAAAATTTGTAGACGCCTATTCATAATTTTAGTAATTGCTGCTAAGCTTTTAAACGATTTAAATGTCGCTTGAATGGGGTTCGATTCCCCCATAGGATACCCTAGACTCAAAATGACGACTTTAACTCAAAAACGCGATTTTAAGTTCCTTCTAAAACAAAATTATCTATTTACAGTGTAATAACGCATATTTTTGAAATTTGAGTTGTACTGTCCTCTTACAAACATTCATAACAACATGGTAAAAGTTTATTAGTTTTTTGTTACCTGAATATTTATAAGTTACTGAAGTTTAAAATACAATGAATTTCTCGATGAATAATTAGGGTTAAAATCATTTTAGTTCAATTGATAGTTTACAGAATCTATTAACGATACAGAAATATCGGGCTATTCAGAAGCCTGCATAAAAAATTCAAGTTAAATCCGTTTTCTGATGCGGCTAAGTGTCTCTCTCGAAACGCCTAAAAAAGAAGCGATCATATTTAGTGGTATCCGATAGGATATATTTGGATAGGTCTTCATGAAGTTCTGGTACTTTTCTTCAGCGGTGTAGCTGATATTGCTGAGTATCCGTCGCTGGCTTGCGTCAAAACTTTTTGCCTTAAGCTCTTTTGGCAAATGCACAACTTATTCCGGCAAGAACTTAGCTGCGCTTTTACCCTCTTTCGGGAAATTAGTTTGATTAGCCACAATGCAATCCTGTGGCTGCGCGGATACAATGCCTACGCCGGCGCATGCCAGTACTCCAAGAGCATCAGCGTTTGCAGCGGCACTCTTAGGAAAAGATACAGCGGAGAGCGCGGCACGAAGTGGATGGCATAAAAAGCGGGGCGTATGGCAGGGAAAAGTTATCTTTAGTATGATGAAAGCAGTCTGAATTTCTTATCTTTCTTTCGGATAGGATTTTACAGGCTATATTCCAACGTAAGAGAAGAGGATTGGGTACTATGGCAATTATTGGAGATTGCCCGCGATATTAGGGGATTAGTGATCGAATGCTATCCAGGGAATTGAAAGAAATCGAAGCGCATCAATTAATGGAAAGACAGGTATACGATTTCTTTCCACCGGTGGTGGAATACAGCGCAAACAGTCAAACGCAGTCTTAAGAGCGTGATTACCGCTCTTAAATAATGGGGACATATTCATCGGGATAAAATTATCGGCAAGCCCATGTAAGGCAGCGATCTGCGGAAATGCCAGTCATGATGGAAATCATCCGGCCGCCTGCTTTGAGCCGGCTTCCCTTTGGAATTCAGGGCATTTTTCACCTGAGGGTAATGTCCCCGCATTCGCTTGCTGATAAGCAAACAGTGCCTGGTACTATAAGCATTCTCTTTTGCGAATACAAATCCTTTCAGTGATATTGAAAAGATTTGTTCGACTGAACCGGATATTGTTCATTTAAATTATCTTAAGAAATGTTACCATTGTGCGGTAAAGCCATTGGATCAGGATCGGAAGTGATTTATATCTAAAAGTGAATGCAATTTTTAATAAATAGTTTTAAACAGCTCATCAACATTACCGAAGATGAAGCTCAATTGATCAAGGAGACCTTTACGGTAAAGGAGATCAAAAAAGGAGAACATTTCCTGAATGAAGGAGAAGTCTGCCGGTATGCGGCGTTGATCAGGAAGGGCCTGGTCCGCTATTACATCAATAATGACGGGAATGATGGCACTTATTATTTCGGCAGCGAGGGTGATTTTATGTGCGACTATGAAAGCTTTCTACCTCAACTTCCATCTAATAAAAATATCCAGGCCCTGGAGGACACATCTTTGTATATCATAAACCGGGATGGTCTTCAAAAACTTTATAAAGGTCTTAGCGAGGGCGAGCGTTTTGGTCGGGTCGTCATAGAGCATGTTTTTGTCAATGTGCTTCAGCAGTTATCCTCCTTTTACAAAGACGCTCCTGAACAACGCTATCAGCGTTTTATGAACAGCTATGCAGACATCAGTCAGCGGGTGCCCCAATATTACATCGCATCTTATGTGGGTATCAAGCCGCAATCCTTATCCCGCATACGAAATAGAATTGCCCACCAGCGTTAATTAACCTGGGTGAATGAATAAGAAATGAAGTCAACCGAGATTTGCTTAACAAAAAAAAGTTAAAGCAAATGAAAACACAGCACATCAATTTTTGGGGGCCGCGTTCGGCTTCGTATTGGCTTACTGCCTTGTTAGCCATAGGCATTATCTTTATAGGGGGCAGGTTTATCGTGGCTCCGCAGGCAGGCGCAGATGGGTTTGGCATTCCGCTGGCTCAGACGAAAGAAGCGCTGGCCTATGGCTGGATCAAGGGAGTCAGGGATATTTTCTCCGGTATCGTACTTCTTGTATTCCTGATCCGTCGCCAACCTCACGCTGCCGGTATCGTCTTCGGTGCGGCGACCATTATCCCGATCTCGGATGCCCTAACTATACTTGCCGTCAATGGGACCGGTGATCTGACGCATTTAATGATCCATGGCTTTACCGCTGTTTATATGGCGATTACTACCGTGTTTTTATTTAAAGCAAAAGCTGAAAAATAAGGTCATGCAGTCCATGATACTTAACATCTTCAACGGCCTGGCGATAGTCGCTACAGCTGTTGTCTTCGGCACAGATGTGTTTTTTGCTGTGGTGGGTAGAAAAGCTGTAGCTAAAAGCAAAGATGGATCGATAGCTGATCTGATCGGCCATTTTCATGAAATAGCCGACCAACGAATGCCCGTATTTGGTGTATTGGCGATAATTACCATCTTAATGCAGGTGGTTTTAAATGGCTTATCCACCCTTCATGGGCAGTTCTCTGTCTTATCGCTGATCGCTTTGCTTACGCATTTGATGATCTACGTTAAGATCTCGAAACCCATAAATAAGATCATGGTGGAGGGAATAAAATTCGGAAGGATGATCGGCAACATCAGGGAATTACAGCAACGCTGGGACAGTGTTATCTATTTGCGTGCAGGCGTATTATTGATAGCCCTGACCGGATCGATACTAATCAACTATTTATAAAAGGTGCCGGGCGGAATCACATAAACGGTATGAAAGATTATGTTTGATAGCTCATCAAGTCTTTCCGTCTGATCTGTTCATCAGATCAGACGAAAGGACGCTTCCACTGTTGAATGGTCAGGATCCGAAAATAACGGTAGTTTCTTTCGTGGTCAGCATAACAACTTTGCGCTCATCGAAAAAATTAGCGTGATCCGGTTGCACATTTTTCAGGAAATTCTCTGATGAAAAAAACTGTCGGTAATCTTCAAAAGAGTCGAAATAGATATCTGTGATCGCATCAAAAGCAGGTTCTGGAGATCCCGGTTCAGTGATCGGGTGGCTCACTACATACTTACGAACATATTGCTGCGCTTCAGGTATCGAAGAGAATAGCGGGGCGTGCTTATTTTTGTGATGATCGACGAATGTTTCCAGGCTCATGCCCGGCAGCTTTTTAATTAAAAATGAAAATTTGATCATATCTTTATTTTTTTTGGCAAAGCTATCTCAACTCAGGCCCGGGGTCAAGTACGCATAAATTAATCACTATACTGATCATGGGATACAATACAGAAAATCATGTATGAAAAGAAAATACCGCTTAGGTTAGATTGCGGCCTTCACCTGTTCAAGGAATTATTGAACGGTAAATGGAAACTCATGCTGATCTACTATATCTCAGCCGGGCTGAAAAGACCAGGAGAATTACAAAGAAAGATTCATACTGCGGACAGGCGGGTACTCACGAATCAACTTAATGAATTGGTCAAGCACGGATTTGTTGATAAGACTATTTATGACACGAAAGTGCCAAAAGTTGAATATAAACTTACTGCGTTAGGGCAAAGTCTGCTTCCGATCATCTTAACCCTGGAGTCATGGGGAGAAAATAACAGAATAGTCCTGGAGAAGGCGCTTGAAGCATCAATGTAGTTCAATTTCGGATCGACCTCGCAAAAGATCACTTTCCCTTTTTTTAAGACTACAAATGAGAATAACTTACGAATGCTCTCATCCGTAAGTTATCAGGTAGCTATCCTCACAAGACATTTTGGGGATAGTATACCGATCATTATAATAATTTCTCCTGAACAGCCTGATAGACCGTTCTGATCATTGGCTGAAAGCCAAGACTTCGCGCAAGCGAACTGTCAGAATGGAGATGCCAGGGGTTGATCAAAGGGTCGGCCGACGGATCCATTTGCTCACCTACGAGCTTTAACAATTCATATAATGTTGTTGGTGCTTCATCGCTGATGTTCACTATTTGTTGATCCATGATTCCATCCAAAGCCATGCTGACAGCGGTATAAATGTCACGGTGATGGATCGTGCTCATTCTCATAGCCGGATGAAATTTTGCCGCCGTTACATGCTTTGGCAAATTCTCCAGATGACCATCGCCGTCGCCATAAACAAAAGGGAACCGCAATATCGCCCAGCTCATCTCGCTATTCCTGACCTCTTTTTCTGCGGCTACTTTGCTGGCGGGATAGGCATGCTGAGGATCGACCTCATCGTCTTCACGACCTGGATGCGGGTTGTCGATGTTATAAACGTGACTGGTGCTTGCAAAAATGAAGCGTGCATCAGGCGCATTATTCCTGGCTGCTGAGATCAGGTTGCGGGTGCCCTCCAGATTGCTTTTCCAAATGAGATCAGTATCCGCTGAACGGAACACCGCCGCTAAATGTATAATGGCTGATACGTCCTTCACCGCTTCAGTGAGCGAATCGGCATCGAACAGGTCGCCTTCAACGGTCGTTACGCCATCCGGGACTGCTTTGCCGCCACGCACCAGTGCCCGGCACTCCAAACCAGCATTTACCAAACGCGGTAAAAGACGCGAACCCACCAGGCCATTACCGCCTGTCATTAATATTGTTCTTTTTTGCTTGTTCATTACGATATATATTATTGAACAAAGCTCAGCATCCTGCGATGGGGAATGCCGGACAGATCCAATTAATTCCCTGACAGATCCTGTGAGAATTGTGCGATGGTCTGACCGGTGACCTTCCTGAACAAGCGGGAAAAATATTCCGGATCATTAAAGCCGAGATCAAAAGCCAGCTCCCTGATCGACGAGCGCTCACCATAATATAAACGCCGCCTGGCTTCCAGTATCAAACGATTGGTAATATACTCCTTAGGTGAAAGTCCCGAATATTGTTTAACAACCTGATACAACCCGTTAATGTTGGTACCCAATTCAGCTGATAGCTGACCGATACTTGGATGGTCGGTAAAATTTGTTTCCACCAAGGTTTTGAACGCGGAAAAGGTCGAAAGTTTTTCAGTTAAAGGCTCCTGACCAGTGCTGAAATATGCTGTATTTATTTCTGTTAATAAGCTGTTCAGATGCGCAAGGATGAGTTCGGGATCCGTATTCCAATTACTTAACAATTCCAGGAGTATCCCTAAAACGGTTTTCACACGCATGGCCGCCGACCCATCAAAACTCACTTTCTGGGAGTTTAAAGGGTTCACCAAAAACGGATATTGTTTGGGCAGCAAGGATAGGCAGGCCTCATCAAAACCCAATTTTACATAATCTGCGCCTTTTTCTTTTACCGGTAATTCATGTATTTGGTGGGGCATAACAAAGATCAGATCGTTATTACCTAATTCATAAGTGTTCAGATCTATCGTATGCGAACTGCTGCCATTGATCATGAACAGGAAAAAATAATACGGCAGATGGTGTGGCGCCTTGTAGCTTGCGGCCTCAACTGCGGTGAGATGGCCAAACTCCGGCGACACGATCCTGATCGGAAGTTTATCGTTATGCCTCAGATCATACAGGAAAGACCTCTTGCTTTGCATATTCAAAGGTAAGGACTTTGTATCCAATTTTTTGGATGACGACATTCAGCCTTTTGGCTACAAACCCGCGACTTTTGCACACATTCCGCCGCCGATCTTCCTGCAACTTTGCAGTAACAAATAACAGCAGATATGGATCTACAAAATAGCACAGTGCTGATCACCGGCGGAACCAGCGGGATCGGTTTAGAACTGGTCAAACAGCTTACTGAACTCGGCACGCGTATCATTATTACGGGCCGCGACCTTGATAAACTGACCGAAACACAAAGACGGTTCCCGAAAATCCACTTTTTTCAAAGTGATGTCAGTATTCCCGAAAATATTAGTGAATTGTATAATAATGTCACCCGGCAATTCCCCGACCTGAATATCATCATCAACAATGCCGGCGAAATGCGTCTGCTTGATCTGCAGGATACCGGGAAAAGCCTGGAGAATATGACCCGTGAGATCGATATCAATCTCACGGGGACCATCCAGATGGTGCACCAGTTCTTACCGCACCTGATCAAAAAGCATTCGGCAGCCATCGTGAATGTTTCCTCCGGCATCGCTTTTATGCCTTACTCTGTAGCTCCGGTCTACAGCGCCTCCAAAGCAGGGGTACGTGCTTACACACAGGCTTTGCGTTTGCAACTAAGAGGCACCAGCGTAAAGGTTTTTGAAATGATCCCCCCGGGTGTTAACACCAACCTGCAGAACGACTGGGTATTACCCACCAACCCGTCCATGATGATGAATGTAGACAAAATGGTGAGCCTAACTATTAAAGGGTTGCAAAAGGACAAGCCGGAACTCAAGCCTTTCCTGATCGGCGTGATCAAATGGGTGAGCAGGATCATCCCCGGTGCCCTGATCAATTTCGGGCACAAAGAATTTAAAAAATTCAAGCAATTAAATAATAACTCAAGCGCTAACTAACATGAAAAGAACAATTTCAGCAGCTATCCTGCTGCTTTTAACGATCACATCTTTTGCTCAAAAATTACCTGCGGATCAGATATTGGGGACCTGGCAATGCAGTGATTACAAGATCGAAGTGTATAAGGCCGGTAGCACCTATTCAGCCAAACTCTTATGGTCAAAGGGTATGTTCGAGGCTGACGGGAAAACATCCAAAAAAGATATAAAGAACCCCAACGAAAAACTAAGAAGCAGGCCGGTAGAAGGCTTAACACACATCACCGAACTCGTTTACAAGGATGGCGAATATGTGGATGGCAAATTGTATAGTGTGCAGGATGGCAATACGTACAGCCTGAAAGGAAAGCTAAACGGCGTTAACGATCTGGAAACACGCGGATACAAAGGTGTCCCGATGTTAGGTAAAACTTATAAGTGGAAACGATTACAATAAAAAACTTTAAAACTATAAACATGAAAAATATTCATAATGACAGCTTGTCAAGGTTTTGGTTCTTGGTTTCCAATGCCATGCCGCCTGTAGGTTTTTTCCTGTACTTCAAACACAGGAAGCAATATCCTAACAAAGCAAAAAGAGCCTTAACAAGTGCCATGATCGGTATACCATTGGCATTGGTAATGGGTTACATCATCAATACACATATCCTGAAATGATCATGATAAAAAATAGCATCTCCTTACTCTTGCTAATCGTATCTGTATCGCTCAGCTTCAAACACGCCTGGGATACCGCACATTATCAGTCCAATCCTGCATCACTCACCATGATGACCAGCCTGGGTATCAACAGGTCCGCCGTTCCTGTCTTTGTGTTTTTGACGGTGGCAATTGGTATTCTTTTGATTATGCCCAAAACATTCTTTTTTGGGAACATGCTGAATGCCATGTCTATCGTTTTGATCATGGGACTGGCTTTGCGCGCGGGTAATTACCGGATCGCATTGGTCGAGATCCCGTTCTTAGCGATGCCGCTGATCATGATCTGGCTGAAATATCCTTTTAAAAATTAATTAAATTGCCACATGTCCAAGGCTACGCCATATAGAATAAGTTCGATAACAGAGATCCATCGTTTAATGGGGCTGCCCAAGCCTCACCATCCGCTGATCAGCATTGTTGACCTCGAAGGATTTAAAAATGACCACGACATCGATGCCGTGATATTCGATCTGTATGTGATATCCATGAAACGGGGCTGCGATAACCTGTTTTACGGTCAGCAGAAATATGATTTTGATGAAGGCTTAATGGGGTTCATGTCGCCGGGCCAGGTATTGCGTGGTGAGGAGAACGGCGTGCCACTAAATCTGGAAGGATGGATGCTTTTTATCCACCCCGATTTTCTCTGGAACACATCGCTTGCCTCCAAGATCAAAAAATACGAATACTTCGGTTATGCGACCAACGAAGCACTGTTCCTTTCTGACAAAGAAGAAACCGTTATCAATAACATCATCAGGAACATCAGAAATGAGTATCATTCCAACATCGATAAATTCAGCCAGGATATAATTATTTCAAATCTGGAAACACTGCTAAACTATGCCGAGCGTTTTTATCAGCGCCAGTTTATTACCCGGAAGATAACGAACAGCAAGATACTGGACCGGTTAGAGGAAGTATTGACCGGGTGCATCAATGATGAAGCTATGCTTTCGAAGGGAGCGCCAACGGTGCAATATCTTGCTGATGCATTGCATATCTCATCTAAATACCTGAGCAGCCTGCTGAAACAACTCACCGGGCAAACTACGCAGCAGGTCATTCATGAAAAGCTGATCGAAAAAGCCAAAGAAAAACTCTCGACCACAGAACTATCGGTGAGCGAGATCGCTTATAGCCTGGGTTTTGAACATTCACAGTCGTTCAGTAAGTTGTTCAAAAGTAAGACCAGGCTGTCGCCGCTGGAGTTTAGAGCATCTTTTAATTAGCTTTCATTCTACAGCGGTGACAAAAGGTACGACAGCAACTGTTGATGCAGGTGCTGTCGTATGCTCAGATCGGACTTAAATTCCCTTTATTCACAATGCGCATAGATAGTTCCGGGAACCGGATCACTGCGGTGATCCAGACCAGCGCCTCTATAGCCGCCGGGAAACAAATGCTCTGCCCGTGCTGCAAGTGTGTGGCAATAGCTCCGCCCAGATAAGATGATAATAGCAACAGACCCGGCAAACCTGTCCTGGGGATCATGAACAGCACCGCGGATATCAGTTCGATAATTCCCAGTGAACGGTACGTATCCGGCGAGATCCCGAAAGACCTTGTCATTGCTAATGCGTGTTCACTGCCGCTGATCTTATCTGTAGCTGAAGCGGTCAGCAATAGCAGCACGATACCACTCAGCGTCCAGCCAACAATATTCTTTATTTTCTTATTCATAGCCATTGGTCAGTTAAACAGAACGGGTATGACCACCGTCAACACGTAGTAAAGCCCCGGTAATGTAATTCGTCATCGGACTGGAAAGATAGGCTACAGCGGCGGCAACCTCTTCCGGTCTGCCGAATCGCCCGACATCGTTCTGTACAAATTGCATGACGGCATTCCGCTCGATATCCGCCCATGCTGTGCCCCAGCCATATTGCCCGGCCATATTGAGCAGCATGTTGCGTGTGTTCTCTACCAGCATAGGCCCGGGTGCAATAGTGTTAGAGGTGATCCCCGTACCTTTCAGTTCCCTGGCTAATGATACCGTCAGGTTATGACGGGCAGCGGTAGCCGCCAGATAATCGGGCTGCAGGGCAAAAGGCTCTATGCCGCCTGAGGAACCGATCTGTATCATTCGCCCCCAGCCCAGCGTTTTCATGGCTGGCAACAAGCGGTGGATCATACGCACATAAGCGAGTACGTTGATATTGTAACTTTTTCCCCATTCGGCAGCACTGACATCCATCCAGGCCCTTGGCTGATAGGCGCCCGCATTATTGACCAGGATATCTACCGGCCCGTCGGCCAGCACATTGCCTGCTACAGCGTCTGCGCCTTCATCCGTTGAGAGGTCACCCAGCACAAAGGTGGCCTGGCCACCATCATTTTTAATGCCTTCTGCTACTGCAGCAGCACGGCTTTTATTTCTACCATGAACGATCACTGCAGCGCCCTCGGCAGCCAATAAACGGGCGATCGCTTCACCCAAACCCGCACTGGAACCGGTAACCAGCGCTCTTTTCCCTTTTAATTGAAGATCCATTTTTTCTTTTATTACTTTTGTGTATTAACTTACTTTAAGTAAGTCAAAGCTACACTGTTAGTTAAGTGTTGTCAAGAAGGTACTTGAATATCAGCTACTTACTTATTAGTAACTATTGCTGAAAATGAGCGGTATATGAAAAAAGAAATTTCAAGAAAATGTGAGCATGACCGCGACAACTGTCCGGTCAAGGATGTGCTGAACCGGGTTGGCGACAAATGGTCCATGCTGACGGTCATCATGCTTGCTGATCATGGGGTATTACGTTTTAACGAATTGCATCAGCTGATCGATGGCATCTCGCAGAAAATGCTGACTGTTACGCTTAAGACACTGGAAGCCGATGGCCTGGTTTCGCGAAAAATGTACACCCAGATCCCGCCAAAAGTAGAATATACATTGACATCATTGGGTGAAAGCCTGGTACCCTCACTCTTGCATCTGTACGACTGGGCCAATACCCATATGCCGGAGATCAAAGCCTCCCGTGAACGTTACGAAAAAAACATTTCCCTGTAAGGACAGGCGGTTAAGCCGGGATTTCCGTGAATTGAATATCGGTTAAGGACCTACTTTTTATCCCTAAATAAGACGGTACGATCTCCGTTCTTATAAACCCTTCAACGACCAGCGTCATTATAATTCGTAAGATTCCCGGAGGTAAACAAACAAACCCGGCCGGATATCATCCAGCTTGGAAACCCGGATATGATTTTCGAATTTTTTACCCGATGCCATGCTTTTGATGACCGGTTTTTCGGGATGCGGCACCTTTGAATAAAATTTCAGGTCCAGTTCCTTTTTCATTGGCCGGATAATGAGAAAACCTACCCGCCGGGTAAACACAATGCAATTGGGGGTAACGCCAATCAATACATTTGGCCAGTCCGCTACTTCGGCAATTATCTTGTCAAAGACAAGCACCAGTTCCGCTGAACGCCCTTCAAATAAGCTATCCAGGCTGACCCGAGCGCAGTAATGCCGATAGTCCTCCCAGGGTAGTTCGCGATCACATTTTGGACAGGTCCAGCTCATATTGATAAAACTCTCCGCAGGAAGACTTGTTCGTTACTTATTTACTTTTTTATGAGCAGTTTTAAACAACTATGATTTTGACTGTTCAACGCTGATCTTTAGCGTTTCTGACAGACAGGGTTTGCCTTGCAGGGAAGCCAAGCGCTGGGTTCCGGTAAGCCCGTGATTCAACCAGGTCTTGATATCCCCGCGTTCCAATATGGCCTGCATCCGGTCATGGATTTCCGCCATCCGGCGATTCGGTGGCATGGTGATCATCACAAAGGTGTTGACCATAGCACTTAAGGGAAAAGCCAAAGACCCCGGCACTCAGATTGAAAATAAAACCATTACCGTGGAAGGCGAAGTGATCGATTACAAAGGCAAACCGGAAATCATCGTGACCGATCCCGCTAAAATCAAATTCTGATATGAATGAGCCGTTTATTTTAACAGTTAGCTATCAGGGATCAGAGCACGAATTTAAAGCACGTTTCGAGCGATGGGGTTATACCCATCGCATCGCAGTGCTGATCGATGAAGAAACCCTGATCTTTGAACCCGACGAAGAAGGAAGTTACCGGGTACTGGGCAATTCGACCACTCCAATCAGCTTAATGCAGGCCATTGCTCAAAAACTGTGCGCGCTGCAGGATTAATCTTCAATTGCCTCGATACCCTGTTCCTTTAGCTTCAATAATGCGCTTTTCATAGCCTGGATCTGGTCTTCGGTATGTCCCTGCCAAACAGTGACCTCGCCGACCACCTTAAAAGGGGCTTTGGAGCGGTATGACATCGTTGGATTTCCCGGGAATTTTTTGTCGGTCAGGTTAGGATCATCCTCAAGCCTACCTGTCGCTTCCACCAGGTATATTCTCTCCGGACCATCACCGACAGCCAGTTCAGCACCCCAAACCGCCGGATCGAGCGTGGCGGCAAGGTAAATATATTTGGCATTGTTTCGTTGGCCGTAGTTCGACCGGATACCGGTCTCGATCAGGTCGCCCATTTTAAGATCAGCTTTCGTTCCGTGGAAATAAGTTTGTGAAAATGGTGTATGCATAACCGAAAATAGTGGCCTGAAACCTAAGATCAGCAGGTTTCGAACTAAATTTTTTCAGACGCAATAGTATGCCGGTCAAGACGTTATCCTTACAACGGATCAAGCGATATCAGTTGATCCAACAAATCACCATTCCGTGTGTTTAAGCCGAATGGAAACCACCAGACATCGTTATTCAGACACCGAACTAAAGGCGTTTAAAACGCTCATTGAAAACAAGATCATCGCGGCCAAAGAGGAAATGGTCCATTTAAGTACTACCTTAAGCCAGTCAGATCCTGATGGCGGATTTCATACATTGGAAGATGGTGCAGCTACGCTGGAAAAAGAAACAAATCACCAGATGGCCGGCCGACAAAAGAAATTCATTGAGCAACTGGAAGCTGCTTTAGGCCGCATCGCCAACAAAACCTATGGTATCTGCCGCACATCAGGTAAACTGATACAAAAAGAAAGATTGATGGCCGTGCCGCATACCACTCAAAGCATGGAAGCAAAAATGAGTCAGCATTGAAACCCTCTTATCTCGGCTTTGACAAACCCCGATATGCGTGGAAACCGGATATCAATTACCGGGAACAACCGGAACTTTACCACGTGGGCAAAGGTGAACAGGGAGTATTGATCTGTGAGCCCTATAAGAGCGAGATCGGTCAATACTGGCGCTTTAAGACTGTGCCTATCGCTGAGGAAAGCAGCCGGAAGATATTTGAGCTGTTTAAGGATTATTTGTTGTCGGATGATTTTGTCGGTGCAGATATGGCTCGTAAGTACCTTCAGATGGGTTATACCCGCGCCCGCAGATATGCGAATTATAAAGGCGGCAAGAAATACGATGCCGATCGTAACTACGCACCATTACAACGCGGCACGGGCGATCCCGAAAAAGCGGCCGCGGCAGCTGTATTTTATGAGAAGTATAAAGCTGCCGAAGCCGAACCGAAGTACGCCACATTAAAAAAGCAGTGGAAGCATGAACGGGGTTAAAAAACAAGATCTGCCGGAAAAGGTATGCGTGACCTGCGGCAAACCTTTCGCCTGGCGTAAGAAATGGGAAAAGGTTTGGAATGAGATTCGATACTGTTCGGAAAGATGCCGGAGGCAGAAAAATAATTGCTGATATGTTTTTCCTGCCGAAAGGCTGTTGACGAAACGTGTCTAAAGATATCCGAGAAAAGCGATGAGCAATCTGATCGCAAATACAATAAACTTAACATTCCGCCAAAAAGACTACACATCCGCCAATTTCGGCTACACAGGCATCGCCCGGTTCGCTGACCTTTGACCTAAACAAAATATTTATGAAAAACGGAATTCAGGATAAAGTTATTGCGATAACGGGAGCAAGCAGCGGTATTGGTAGAGCGACAGCAGAATTATTAGCGGCTCAGGGTGCGAAGGTGGTTTTGGGCGCTCGCAGGGCGAACCGGTTGAAAACGGTCGTTGATGTTATTGAACAAAATGGTGGTGAAGCTGCATACCTCGAAATCGATGTAACCCGCCGGGAAGATTTGACCAAATTAACGGCATTAGCTCTTGAGCGGTTCGGCAGACTTGATGTTATGATCAATAACGCGGGCATCAGCCAGTTACACAAGATGGAAGAGCTGGATGTAGAAGGATGGGAACAAATGATCGATGTCAATCTGAAAGGCACCCTGTATGGGATCGCCGCCGAACTGCCTGTTTTTAAGGAACAGGGTGCCGGACACATCATCAATGTGATCTCTACTGCTGGTATCGCGATCGTTCCCACCATGGGCGTGTATGCAGGCACTAAGAACGCGGTACGTACGATCAGTGAAGCATTGCGCCAGGAGTCAAAGGGGCGCTGGCGGGTAACAGGTATCTCACCCGGCTACGTGGCGACAGAATTTGCCAGCAACATCAAGAACGAGGAAGTGAGGAATGCTATTCAGCAGAATGCCGATCAAATGGCCATTCCCGCTGAAGCTATTGCCAGGGCTATCGCTTACGCTATCGAACAACCGGATAATGTAGATGTCGGTGATATCGTGATCCGTCCGTCCGTTCAGGGTTAAATACTATATTTATACTGATCAAAAAAATACGCGAAGTCAAATTGCAATGGACAAGCCGTTAAAATTCAATAATATCTCTGATCTGATGCGCAGGCTGAAATTAGATCCGCCGGCCCATCCGATGATCACGCTGGTCAATTACGACCAGGTAAAGATCGATCTGCGGGATGCGGGCAGCTTGTTCATGCTGGACTTTTACAAGATCTCGTTTAAAAAGAGTTTTAACGGCAGCGTTAAATACGGGCCGGGTACCTATGACTTTAAAGAAGGCGGTTTGGCTTTTTTAACGCCGGGACAAGTGGTGCAAATGAGCCCTGATTCCGGTGACTACCAGGGCTATGTTCTGTATTTTCATCCGGCGTTGCTGGCCGGCCATTCGCTTGCACAAAACATCCATCAGTATGGTTTTTTTGATTACGCCGTAGATGTCAGTGGAGTTTTCAGTTCATGACAACCATTCCTATAAAAGTATCCTTTCGCTGTTCTTCCAGCCGCTGACGCGTGATATCTTACACCACGCCTGAAAAAGCGATAATCCCTTGATTTTCTCCACCGGAGATTTGTCCGGTTGAACGAAGCCAGATCACCTTCCCATCATTGAATCTTTTATGCTGGTAAGTTACATCGTAGTAGTACCCGTTTTGTATTGCAAGCGCTATCTCTTTTACGAGATGATCCCTGAATTCCGGTTCTACCTGGGCGATGGCCTGGTCATAGGTCATCGGTTCCGAACCTTCATAGCCGAAAATATCCGCCAATACCGTATTGTAGGTCAGCGCTTTGCTGTCAGGTTCAATAAACCAGGTCCCGATACGTGCAGCTCCCGCTGCCATGAGCAGTTGCCCATTTACCTTTTGCAACTCATCATTTAATTTGACAATTTTTGTTTGGTTTTTAACATGGTCGGTAACTTCATATGCCAGATTCAATACCCCGTCGATCTCTCCCTTATCATTATACCACGGCACAAAATTGAACGTAAAATAACGCTCATGCGTAGGCCCCGATTCATACTCAGCTATCGGCACCAGTGAATCTGCAATACTGAAGGGTGTGCCTTCATGATAAACCTTGTTCAAAATATCTTCCAGCGGGGTGCCTGTTAGTTCGGGTAACGCTTCAAAAATCGACCGCCCTTCCAGATCACGGCCGGGCACGAGTTGTTGATATTTTGTGTTGAATATGTCATAGATAAGTTGCGGGCCGCGCAGTAAGGTCAGGGCTGCCGGAGCCTGCATGATGAAGCGCTGCAAAAAAAGCTCGTTTTCCTCTGATTTTGATAAATGTAACTGCAGGTTCAGGTTGATCTCGGCGAGTTCTCCCTGCGTTTTCAGAAGCTCCTTATTGGCTGCGATCAATTCGTTTTTTAGTTGTTCCTGCTGAATATCCTGAGCTTGTAACTGCTGCAAGGTACTCAGCCGTTCGGTTACCTCCGTCGTTGTATTGATAATAGCTTGGACACTTCCCGCACTATCAAAAACCGGGCGGTATTCAAAATCAAAATAATGCGTGGTCAGCTCACCATGCCGATCGATGTTTGCAGGCGTGTCGACAGCAATATAAGGTTTGCCTGTCCGCCATACTTGTTCCAATAATGGAATAAAAGGTGCAAATTCGGGAGCAGCATCAATGAGCGGTTTCCCTACGATAAGGGTGGTTTTCTGCCATAACTTCATCATTGCATGATTAATGAACCCAATACGCAGATCCGGACTTGTATATATCGCTGTAGGCTCTTTTGTATGCTTAAGTATTTCAAGCAATGCAGTGTCACCGGGAATGAGTTTTTCAAACGACATTAAAAGCAATAATTATGTTATAAATATAATAATTCCCCTAAGTCTGCAAATACTACGCCATTTATAGTTTCTCGTAAAAGTAATAAGTCTGTAGGTTTTCAGGTTTTCGGCGTAGGATGAGCCGATGATTCGCTGAAAAATAAAGATTCTAACCGGCCGGCTGTATGTCCGACTCAGCTCGCACATGCGGTTGACGGATCAGCCGTCTTTAATGGAAATTCCGCCCTTTGTGAAAAGCATTACCTGCCGGAATATCAGGCATAGTTGAGCGTCCATCGTAATTGACCGGCTTTGTCGTCTCATCACCGCGTGCCAGTGTCTGGGGTAGTTCGGTAGCTGTCATACTGCCCAGCAGCGCCGTTATATTAAAACACTGACGCACCACCAAATGCGTTACCCCGTTAGCCACCTGCAATTTACCCGCGACCATTAATAATTTCGACTGCACGATCTCCTTCCGGTATTTGTCAAATAACTGCTGCCAGACCACCAGGTTCGCCGAACCTGTCTCGTCGTCCAATGTCATAAATAGAACACCTTTTGCTGTTCCCGGTCGCTGGCGGACCGTGATCAGTCCGGCCAGACGAACAAAATCGCTGTCCTTACACTTCACCAAATCACTCACCTTCACATTCCGTAAACGCGTCAGAGCCCCGCGCAATAAACCCACCGGATGGTTTTTTAGCGATAAACCCGTCAAAACATAATCCTGAACTACATGGTCTCCCCGGGGACATCAGCGGCAGTGGTATCGTATCTTCCAATACCGTTTTCGATAACTGACCATCGAACAACCCAATAGGACGATCCGCTAAAGCAGAGACCTCCCAAAGTGCCATTCGCCGGTCGGCACCCTCCTGACTGTCCGCCAATTTCATCGATGATCCGTTTGCGTTCAGCCCTGCCGAGTTTAAAAAAGTCAAGCTGGTCATGGCCCAGGCTTTTGGACTATGCCCTTAGTTCTTTTGCGGGATAAACAACACATTCCGGCAAAAACAGCTGCGCTTTTACCCATTGTGGCTAAGATTCGAATCAATGAGCTAATAGTAAGGGCACAAAGCGATTACACCTGAGGGCAGTCCGTGAAAGAAATCCAAAATGATGGCGGAATTAGTATTGTTTCTTACACCATGATTTGCCAAACTTTATTACATGACTTAGCGGGCAACATCAAACAGATCACTGTACCATACCCACAGAGACTGCCTACAAACCGGTAAGGGAGGTGGTAAAGTTGAAATTAAATATATTAGTGAAGAAGGCTATGATGATAGTTGTCAAAGAAATCAATAATAAACCGTGATAGCGTATTAATCTGGAATATTGATTTAAGCTATAGATTATGCGAACCTGATAAGAAATCTTACCTAAAAACTTTGATAATCCACGTATTGAAAAACGTTCCCTACTTGTTGCTTATCAAGAGAGATAGGGATGGTTTGATATTTGTTTATCATTAGTTTTGGTTAAAAAGAAGATGTATAACGAATATTATTTGTAATAAACTATATTACAATGGGTTATACTTTATGCTCCTGTTTTTAAAACGACCAATTATAAACCAAATAATATGAATTATCGATTTTTATTCGCCTGTGTACTGGCGTTTTTTAGTGCTGATTTATTCGGTCAGACCAACAAAACGCCTATCGTAAATTTTACGAAATATGTCGACCCGTATATCGGAGCCGGATCACATGGGCACGTTTTTGTGGGCGCTAGTGTGCCGTTCGGGGCTGTACAACTGGGGCCGACCAATATGTCTGAGGGATGGGACTGGTCTTCCGGGTATAACATATCTGATTCTACCATCATTGGATTTCAGCATACCCACCTTAGCGGTACGGGGATCGGCGATCTTGGTGATATTTCGTTTATGCCAACCACCGGAGATATCAAAGTGATCAAGGGTACGATGGAAAACCCTCAAAGTGGCTACGTTTCGCTCTTTAGTCATAAAGATGAGGTGGTGAAGCCCGGGTATTATAAAGTTAAGTTAAAACGGTATGATATTGACGTTGAATTGACGGCCTCCACGCGTGTAGGAATGCATAAATATACCTTCCCGGCATCAGAAAATGCGCACATTGTCATTGACCTTAAGGAAGGAATTGGCTGGGACGAATCAGCAGACACGTATGTTAAACAGGTTGACAAGAACACCATTGAAGGCTATCGTTTTTCTACTGGTTGGGCTGAAGCGCAACGGATATATTTTACCGCGGTTTTTTCAAAACCCATAAAATCTTTTGCCGTATATGATGATGCCGAAAGCAAGCAGGGCTCGCAGCTTAAAGGCAAAAAAGTTAAAGGAGTAATAACATTTGAAACAATAAAAGGCGAGGTAGTTTATGCCAAAGTTGGGATCTCGCCGGTAAGTTCGGCCAATGCCATGCTGAATATTAAAGCGGAAATCCCCGGATGGGATTTTAGCAAAGTAATCAGAGATGCCGATAAGGCCTGGAACCTACAACTATCCAAGATCAACATTAAAACCGATTCTATATCTCAACTTAAAAAATTCTACACGGCTTTTTATCATACCATGATAGCGCCATCCATTTTTAATGATGTTAATGGTGAATATTGGGGAACAGACAAAAAGGTTCACAAAAATGTGGGGTTTGATAATGTAACAACGTTTTCTTTATGGGATACCTACAGGGCAAATAATCCGTTGTTCACCATTATTCAGCCTAAACATGTGAATGATATGGTCAATACTATGTTAGCCATTTATCAGCAGCAAGGCACATTACCCGTTTGGCATCTCATGGCAAATGAGACTAATACGATGCCCGGAAACAGCGCGCTGCCGGTTGTTGCCGATGCCTTGTTAAAAGGTTACAAAGGCTTTGATACCAAGCTTGCGTACGAAGCCCTGAAAGCCACCGCTATGGACGATTCCCGGGGTCTTAAGTTTGTAAAAAGCCTCGGATATATTCCGGCTGACAGTGTTGCTGAATCAGTTTCAAAAGGGCTGGAGTACGCTATCGATGACTGGTGCGTAGCACAGGTAGCCAAAAAAATGGGCAAGCAGGATGATTACGCTTACTTCAGCAAACGTGCCGGATATTATAAAAACTATTACGATCCGAAAAGTGGTTTTATGCGCGGTCGGGTTTCAGAAGATCAGTGGCGCACGCCTTACAGCCCTTTCATCTCTATACATGAGCACGGCGATTTCAGTGAAGGCAATGGCTGGGAATATACTTTCCTGGTGCCACATGACGTGGAAGGTATGATCAACCTGTTGGGCGGTCGAGATAAATTCAACAAAAAACTCGATTCATTATTTACCGCAGAAGGTGATATGGGGGCATCCAAATCGCCGGATGTATCCGGTTTAATAGGCCAGTATGCGCATGGTAACGAGCCGGGGCACTCTATGGCCTATTTATATGATTATTCGGGCCAGCCATGGAAAACAGCAGAAAAGGTCAGATTTATTCTGGATGATTTTTACACCGATAAAGCGGATGGAATTATCGGTAATGAAGATGTCGGTCAGATGTCGGCCTGGTACGTCTTGTCTGCTTTAGGTTTTTTCCCGGTTAATCCTGCAAATGGATTATACGTATTTGGGAGTCCTACCGTTCAGGAAGCTAAACTGGCATTGGGCAATAATAAAACGTTTCACATCATCGTGAAAAACAACGGTCCTAAAAACAAATATATCAATGCGATGAAACTTAATGGTGTTGACTATACAAAAACCTATTTTAAACATTCGGATATCATGAATGGTGGTGTACTGGAAATCACGATGGGAAGCAAACCGGGTACCGTTTGGGGTGTAGGGAATGCCAATAAAGCGGTGTCTGCTTTGTAAGTAGGTTACTTAGAAGATAATTAAGCCTGTAACGTATATCATGAATTTTCAAGTCCCATAGATTTGCCCTTGATCCGGCGTTGCTGATACCAACACTACAATTCTTCCAGGTTTTAAGTCGGTTACCAATGATCGGCCTTTTCCTGACTTTCCATGTAAATATCCGAACTTAATTATAATAATTGATTGCTCTCAAAATTCAGAAAATGAACCTTAAACCAAAAGTTAGTTTTTACATCGTAATATTTTTACTTGGTTTAATTACTGCTGGTTTCGGCAAAGATCCGGATCTAAAAATAGCCAATTTAAAATGCGAATATTTAAGCGATCCTATAGCTATTGAAAGCCAAAATCCGACCATCAGCTGGCAATTAACCTCAATACATACCGATAAAAGGCAAAAAGCATATCATGTATTAGTAGCAAGCAGTATTTCTTTATTAAACAAGAATATTGGGGACTATTGGGACAGCCGTATCGTTAATTCTTCCAATTCAACCCAGGTAATTTACCAGGGCAAGCCGCTAAGCTCCAGGAAAAAGGTTTACTGGAAAGTGAAGGTATGGGATGAGAAAAACCTTCCGTCCGACTGGAGCTCCCCGGCTTCATGGTCGATGGGCTTGTTAAACGCCGCCGACTGGAAGGCCAAATGGATCGGATCATTCATTGATCAGCATCCTGACTCGGCGATAACTTATCCTGCGCCTTATTTCAGGAAAGACTTTCGGGTGAAAAAGAAAATAAAGCAAGCGGTGGTGCACATCAGCGGACTTGGTTTTTACGAATTATTTTTAAACGGTAAAAAAGTAGGCGATCAGGTGCTGGCACCGGCTGTTTCAAATTATGATGAAAGGCCGCTCAAGAATTTGCTTTATCCTCATGATGATCAATCGACAAAACGGGTGTACTATAACACATTTGACATAACTGGTAGCATCATTGAAAAGCATAATGCCTTAGGGATAATCCTGGGTAACGGGTGGTATAACCAACGGGAGCGGACGGTGGAGGGTAAGTTATGGTATGATGTCCCGAAATTGATATTCCAGTTGGAGATTACCTATAACGATGGAACGTCAGACATCATCAGTTCCGATAATACATGGAAAACGAACAACGGCCCGCTGTTAAATAACGGAATTTTCACCGGGGAGAATTACGATGCGAGGTTGGAACTCGGCGCCTGGCACAAGGCAGGATATGGTGATGCGAAATGGAAAAACTCCATTATAGTGACAGCACCTACAGGAACTTTACACGCGCAGACGGCACCTTTTGACAAGGTGTTGCGTACTGTGACCCCAATTTTTGATGGCCGGATCAATGACTCTGTATATCGATATCATATAAATGAGACAGTGGCGGGCTGGGCAGCCTTGCGTGTGAAGGGCAAAGCCGGAAGTGAAATCAAAATAAGATACATAAGTGAAGAAGGCGAGGATTACGGGCAGTACGATCATTACGTATTAAACGGGAATGGATCTGAGTATTGGGAACCCAAATTTACCTGGCATGCATTTAGAACAATAGAACTTTATTCAAAAGACGTGGAGCTTGACGCAGCCAGTATTCAGGTGAAAGACGTGCACACCGATGTGGAATCAAACGGACGTTTCGAGTGTTCAAACCCTTTCTTAAATAAAATCAACACGGCTTATTTAACAACGCAAAAAGCGAATTTTCACGGTAGCATAAGCAGCGATTGCCCGCACCGGGAGCGACTTGCTTACACAGGTGATGGACAAGTAGCGATGGAGAGTGCCCTGTTGTCTTTTAATATGCCTCAGTTCTACAATAAATGGTTAGTAGATATGGATGATGCCAGAAACCATAAGACAGGGTTTGTTCCGCATTCTGCGCCATTCGCGGGAGGGGGCGGTGGCCCCGCATGGGGATCAGCCTACGTAATTATGCCTTGGCTGTATTTTGCGTATTATGACGATAAGAAGATATTAAAGCAGCACTATTCAGGTATGAAACAGTGGGTGGAATACTTAAAAATGCGAATCAATGAAAACGGCCTGATCGTCAGAGAAGAACCCGGTGGCTGGTGCTTAGGCGATTGGTGTACACCTACTGACATTCAATTACCCGAACCCCTGGTCAACACGGCCTATTTCTACTATGTATCAAATCTGATGACAAAGGTTGCCCGTGTTTTAGGGGAAAATGTTGACGAATCTGAGTTTTCGAGCTTAGCCCAACAGATCAAAATTGATTTTAATAAGGCCTATTATAATGAATCAACTAAAACCTATTGGGAAGGAAGACAAGGCGCTGATGTATTTGCATTAGCCTTCGGCCTGGTACCTAAAGAAAAACACGAGGCCGTTTTTAACTCGCTGATTAATCATTTGGCAAAGCTTAACTATCATTTTGATACCGGCATTTTAGCAACGCCGCTATTGTTGAAAGTCCTTTCCCAAAATGAGCGGGATGACATCGCTTACAAAATTATGAACCAAAAGGATCAACCTGGATTTGGTTATCTTTTGGACAGTAAAAACAGTACGCTATGGGAGGAATGGGCAGGCGGCGGCTCACATAGTCACCCGATGTTTGGTAGTGTGATCGAGTGGTTATATTCAGGTATAGCAGGTATAAAACAGGATATAGAAAAAGGTGGTATTAAGCATTTCATAATTAAGCCTAACCCTGTCGGAGATTTAACTTATTGCAAATCATCCTATAACAGCCTATTCGGGAAAGTGCGTGCTGAATGGCGGGTTAGCGAAGGGGGAAATCTGGAAATACTAATAGAAATACCCGCTAATACTTCAGCAACATTTGTTTTACCCGGGAGCAAAATGAATTTGGTGGACAGTTCCGGCAAAAGCATTGCCACCAAAAGAACCAACAATAATCATGAAGCTGAATTTGGATCCGGTGTATATCATTTCAAAGTGTTATGAAGCCAATTAATTAACTTTACTAATTTTCCACGCCGTTAATAGTCAAATGCGTAACCACGTCACAGGCAGGGTGCTAAATTGTCTTCATGATTGAAATAAAGGAAAACTCTGCCCGGAGTTTCAGCAATACTATGCTTACAATTGGGCCGAATACGCGTTCTATTATAAATCTGTCATGAGATTATCAGCGATCTGTTTTTCCAGGCATCTCCGTCGTTTACGCAGTCAAGAAAAAATAATATTCTCATGAAGGCAAATCAAATGGCCCGTCAGATCATTGCCTTAAAACGGGATGACCTTCAATTGAGGAATGAGCTTAGCAGGAAAGAAAAACTTTCTGGCGGATATGATGGGGCAATGGTGGATTGCACAATCGGAATGCGGAAATATTATATCATATTGTTGACCAGATCGTTCCGGACCATCGATCAGGTCTGTCCTTTTACGCCAAAACTTATCAGTATAGACCCCCACATAGGATTTAATTCTACCAATTAACCGTATATGTTTTGAAAAAAATCTTTTAAACTGACCGGACTTCTGCCTATGAGGAGTTTTACGTCACTTCTTTGGGTATTGAACTCTCCGTTAGCGATCGCTCTACAGAACCTGGAAATGTACGCTGCATCATCTTCAGAAGCACCTGAGTCTATAAGTTGTGCGATATATGAACTTAGTTCCGGTTGGTGATAAGCTATTGTTTTTCCGGTAATGTCTGATAGCAGATCAGCTATTTCTGCGAAAGAAAAAGCGGTTTCTGCAGCGATGACATATTCTTTGTTTTCATGACCCGCTGTAGTCAGAACGACAGCGTTCGCTTCAGCCATTTCGCTTATTGGCAAAAAGGGGGTTTTGCCTTTTCCGGCAGGGGTGGATATCCCATTTTTCAATATATCCTTCCCAACAAGGAATGGGATCATATCAGCATACATGGTATTGTTCATCAAAGTATATGGAATCGCTGATCGTTTCAAATGATCAGCAGTGTATGCATGATATTCCACCTCTTCACCCATTATACTTTGTTGTAAATTTTTCATGTCAAAGCTTGTATAAATAATATGGCCAACACCCGTTTCCATGGCTGCATTGATAGCATTTTTGTGCTGCTCGAACCTCTTGCTTATATCTGATGATGAAGAAACCAACAGCAGCTTATCCACACCCTGGAACGCATTTTTTAAAGACTCAAAATCCTGATAGTCGCCAATTTTTATTTGAAGTCCTTTCAATTTCAATTCTGCCGACTTGGTTTTATCTCTTACCAAGGCAGTAATGTCGTTTGGGGATATACCCCTGTCTAATAAAGAATCAATAGTGGCTTTACCCAAATTACCTGTTGCACCTGTTACTAAGATCATATTTTTTGTTTTTAGATTAACTACTTTTGTTAGGCAAAGAAACAGATATTGATCTTGAAAAATTACCCTTGCTTTGGATCACAAGACAAAAAGCGGTAACCTAAAAGTGACTAATGGAAAATAAATTAGATGATGCTGACTGTCCGGTTACTGCAACGATAGCACTTTTCGGAGGGCGATGGAAGCTGCCGATCTTATATATACTTTCAAAAAATACCAGACGTTTTGGCGAGATCCAGGCAAGGGTACCTTCTATTTCAAAAAAAGTGTTAACCGAACAATTGAGAGAGCTTGAAGCTGATGGCTTGATTAGCAGGAAACAGTATAAGGAGCTTCCTCCCCGAGTAGAGTATACGCTCACTGATTTTGGAAAAACTCTTTGCCCTTTGTTAATTGATATAGCAGCTTGGCAACGAAAAAGCATTGATAATCTTAACAAGGTGAAATAAAGCTTTTCGATTGAAGTCCCACCAAAATTCTTTACCAACAAGTTCGTGAAGTAGATTTCTGTGACTTTTATTTAGCAGGCGATAGGCTGATGGTGAAATTATTGCGCCTTTTATCCGGAAATGTTTTCGCCTGGAAATCCGTTCAAATCTTTAATGGAATTTTCGAGTTTATATCTCCTGTCATTCGAATTTGTCCAATGCCAATTTTGTTAAAATAGTTCAATAAGTCAAAATTCTTACTTGAGCTTTCTATATCGTTAAGTTTATTTCCGATATAATAAGCTGCTACAGCTACCTGTAAATATTATCAGCATGACTGGTAAAATAAATAAATAACCTGCGAAGACGATATCGCAGCGCTCTCATCATTTTTTATAACGTGTTGTTTATATTTTTTTGTAGAACAGATCTGAAATTTTCAACATTTAACAACGTCGAAACCACAGTTTTTTAGTCGCAGGTTACAAATCTTTCTGATATTCCGAAAAAGCGTGATAGTATATTAGTGCAATTATGTTTTAAAATTATAAATTAAATACTAAATTGGACTATATTTGATTGAGCCATTTACTGCCTTATCAAGCTGCCTTATCCAAAAAGCGAAGATTTAGTGGCTCGGAATTAACACATATTCTGTAACTATTTGCCTGAATGAATGATATCGACTGGCAGAATTAAAATAATAAAAATTGAAAGACAGTATAATAATCGTCAATGCTGAAGGCCAGGCAAAAGGGACGATGGATAAAATGGCAGCACACCGAACAGGCACATTGCACAGGGCCTTCTCCATTTTTATATTCAACCGGCAAGGGCAGTTATTACTGCAGCAACGCGCATTTGATAAATATCATTCCGGCGGACTTTGGACAAATACCTGTTGCAGCCATCCCCGGTTAGGTGAATTTACGCTTGATGCGGCGCATCGGCGTTTACAAGAAGAAATGGGAATGATAGCTGAACTTAACGAATTATTCCAGTTCAGCTACCGCCATGAATTTGATAACGGACTGATCGAAAATGAATTTGACCATGTGTTCCTTGGTGTAAATGATGACATCCCACAACCTAATGCCAGCGAAGTGGCCAGCTTCAGATACGTTGATCCAGATGAGCTTTTGTCAGAAATTGCAGCGAACCCCGAGCTTTTTACCGCCTGGTTTAAAATATGTCTGGAAAAGGTTTTAACACACTATTATCAACTATCGGATCATGAATTTTGCAGGTAAGAACATATTGGTGGTAGGCGGTAGCTCTGGCATTGGACTATCATTAGTAAAGCTGCTTCACGAGGAAGGAGCGGCGGTCTACGTGGTGTCCAGGTCAGCGGCCGAAGCATGGCCGCCGGAGGTCCGTTTTTTACAAGCTGATGTATTGGGTGATCTGAATGCTGTCGAACCCTTCCTTCCACAGCAATTGCATGGTTTCGTGTATTCGGTTGGCAGCATAACCCTCAAGCCATTCGCCCGTTTAACTGACGACGATTTTTTAACTGACTATCAATTGAATACTTTAGGCGCGGCGCGGATGCTCCGTCAATCTTTCAAGCCGCTAAAAAATGCCGCCGGTGCGTCTGTTGTTCTGATCAGTTCAGTAGCCGCCAAAACAGGCTTGCCTTTCCACGCGAGTATCGCGGCCGCCAAGGGAGCTGTGGAGGGTATGGCCATTTCCCTGGCCGCCGAACTGGCTGGTCAGCAGATCCGGGTAAATGTCGTCGCGCCATCATTGACCGACACGTCATTGGCGCAAAACCTTTTGAGTACGCCCGAAAAAAGGGAAGCATCCGCTAAACGGCACCCTTTGGGAAAAGTGGGGAAGCCGGAAGATATCGGGCAGCTGATCGCTTTTTTATTGTCGGAGAATAGCAGCTGGATGACCGGGCAGGTCATCGGGCTGGATGGTGGTTTAGGAAATCTAAAGACAAGCTAATGGTAAATATCACAAGCGAAGATATTTCGCGCCTGGAAAAGCAATACCGCGTCAACTTGATTAACAGCCTGATCGGCTTCCGGGCACTGAACCTATTAGGAACCATCAGCACAGATGGTATGACTAATGTGTGCATCGTCAGTTCGGTGTTTCACCTCGGCGCTAACCCGCCGCTGATCGGCATGGTGATCCGCCCTGAGCGTGAACATAATGATACCCTGCGCAACATTAAAACGACGGGACAGTATACGCTCAATAATGTAATGCCTGAATGGTTTATGCAGGCACACCAAACAAGCGCCAGCTATCCTTCTGGTGTTTCAGAATTTGATACCTGTGGTTTTAATCAAAAATATCTTCCGGGCTTTAAAGCACCGTTTGTCAAGGAGTCTGCTATCAGCATTGGCCTTGAGCTTCGCGAAATGATCGACATGGCGCTCAACGGCACCACCATCATTGTTGGCGAGATTACCCATATATTAGTTGCAGATGCTTTGATAGAGGAAGACGGGACTGTTGATCACGTTAAAGCGCAAACCATGACCGTTGGCGGTTTGGACAGCTATTATCTTCCGGAATTAGTGGGGAGGCTGGAGTATGCCAAGCCGGATATTGCGCCACATTTACTAATTAAGAAATAAGATGAACACCAAAAAGCCATGAATTGATGTATCCCCGGTCACCATATAATCATCAGCTGCTGGACTTAAAAAGACTTTCCGGCGACCCGCAGGCCGACGAGTTTATCCGCCGGGTTTTTGCAGATTTGGAAAAGAAGAAAAAGTTAATGCATTGGATGAATGGCGAACCAGGTCCCGAAAAGGTACATTTACTCCGGGAGTTATTTCCTGATGATGCCTTTATCAGCAAGGCTGCCGATCTTCCATCATGGGCGCAACCCCGGTTGATGAGATCGGGCGCTGCTTTTTTTGCCAGGCATTCCGAGATCATCATGAGCTTGCTTGGCCTGCTCTCCCTGCCTTACTGTTATACCGCGGCAAACGGTGCAATGGTTTTACATATATCCGAGTTGATTCGAAAGCAAACCACCAAACGGCTTTATGATACGGCTGTTTTTGTTTGGGAGGTAATGGGGCCGGATGCTTTCGTTGCGGACGGAAATGCTTATGGCGAGATTTTAAAGGTGCGTATCATGCATGCCGCAGTACGCCACTATACGTTGCAAAGCGGAAAATGGGATAACGGATGGGGTTTGCCTGTTAACCAGGAAGACATGGCCGGAACGAATCTTTCTTTTTCTCTGATCGTAATCCGTGGATTACGGATGATGGGTTACAGCGTGAGCGAGGAAGATCAGGCCGCCTTTATGCACATTTGGGCAGTGGTTGGTTACCTGACGGGTTTAGATGAAGACCTGATTCCGCAGAACGCGCGCGCAGCACAGCAGCTGGACCTCCTGATCAAAGAGCGGCAGTTCTGTACTTCGGCGCACGGGAAGGAACTGACCCGCTCTCTGACCGCTCATCTCCTGTCTATTAATGAAAGTAAGGCAACCGCCAACGATATTATAGGCCTTATGCGTTACCTGTTGGGTACTGAAATAGCCGATATGCTGGATATCCGGGCACGAGATCTGCCTGGCTATAAACGGACGCTGATCAGAACTATCAATTCGCTTAAAGGGCTTAAACCCCGGGGTGACAGCCGGTCTGCTTACAGAAAAGCCTACGCTGCCTTTAAATTGCGAAACCCGGAATTCAATAAAAGAAGCTAAATTTGAAATCGCCCCAATGCTTAATCTTACCAGGACATGAAATCATACCCGCTTATTCACCAATTGATCGATCTTGTAGCCGAACTGGAAACAGAGAACGAGGGTAAGGAGATCTCTATGCAGGATTTTACAGGTTTTTTGCTGAATAGGGTAGGTGAGCATAGTGAGAACCGGGTAAATAACGAGGTAAGGTTTGGTGATGACAACAGTGCTGCATTGGACATCGCCTACCAGCTGGACAATAATATTAGCCGGTTGTTTGTTTTTATGAGCCGGTATGCACGGTCTTATATCAAAAAAGCACTGGAAGGTACGTCATTGCAAACCGCCGAAGATTTCACAGCG
This sequence comes from Mucilaginibacter gynuensis, assembly GCF_039541195.1. Lineage (NCBI taxonomy): Bacteria > Pseudomonadati > Bacteroidota > Sphingobacteriia > Sphingobacteriales > Sphingobacteriaceae > Mucilaginibacter > Mucilaginibacter gynuensis. The sequence goes on from NZ_BAABFT010000007.1 coordinate 200,605, forward strand.
CTGGCTATTTTACTCACGCACCCACACTTATCAAAGAGTGGGCTCATTGCTCATAATTTACAGGAAAAAACTTCAGGAACCGAAGTGATCCGGCGGTTGATCGCATCGGGGTTGGTTAGGCAATGGGATGATAGCAAAGATAAAAGGAGCAAGCATATTGCCATAACCGATGAAGGGAAAAAACTATTATTCCAAGTATTCGAGCACACGAACTACGTAGGAAAGATCATCACCGGCAGGCTCACAGTTGCCGAAAAGTTTACTTTGCAATACCTGCTGCAAAAGCTGGAGCATTTCCATTTGGAGCATTATGAGAAAAAAACCATTGGCAGCAGAGGGGACCTTAAAAGCCTGGCAGCGGAAATCACACCAACTATATGAATAAAGCCATTTGCTTTAATGCCGTTGATACGGACCGGATCATCGAAATGGCCTGGGAAGACCGGACGCCATTTGATGCTATCAAAATACAATTCGGGATTTCGGAACAACAGGTTATTCAACTGATGCGAAAGGAAATGAGATTATCCAGTTTTAAAATGTGGCGGGCCAGAGTGCAGGGGAGATCCACCAAGCATCAGCAGCTGACTTTGCATGAGGAAATCACGTTCAAATGCAGCAGGCAAAAGCAAATAAGTCTGAATAAAGTCAGTAAAAGAAAATAAACTCCCATATGGTCGGTCATCCGGTGAACTAATTAAGCTTATCTTAACAGACTAATGTAAGTGCTACTTTAGCATTGAAGCAGCACTTACATTAGTAGTAACACACCTAATTGTGAATTATCTTATTCATAACCACATTGCCATTAGCGTCGTCTGTTAAATATAATGTATAAATCTTGCCGGCTTCGAGACCGGTAAAGTTATAGTTACCCACATTGTTTTTTGATGTAAGGCCATCTACCTCAATAGTTAATACCCCCGGAGATACATATTTGTAACCTGTTTCCTGATTTTTTACGAGAGAACTGGAATAATTATCTCCATTAGAGTTTTTAATTGTTACAATGTTTGGCGCCTCGTCACTTAAATGAATAAACTTAATTTTAACCTGGCCATTGTTTGGAGTGCCGAGGTCGTCTTCAAAATTTTTAACTCTTGCATTTGATCCGGTGCCGGCAAGGTATACGGTGAAATTGACACCATTTGCTGTATATAATGATCCGGATGCATACACCGAGTTCGTCCCGGCATTTTTAAACTCCGTGATCATGTTTTTGCCGGAAGTCGCATTGATATAGGCGGAAGCGTCCATATAATTAAGGCCGCCATTTATCAATACGTTACCTGCGAGTGTGAAGCTTTGTGCCCCGGCAGTAGCCGATGCGTTTACTACCTTAATGTTAAATTGTCCGGAAGGATCGATCGAGTTCTTTTTGCAGGACGAAATAGTTATTGTTGCTATCAACAAGGCGGCGCCAGTAAGCAGTTTTTTATAAATTGATGTCGTTTTCATGATTTTTCTGATGTGTTATTTCTTTGATTTTGTTTTGCATAAACAAGTTGCCCGGGCACTACATATACTTAACCCGGATATCTATGTTTGACTTTGTTTTCAGGTCTACTTTAAAATTGTCGAATGATGGCTTTTTCATTTTCTCCATAAAAAAATTGGAGAAGCCGAATCCTTCCTTGGGTACACTGATAATATTTTTATCAATTTTCCCATTACCGTTTTCATCGTCCAGCAGGGTTATGCCATAAATTCCTGGCTCCAGAGTTAGCTTTACCGTCATTGTTCCATTGTCTATGGAGTTTTTGTCAAAGGTTATTTTTCTATAAGGCAACTGTTCCTCGTAAGCTGCCTCATCCTTAAATATGCTGATAATGATTTTTCCTTTTGATGACCTTATGCCGGTGATTTTAACTGGTAATTCCTGCGCCTTGATAGTAGAAGCAAAGAAGATCATGAGTAAACCTGCTAACAGGTTAATGCTAAACACTTTTTTAATCTTTTTCATTTTTAATGTTTTATTTGGCACAAACTTATTTGCGGCGGAAGAGGGGTGGTTAGGAAAACTTAGCGAAGCGGGCAAATGACAGTGTGAATTGCATATGGCTTGTTTTAAAATATCACATCAGATTGCTGTAATGCATTTTTGCGGTAATCATATTAAAGCAGCATGTCCGCTTCAGTGTTGCCAGGTAAATATTCAACCTTGATTTTGCCCGCTTTAATATCTTAATAATTAAGCATCAATAACTTATTTATACCTTCGCATGCATGCAGGATAAATTACCGCTAAAGCGCCTGGTTCGCCTTACATGGCTGCAAACGATCATCATTGGATTCATTTTTTATCTGGTTGCATCTAATACAGACAGGCCGGTTCATCATGTTATCGCCTACACTTTGCTTACCATGTCCGGAATTTTGCTGGTAGGGTATTCGGATATATCCCTCATGATCATTATTTCAAAAAAGTATTCGATCAGGTCTAAAAAGTTTTCGCTGCTACGACGGGTTTCAACTTATCCGGTCAGTATACTTATTTATCTTATCTTAAGACCTGCATTTGGTTATGCAGGGAATATTCCATGGTCTTTTCTGGATACTGGATCGTTTTTCGCTTTCGTCGGGTCGGGAGTTGTAATTAATACGCTCATAACCTTACTGCATGATTCTGTGTTGCTGTATGAACACAAAATGTACAGCGAGCTTGAATTATCACGGTTGAAGACAGCAAATGCAGAGGCGATGAACCTGGCTTTAAAGCAGCAGATCCATCCTCATTTTTTATTTAATGCATTAAATACTTTAAAAGCCCTTTATCATAAAGATACCCAAATTGCCGACGACTACATTGTTCACATGGCTAACTTTTTGAGGGCCTCCATTTATCATAATACCGCTAATATTTCTATGCTGAAAGATGAGGTAGCTCTGTTAATGGATTATCTGGAAATGCAGCGTATCAGGTTTGGAGCCGCGCTTGATTGCACCATTGATGTATCAAATGAAACGCTTAATAATTATTATCTCCCTTCGTTTTCGCTTCAGCCGCTTTTAGAAAATGCCATCAAGCATAATACTTTCACATTGGAGGATCCGCTCAAAGTAAAGATCAGTCAACAGGCGGGATGGCTGATTGTGAGTAACCATATTCAAAAGAAAAAAATGAAAGTTGCTTCTACCGGTTATGGCCTTGCAAATCTTGCGGAAAGATATAAGCTATGTTCCGGCAATGAAATAATTATTGAAGAAACTGCAAGTATATTTTCTGTAAGTATTAAATTATTAAGTAATGAATATAGTAATCATTGAGGATGAAGGTATTGTTGCTGACGACCTGGAATTGAATATACGCAAACTGATTGACGAAACGGTTGAAATTGTTAAACTCCGGTCTGTAAAAGAAGGTATTGCCTATCTCCATAAAAATGATGCGCCCGATCTTATCTTTAGCGACATCCAGTTAGGTGATGGGTTGAGTTTCGAGATATTTGTAAGTGAGCCGGTTTCCGTTCCGGTCATCTTCTGTACTGCTTATGACGAGTATGCTTTAGATGCATTTAAAGCCAACGGGATAGATTATATCCTGAAGCCTTTTACCCGCCAAACATTGAACGCCGCGCTACAAAAATATATGCAATTAAGGAAGATATTCTCAACGGATCAAATGCCCCAGTATGATGCACTGCTCAAATTGCTGTCGGGAAAAGAAGGGCAAAAAGCCGCCTCTGTTTTGGTTTATCATCTGGATAAGATCATACCAATCAGCCTTGACGATATCGCTATGTTCTATCTGGATAATAACGTTACCAACTTACTCACCCATTCCGGAAAGACGTATTTTCCAAATAAAAACCTCGATGAACTTGAACGCTTAGCCGGCAGTACTTTTTTCCGTGCCAACCGTCAATACCTGGTTTGCAGAAAATCGATCATTGATGTTTCCAGCTTTTTTTCAAGAAAGTTATCTTTAAATCTTAAGGTCGCTCATCCGGAAAAGGTAATAGTGAGTAAAGGAAGAGCAGCCCAATTTTTAAGCTGGCTTGCTAATGGATAACGTGCCATCCGTTTCTCAAAAGTGCAATTTACTCCATAAATTTCTAATCAGCGTTTTTTTAAAGGGGCTTCAATTCACCTTCGGGTGTGGATTTGCCCGCTTCGTTTGCTTTTTACTGTAATGCGTGTTTGCCCTGCCGCACCTTTGGATAAATATCAGCCGGCAATTAGTCAGCATGGCTTAATTAATCACAGTAAAAAAGAGAATTTATGAAAAAATTAATCTTGAATTTAATTATCTTATTATCGTTATCCTTAAAAAGTTTCAGTCAAACAACGTCGACCTCTGCCACTACCGAAAATCAAAGTTTTGGGCAAAAGCTCATGAGCAAATTAGAGTTTGGTATTAAAGCAGGAGGCAACTATAGCAATTTTACAAGTGCCAATTTCACCACCGACCCGCTTCCGGGTTTTAATGCGGGCTTTATAGTCGCTTATAAGTTTACCGATAATTTTTTGGTACAGGAAGAGTTCCTTTATTCGCTTCAGGGTGCTAAAGTTAAAAGCGGAGAACTCGGCATGCAGGATATTAAACTTTCTTATGCTTCGGTTCCCATCCTTTTTAAATATCGCACGAACTCCGGGTTTTACTTGGCTGCCGGTGGCCAGGCAGGTTTCAAGATAAAAGAAAATGTTGGAGGTAAAACTGATTTGAAATTCGCCAAAAAAGTTGATTTTGGTGCGGTGGGCGGTATTGGCTATCAATCTAAAATAGGATTAGGAATAGATGCGCGGTACTATTATGGTGTACAAAAAGTGTCTGAAACACCATCCGCAAGTCTTGGCGACTTTAAAAACAATAGTATACAGGCTAGTATCTTTTACATTTTCTAATTTAGATAAGCTCCATAAGCAATGTGATCTATATTCCGTGATTGTCGGGTAATCTAACGAAGTTCCATCAACAGATTCATGTTTGCCAAAAATCAAAGCTTAGTTCTGAGTACGGGTCATACGAGCGTTCCCGGAACTAAGCCGGGCAAACAGTCGTTGGCATTATCGCCATTAAGGCCGGGTTTAATATTTTTCTGCTGGCAAATGATAACAACTTTCATTTACTGAGTGGCGCGAAGTGCTTCTTTCAGCTGATGCAGTATACCGGACTTATTATTTTTTCTACAAACAGATTAGGAAGGGTGTTTGATCAACCATCCTGCAGACATAGGCGTTCACTTCAGGATCGTCGTCTATTACTAGGCAATTAAGCACTTGTCCGTACCAGCTATTGTACGGTACAAAAAGCCTTTTGTTTCAGTTTACCTGGCTATAATTTTTCAGATAATTTAAACCGGAGGTAAAAGGTTTACCACGTTTATAAGCCTGGCTACTTGATATGCTGAATTGGTTAATGCATACGGAATTGTATATCCGAGCCTTGCGGATTATACAACTTAGGCGACTTGCAGGTTTTGCATTGCTCTTCGATTCTCACATTACGAATTTTTATTGCTCAGCTTTACTTAAACAATTGTTTGGCAGATACATTTATTTCGGTAGATTTATGTATTCGTGTTGTTTTAACCATTATTAACCATTGAGAGTACTTGTAGCAATTGCAATAATTGTGGGTTTGTTCCGTACAACCTACGCGCAACATAATAGATACCAATTTTCGCACCTCGATATCAGTAATGGCTTGTCGCACAACCAGGTGAATTGTATTTATAAAGACCGCAAAGGATTTATGTGGTTCGGTACACTTTCGGGCCTTAACCGGTACGATGGTTATACCTTTAAGGTATTAAAACATGATGCTGTAAACAAAAATTCAATTAAAGACAACTTTATAGTAAACATATTTGATGGGCCCGGGCAAAACTTATGGATCTTAACGCGTACAGGTATCTCCATTTACAACCCTGATACCGAACAGTTTTACAGTGATGTAACGCAGGTGCTTAACGCATTGAAGCTACCTTGGGGCACACTCATGAAGATAAAGAAAGATAGTAAAGGTAATTATTGGTTTGTTTATGATAATAATGGTATTTACCGATACAACGAAGCCAATCGGCAAACGTATCATTACAACAATACAGCCGGTTCCCGTCCTGCACTTTATGCCAATAATGTTGTTGACATAGTTGAAGACTCTAATGGCAATTTATGGATTGCTTATGACAACGGTGTTGTTGAAATGATGGATGCGGGCTTGAAAAGCATTACGTATCAAAAAGCTATTGTTAATCAAGCACCGGGCATAAAAGTGCAGGATTACGCCCTTACTATTGATAAAGATGATGATATATGGTTATATGCACCCACCATTGACATGGGGGTATTTTATTTTAATACCACGACCAAAGTTGTAAAGCACATTGATAAAGAAACGCCGGGAAGCAGCTTAAACACTAATGTAATAAATACCGTTGTGCAGGCCGACGATGGATCGATCTGGATAGCTACCGATCATGGCGGCATCAATGTGCTGAATAAACATGATTTTAAGATAACTTATTTGCAGCACCGTGAAGATGATCCCAAATCGTTAAAGCAAAACAGTGTGATGCTGTATAAGGATAACTCCGGGATTATGTGGGCCGGTAGTTTTAAAGAGGGAATAAGCTATTACCATAAAAATATTCTCCGGTTTCCGCTATACAAACACTACGGTTCAGACCCCGGGAGTTTGAGCTTTGAGGACGTTGATAAATTTGCCGAAGATAAAAACGGCAACTTATGGATAGGCACCAATGGCGGCGGACTAATTTATTTGAACCGTAAAACAGGTAAATACACACAATACAAGCATGATCCGCAAAACAGCAAAAGCCTTAGCAATGATATTATTGTCAGCCTTTGTATCAGCCACGATCAAACGCTTTACATAGGCACTTATTTTGGCGGGATGGATAGCTTTGATGGTAATACCTTCACACATTACAAGCACCAGGATAATGTTGCCACATCTGTTGCCGACAACAGGATTTACAGCATAATTGAAGATTCATCGAACAAACTATGGGTGGGTACTTTTGCCGGCGGCCTGGATGTGTTTGATCCCGCTACCAAAATATTTCATCATCCGTTTAGTCAAACGCAGATCAGGTCGCCTTATGTATCTTCTATATTTGAGGATAGCGAAGGCGATATATGGGTAGGAGGATATCTTGGGGTAGACAAAATATCAAAAAAGACGGATCGAATCATTCATTACAGGCACGAAGAGGGGATAGCTAACAGTCTTATCAGCGATAATGTAAACAGTATTACCCAGGATAGCCGCGGACTGATGTGGATAGCTACCCGTGATGGGCTAAGCATCCTGAACCCCAAAACGAATCAGTTTACCTCAATGGTTACGCAAAACGGACTTCCCGACAATTCTGTACTAAATATACTGGAAGATAACAGCAACAATATGTGGCTGAGTACTTCGGGAGGGATTTCAAGGATAAGCCTTACACCTAAAGGCAATGGTTATACTTATCAATTTAAAAATTTTGACGAAACTGATGGCCTGCAGGCGCGTGAGTTTAATGTAAATGCGGCGCTTAAAACAAGCGCAGGCGAGCTGATATTTGGTGGTGGGCACGGGTTTAATATTATTGATGCACGGAGTATCCGCCCGGCGATAAATAAACCCAGGTTAATTTTTACCGACTTATTGTTATTTAATAAAAGTGTAACAGCCAGTGAAGATTTTAATGGTCACGTTATTCTTAACAAAGCTATTTCAGCAACCAGTAGCATTACCTTACATCATAACGAGAACGTTTTTACCATTGAATTTGCCGCCCTTAACCTTTTTAATCCTCATAAAGCAAAATACCAGTATATTATGCAGGGTTTTGACAAGGGATGGATAAATGCCGATAACACTGTTCGTAAAGCAACCTATACCAACCTCGATGCAGGCAGCTATGTTTTTAAGGTGCGAACCTCCACAAACGGAAACTGGAGCAATGATTACATATCATTAAATATCAACATCAAACCGCCGTTTTGGAAATCGCCATTAGCCTACGTGGTGTATGCAGTTTTATTTTTTGGCGCGTTGTTATTGATTCGGCAACGGGGGATTCAAAAAATAAGAAACGAATTTGCTGCCGAGCGGGAAAAAAAGGAAACCCAGCTTATTATAGAACAGGAACGGCAGGAAATTGAGCGTATGCATGAGATTGACCGGCTCAAAACCAAGTTTTTAACTAATGTGAGCCACGAGTTCAGAACGCCTTTATCGCTCATTTTGGCACCGGTTGATAAGATGCTGACCCAAGCCGGCGGGGCCGATCAGAAGCTACAACTTAATATGATCAGGAAAAATGCCAGGCGTTTGCTCAATCTGGTTAACCAGTTGCTTGATTTTAGGAAAATGGAGGTGGCTGAACTAAAGCTTAATAACAAGCCTGGCGATATCATCAGGTTTATAAAAGAGATAAGTCTTCTGTTTACAGATATTGCCGAAGAAAAGGGGATAGGGTTCATTTTTGATACGGAAGCAGATAGCCTTAAAACCAATTTTGATCATGATAAAATTGAGCGTATCCTGTTTAACCTGCTTTCCAATGCCTTCAAGTTTACGCCATCAGGCGGTCATGTTAGTGTTTTGCTGAATAGCGTTATGGCTGGCAATGAACAACAATCACAATTTTTAGAAATTAAGGTAATAGATACCGGCATAGGCATACCTAAGGATAAGCATAAACGCATTTTTGAACGGTTCTTTCAAAATGATATACCCGGCTCTATGCTTAATCAGGGTAGCGGTATTGGCTTGGCTATTACTAAGGAGTTTGTTGCTATGCATGGGGGTGAAATCCTGGTAGAAAGTAAGCCGGGAGAGGGTAGTTGCTTTATTGTTCAAATACCGGTTATGATTGATGAGTTGATGCCTTCTGAAATAGAAGTAAAAGGTGATGATCCCGTGCTAACAAGAAGCGGTGAGTTACAAAAAAGGCCATTAAAAGCAAGTAAAAAACAAACCGTGTTGCTGGTTGAAGATAATGACGATTTCAGGTTCTATTTAAAAGATAATTTAAAAGAAGTGTTTCATATCATTGAGGCATCAAACGGCAAGGAAGGCTGGCAAAAAGCACTTGCCCTGCACCCGGATATTATGGTGAGTGATATTAGCATGCCCGAGATGAATGGTAAGGACCTTTGCAAAAAGGTAAAGAACGACAGCCGTACATCACATATCCCGGTAATATTGCTTACCGCGCTTATTGGCGAAGAAGAAGAATTGAAAGGTTTGGAAATTGGCGCGAATGACTATATGACGAAGCCTTTTAATTTCGAAATTCTTATATCAAAAATAAAGAATCTGTTAAACCTACAGGCAAGCTTTAAAAAAACCTATGCACGGCAACTGGATGTGCAGGTGAACGAGCCTGCCATAGTATCAATTGATGAAAAGTTCGTAAAGGAGATTGTAACCTACATCGGCGAAAATATGCTCAATCCATCACTTTCGGTAAATGAACTGAGCAGGCATTTCGGCATGAACCGTAATACGCTTTATAAAAAATTACTCAGCATCACCGGTAAAACTCCAGTTGAATATATTCGGTTGTTGAGGCTTAGGAAAGCGGCTTACCTGCTGGAACATAGTCAAATGAATATTGCCGAGGTTGCCTATGAAATTGGGTTTAATACACCTCAATATTTCGCCCGATCATTTAAAGAGGAATTTGATTTGCTTCCATCCGAATTTGTGCTGCAAAAGCGAAAACAGCATCATGAAGTTTAAGCTTTTAGTGCGTTAAAGTGTAAATAGTGAATTATATATCAAATAATTAGGTTTGAGTAAACATCTGTTACATGCTTAGTTACAAATGTTCCCTTTGTGTTATATGCCGGCTGTTATCTTCACTTTTAAATAACCAGTTAATCTCATATCAAGCATTTACATGATGTCACATCGTAATTTCCAGGCAGCTGCGGAAAGGGCCGCTCTTTTTTTAATGGTATTCATAGGTATCATTTTTACAACTCAAACCCATGCTGCTATACGCAATTTTAAAAAGCAGCCGGACGGTGTACTTTTTAATTTAGATAAAGGCCGCCTGAAGATAAAGATTTGCAGCGCCGATATCATTGAGGTGAAATACACCATATTCGATTCGTTTTCTGATCAAGCTTCGCTGGTTGTAAGTAACAAGTGGAAACAGGCTACGGCATTCAAGGTAACCGATGCCGTCAGCAGTATAATTGTTGCAACCACGCGTTTGAAAATTGTGGTGAATAAAGCAACAAATGCTATCAGTTATTTTACCACGGATGGTAAACTGATTACTTCAGAAAGTAAAACAGGCGGCAAAACCATGCAGGCGGCAACCATTGCGGGTATAGATACCTATAATTGTAGTACGGCGTTTAATTCACCGGGCAATGAGGGTTTATTTGGATTGGGTTGCCACCCGTTAGATTCCTTGTCTATCAATAACAAAGGCCGTAACCAGGATATGGCCATTAAGTATTTAACGGGTGCCATCCCTGTAATGCTTTCAACCAGAGGTTATGGTTTAATGTGGGATAACTATTCGGCCTCCAATTTTTATGGAGGAGAAAATGGTAATACTAAATTCAGGTATGTTTCTGAAAGTGGCAGGCAGGTTGATTATTTCTTTTTTTACGGACCTGATTTCGACCGTATTATCAACCTTTACCGCACTGCAACCGGCAAAGCACCTATGTATGGAAAATGGGCTTATGGATTATTTCAATCGCAAGACAGGTATTTGAGTGAAGCAGAAATACTTACTGTTAAAGATAATTACCGCAATAACCACATCCCGGTTGACGTAATTGTGCAGGACTGGTACTATTGGGATCCATTGCCCATCGGCTCGCACATTATGAAGCCCGAACGTTACCCTCATCCTAAAAAAATGGTCGACGAGTTGCACAAATCTAACATACATGCCATGATATCTATATGGCCGGTATTTGGTAAGGGTACACCCAATTACACGGCGCTGGAAAAAATGGGTGGTTTAACCAGCATAACCTGGGACAATGTGGTAACCCATACCTTCGATACTTATTACGATGCTCATAACCCTGCAGCACGTGAACTATATTGGCAGCAGGCCAGGGATAGTTTGGTAAAACGTTATGATTGGGATGCCTGGTGGATAGATCAATGCGAACCCGATAACGGCCTCTTGCTAGATGAACGCCGTAAGGCCAACTTTTCAATTGGTAAGGGTATAGATTACTTTAACACCTATTCATTAGAACATACAAAGGGAGTATACCAGGGCTGGCGCATGGATATACCGGGTAAAAGAGCTTTTTTTTTAGTAAGGCAGTCGTTTGCCGGCGAGCAGCGTAATGCCTCTACATTATGGTCGGGCGATATTGAATGTACCTTTTGGAACTTTAAGAATCAGGTACCACAGGGTATTAACGCCTGCGCGTCGGGCATTCCGTACTGGACGTCGGACATCGGCGGCTATCATTATAAATGGGGTGCACCGGATTGGTCGAAACCCGAAAACCGGGAGCTTTTCACCCGTTGGTTCCAGTTCGGTGCCTTCTCGCCAATTTTCCGAATCCACGGCAAGGGTGAGCGGGCTATGTTTTCTAATAACTGGGATGATAAAACAAAAGCGATCCTGCTGAAATATGATCAGTTGCGTTATCGCCTGCTGCCCTACATCTATTCCCTTGCCGGCCGTGTAACGCAGGAAAATTACACCATTATGCGTGCGCTGACCTTTGATTTCAGGAATGATGCAAACGTTTACAATATACCTGATCAGTATATGTTTGGTCCGGCGTTTATGGCCAACCCGGTAACCGAACAATTGTATACCGGCAGCAATGCTTCGGCAGGTAAAACAACCCGGCAGGTATATTTCCCAAAAGGCGCGCAATGGTACGATTTCTGGACAGGTAAGATATATAAAGGTGGTGAAACCATTGCTGCTGCTGCACCCATTGAAACCATGCCGCTGTATGTAAAGGCGGGTTCTATAATACCGATGGGGCCGGTAATGCAATATGCTACCGAAAAGCCCGATGATACCATTGAACTGCGAATTTACCCGGGTGCAAACGGCGATTTTACTTACTATAGTGATGAGAATGAAAATTACGATTACGAAAATGGCAAATTTGCAACCTTTAAGCTGAGTTATGATGATGCGCGGCATCAACTCACCATTTCCAATACCAAGGGTAGTTATGTGGGAATGCTTAAAACGCGTAAGTTCAATATAGTGCTGGTGAACGGCGCGCATGGCTCAAACCCTACTGAAGTGCTCAAAGCCGATAAAAAGATAACCTACACAGGTAAAATGCTTGTTGTTAAGCTGTAGTTCGTGCTACTGATCACTATGTGATACAATCGGGTATTACGAATACTAATGGACCGCATCTTACTAAGATGCGGTCCATTGCGGGTTTATGTACAGCGATTGCTGCTAACATGTTTGGCTTATAAGTTTCTGTTCATCAATATCCGAACAGCCATTGCCTTGCAGGTATGTTTCTGCCGGGCAACCTGTGAGTAATTTGATAATAGTGCATTTTCTAAATCGGAAACCCAATTTTGCAATCATAAGTATCTTTAAATGAGTGTTTTATATATTGATAAACATTTGTTACATCAATAATTACAAATGTTCCACTCCTCTAAAATAATGCATTATATCTTCATGCAATAATAATACAGGTAACGGTTTTCAGCCATTTGCCTGCATTATTAACCAATTGTATAACCAATTCCCATAAACCGGGATTAGCAGATTTTTGATAAATGACATGTTGCCAGTATACACTGTAATATAGCCTGTTTCTCTACAATCGATTGCGGAGAAAGCAGCATATATGTTAGCGTAATTTTTAAACATGTTATTTAATAAATAGCTAATCCTTTAAACAACGAATTATGAATGAAAACTTACATTAAATCCCTCATTACCTAACCTATTGATCAAACCAAAAATGAACCAATTTTAACATGAAAAAACATTTACGAAGAAAATTAACATATGGTGTATTGCTGGTGGCAGCCTTACTGGTGCTAAGCCTTGACGGCTACGCCCAAACCATTAAAATTACCGGCAAAATCACCAGTTCAGACAACTCAATGCCGCTGCCCGGGGTAACGGTAAAAATTAAAGACGCTTCTACCGGTGCGGTATCGGGTACAGACGGTACTTATACCATTAACGCCAAACAGGGCGATGTGCTGGTGTTTAGCTTTTTGAGCTTTGCCACTCAGCAAATTTATGTGGGCTCAAACCCTATTATCAATGTAACACTTAAGTCATCAACCAGCGAATTAAGTGAAGTGGTGGTAATAGGCTATGGTACCAGAGCGCGTTCAGATCTTACCGGTGCGGTATCGTCAATAAAGGCAAGTGATATTATGCGAGCCCAAGCAACCACCTTTGACCAGGCTTTACAGGGTAGGGTAGCTGGCGTGGTGATTCAACAGGTATCGGGCCAGCCCGGCGGCGATGTCAATGTGCAGATCCGTGGTTTAGGAGGATTTCTGGGTGCGCCGCCATTGTATGTTATTGATGGTGTGCAAGTACCCCCAAACGGTCAGTCGGCAATTCCAGGCAATGGCACCAATCCTTTATCCACTATCAATCCATCAGATATTGCTTCTATTGATGTGCTGAAAGATGCCTCGGCAACCGCTATTTATGGCTCGCAGGCATCAAACGGAGTAATTATTATCACCACCAAGAAAGGAACAGCAGGGGCGCCGCAGATCAGTTATGATGGTTACAGAGGATGGCAAAAGCTACCCGGCTATTATGATGTGATGGATCTGCGTCAATACGCAACCTTTATGAACGAGAAATCGGCAATTATAGGTTATGATGTTCGTCCGCAGTTTGCCAATCCGCAGTATTTGGGCGTGGGTACCAATTGGCAAAAAGCCTTATACCGTACCGCACCTATGCAAAACCACAACCTGGCCATTAGCGGTGGCGATGCACGCACCAAATATTACCTGTCCGGAACCTATTTTTCTCAGCAAGGTATAGCATTGGGGTCAGACTTTAAACGGATCTCAGTTAAAGCGAATATCGATAACAAAACCACCAACTGGTTAAAAGTAGGTATAAACACGCAGATGGGGCATGTGGTAGAAAATGTAGCGACTACAAATACCGGGGTAATTCTGCAGGCACTTAACCAAACGCCCGACGTTGCCGTGAAAAATCCTGATGGTACCTGGGGTGGTAACGACCCTAATATTTACGGTGCAACAGGTACCAACCCCTTTGCGATAGCAACCATTGTAAAGGATTTGAAAAGCAGATACCAGTTATTGGGAAATGCATACGCCGAAATTCAATTTACTAAAGACCTAACGCTGCGAAACGAAGTAGCCGGTAATTTTGATTTCGCTACCGAAGATTACTTTAACCCTACCTACGTAATGGGCGCTTATACTAAAAATACCAATAGCGGTACGGCTACAAGTGCTCAAAACTTCTACAATTCCATTTCTAACTACTTAACCTACCAGCATACGTTTGCCCGTAAATATTATGTAAATGTGGTGGCGGGCCATGAGGCCCAATTGCTAAAAAGCAATGGTGTATCGGCAACGCGTACTAATTTTGCAAGTAATAACGTGCAGGTAATCAGCAGCGGTGATGCTACTACGGCAACTAACACAGGCGTAAAGGGTCAGGGATCATTAGAAGCTTATTTTGGCCGTGCGAATTTTACGTATGATGACCGGTACCTGCTTACAGCCACCGTGCGTCATGATGGCTCATCTAAATTTGCAGAAGCCCACAGGTGGAACACCACTTACTCCGGCGCTTTGGCCTGGAAAGTGAATCATGAAAGTTTCCTGAAAGATGTTAAAGCTATTAATGACCTGAAATTACGTGTAGGTTATGGTTTGGTAAATAATCAGAATATTGCTGAATACGCTTATGGTTCAACCCTAAATACGATAGCAACAGGCTTGTCGGGTAATTCGCAAATTACTACTACAACAGGCAACCCGGATATTAAGTGGGAAACTACAAAGTCATATAACGGCGGGCTTGACGCTACTATTCTAAAGGGCCGAATCAGCTTTTCAGTTGACGCGTATTACCGTAAAACAGATAACCTGTTATTAAGCCTTACACTACCTTATTATTCGGGTACCTTTCCTAATGGCGGCTATTCGCCGGGTGCTGTACAGGCGCCTTATGTTAACATAGGTGCGGTAAGCAATAAGGGATTTGAATTTACCTTGTCAACCCAAAACGTTAAATCGAATAGTTTTAATTGGAACACCAATATCACTTTATCGCGCAATATCAATAAGGTGCTTAATTTGGTTGATGGTACGCCTGCCATTTACGGCTCGGTTACCAAAACAGTGGTGGGCAGGTCAATCGGTGAATTTTACGGTTACCAGGTATTGGGGATTTATAAAGATGCCGCCGATTTTTCCAAATACCCTGCATTGCCGCAAAACGGAAGTGGTGCAATTCCTATCACTCCCGGCTCGGGCGGCGTTTGGGTAGGTGATGTTATATTTAAGGATCTCAACAGTGATGGTAAAATTGACGCCAGCGACCAAACCTATTTAGGCTCACCGTTACCTAAATTTCAGTATGGTATCAACAATAGCTTCAGCTATAAAAATATCGACCTGAATGTTTTCATGACCGGCAGTTATGGCAATAAAGTGTACAATCAAATAAAGGTTAACGGTAACAACCCCAATCAAAACTTTGGTTATTTCCCTGCAGCGGCCAATTATGCCAGGATCGGGTTGATCGACCCGGCCGGTTCAGCCTCAGATATCAATAACGTATATATAACCAATCCATCCACCATTATAACACGGATAAGCCAAAGCAGCGGTAATGATAATCAGCGTTTTTCTGACAAATACATTGAAAGCGGTTCGTATTTAAAATGTAAGAGCATTGCCCTTGGCTATAGCTTTTCAAACAGCCTTGTAAACAAGATCCATTTAAAATCGCTGCGGGTATATGTTAACGTTACCAACGTATTCACCATATCAAAATATACCGGTTACGATCCGGAGATAGGTTCGTGGAATCCTTTGGCGGCAGGTATTGATAATGGCTATTACGCACAGCCGCGCGTTTACTCAGTTGGCCTTAACGTATCGCTAAATAATTAAAACTGATAATTATGAAACTTATTAAACTAAATATATTCCTGTTGCTTGTCAGTGTTATCGCGATAAGCAGTTGCAAAAAAGATTACCTTAACAGGCCCCCTTTAACCGGTATTACAACAGATAACTTTTATAAAAGCACATCAGATCTGCGGTTGGCCACGGCGGCCCTGTATGCCCAGCCATGGTTCAACTGGAACAATTTCCCGCTGTTAGGGGTGGGCGATATTATGAGCGGCAACATGCTGCAGCCGTATAATGCCGATCTGGTACAGTTCACCACTTTTTCTATCACCAGTCAAAATACTTATATAACAGGATCGTGGCAGTGTTTTTATGATATTGTAGCACATTGCAACATCAATATAAAAGCCATCAATACAAAGCTGCCTGATAGTGTAGCCATAGTAGGTAAAAACGGTGCATTGGGCGAGTTAAAGTTTCTGCGTGCCACAGCCTACATGCACCTAGCCATGTTATGGGGCGCAGTACCCATTATTGAGGACAATGATAAGCTGATAGCCAATCCCTTAGTGCCACGTCACAAACTTACTGATGTTTACAAATTCATTATAAATGATCTAAGGTTTGCTGCCGCTAACTTACCACGTACCGATCAGCCTGGGCGGGTAACCACATGGTCGGCCCAGGGGATGTTGGCCAAGGTTTATTTAATCCGTGCCGGTTTAGGCCAAAATGGTAGCCGCAATCAATCAGACTTGGATAGTGCCGCTTATTATGCCGGTAATGTTTGTAATACCAGCGGTTTAACGCTATTACCAAATTACTATAACGTTTTTCGCACCCAGTTTAATGATAATCCCGAATCATTATTTGCCTTTCAATGGGCTCCGGGAGTTGGATATGGTAATGGCAATGCCATACAAACACAGTTTGCCCCAAGCAGTTCTATTATTACCGGTGGCGGAGGCTGGGGTGGCGCTATTGGCCCAACGCTTGATCTGGCAGCATTATATACTGCGCAGGATTCTATACGCCGAAAAGCCACTTATATGCTTACCGGTGATAAATATCCCGAACTGAACGCGGCTGGCGGCGGTTACACCGCCACTGGCGTAAACGTTAAAAAGCATGTGGTAGGTACAGCGGCCGACAATAATGCACCTACTATGGATCTATGGTCATCAACCCAGCACAATGCCATATTGCGCTTGGCTGATGTGTACTTAATATATGCGGAAGCTTTATTAGGCAATAATGCCTCAACCACCAATAGCCAGGCCTTACAGTATTTTAATGCAGTACGCGAAAGGGCGGGGGTTGATAAAATAACCAGTCTTACGCCTGCAATCATTAGGAAAGAAAGGCGTGTAGAGCTGGCTTTTGAAGGGCAGTACTGGTTTGATCTTGTTCGCCTTTCGTATTACGACCCGCAGGCGGCAATTAATGCCATCAACGGGCAAAACAGAAAGCAATTTACCTACAGCCCGGGTACAGGGATAAAAACACCAGTGGAAAATAATCTGATCATTACACCGGCCACTATAGCCAATTTTACCTTGCCTATACCGGCAAACGATCAAACTGCCGATCCGAAATTATTGGAAGAGCCGGTACCTTATTATTAGCATTAGCTGTATTCAGAATCATTTATAAATAATTCTTAAATCATGAAAAAATCAAAATACTATACCAAAAGTTACCGGATGCTCACATTGTTGGTCATGGTGCTTTTTATACAGTTGGGATGTAAAAAGGACGATAATAATGTTTCGAAAGGGACACCGGTTATTACCGCTATACGCAACTATGTGGCCAGTCCGGGTGATTCGTTGCTATCCAGTGTGGGTACAGGGAAATGGGTAGTTATATCGGGCCGCAATTTAAAGGGTGCGCTTTCCATTAGTTTTGATGGTGTTAAAGGTGCTTTTAACGATGCCTGGTTTTCTGATACCAGCGCCATAGCTTTAATTCCTGCGGTTATCGCTTTCCCGTCGGTACCTTCAGATAAGCTGAACACTATTGAGTATGTTACCAATCATGGGCAAACTACCTTCTCTTTTTCTATTGTACCGCCTGCACCAAGCATATCCGGCGTATCAAATGAAAACGCCAATGCAGGCGATTCCGTGAAGATTAACGGGTTTAACTTTTTCTTTATTAAAAAAGTGACCTATGCAGGTGTTGATATAACCGGCTACCGTGCATCAAATGATGGTACAAACATCACGCTTCCTGTACCTGCGGGTTTAACCACAGGTGGTACCGTTTCGGTCACTACAAATTCAGGCGGCGATACCTCTGCCTTTATTGTACATAATTACACCACAGGCGTGTTTAACAACTGGGATAATATCAACACCTATCCATGGGGGTCTGATACCAAAAACAGTTCGACTGATTTCCCGGGTAATAATGGAAATTATAATGTGATTACTGCAAGTAACCTTGCCCCCAATAATTTTGAATGGTATGCGGGCGGCCGTGGTGTAAACATGGGCGAAGGCCAGTGGGTGCCTGCTGCAGATATTAACGCTCCGTTATCAAGCTATGCCGTGAAATTTGAAATTTCGGTACCAAAAACCAAACCATGGACTAATGGATCTATTTATGTAGCAGTTAACTATAGTTTTAACTTTATAGGGGTGTACACGCCATGGAAAAATGCCAATGGCTCGACAACGCCATTTATTACCGATGGCTGGATGACCGTAACTATACCACTTTCTAATTTCCGTAAAGATAATGGCTCCGGCGATCCGGTAGGCTCAATAACCGAGCTGGTAGGAGCAAGTGGCAGAAACGGTATGAACATTTGGTTTATAAACGATACTTCTAAACCGGTTACCGAATTTACGGCTGCCATTGATAATATAAGAGTAGTGAAAATTGTAAAATAGTTTAGACCCACTCATTTTTGGCCCCGGCTGTATATAGCTGCCGGGCTCAAATATGATCGGATTAATATGTAAAAATGAGAAACAGATATATTGTTGCCGCCTGCCTGGTGTTATTGGTGGCTGCATGTTCAAAAGGTAAAAGCGTAACACAGCCAACACCAGTAATACCCAACGATACCACGGTAAGCGTAGTGCCACAAAAGGATCCGGCGGTTGCCAAATCAGCAGGGTTTTTTTTAGATGACTGGGCTCCGAAAACTTTAGTACTGCCTACAGGTGCAGACATAGCCAAGCCAGCGGGCAACGCAGCCATAACCGTTAATGTTGATTACAGCAATGTGATCACAAAGGTATCTAAATACCTGTTCGGCAATAATATTAACCCCTATATGGGGCAAATGGTTACCGAGCCTAAACTGATCAACAGTATTAAAGAGCTTTCGCCCAATATACTGCGTTTTCCTGGCGGCAATATCAGCAGCATTTATTTTTGGGACGGCGTACGACCCGCCGATGCGCCGGCAACATTATATAATCAGGATGGCAACACTTATAACGAAGCCTACTGGCTGGGCAATAATACAGCCGCTTGGACAATATCCTTGGATAATTATTATAATGCACTGCAACAAACCAATAGCACGGGAGTTATCACGGTTAATTACAGTTATGCCCGCTATGGTATCGGCGAACACCCCGATCAGATTGCCGCGCATCATGCCGCAAATTGGGTACGGTACGATAAGGGAAGAACAAAATACTGGGAAATTGGTAACGAGAGTAATGGCCCGTGGCAGGCAGGCTGGCAAATTGATGTAGCTAAAAATAAAGATGGACAGCCTAAAATAATAACCGGCGAATTGTATGGCAAGCATTTTAGAGTATTTGCTGATTCGATGCGCAAAGCAGCAAGCGAAGTGGGAGCGCAAATAAAAATTGGCGCGCAATTAGTTCAAACAGATCCGGTAAATTCATGGAACAGTGTTGATAAAACCTGGAATTCGGGCGTTTTCGCATCGGCGGGTAACTATCCCGATTTTTATATTGTGCATGATTACTACACCCCGCAAACTAATTTAGATGCCACCACAATCTTAAACTCGCCGATTGCAGAAACAAAAGCAGTTATGGATTGGATGAATACCACCACTACCCAGGGCGGCGTAGCGCTAAAACCCATCGCGCTAACCGAATGGAACCTGTTTGCTACCGGGTCAAAACAAATGGTATCAAACATAGCAGGTATTCATGCTACAATGGTTTTGGGCGAGATGCTGAAAAATCAGTTCGGCATGGCCTGCCGCTGGGATTTGGCAAACGGATGGGCAATCGGCGATGATCATGGCCTGTTCAGTAAGGGCGACGAGCCTGATAACGCCACCATGTGGAACCCGCGCCCTGCATTTTTTTATATGTACTATTTCCAGAAGTATTTTGGCGATAGGATGGTTGCATCAACAATAAGCACCGGCAGCGATGTGATTAGTTACGCATCGTCATTTACATCGGGCCAGGCCGGTGTAATTTTGGTTAACAAAGGTACAGCCTCACAAGTGGTTGCCATCAATATCAAAAACTTTGCTCCGGGTACTAAATATTATTATTACACACTGATTGGCGGTACCGATAATGGCGAATTTTCGCGTAAGGTATATATCAATGGTAATGGCCCCGTTGGCGCTTCCGGCGGACCTGAGAATTATACAAAGCTGGTTGCAAATGCTGCAGCCATAAGCGGGGGAATTAAAATTTCGGCTCCTCCACGCTCTGTTATTTTTTTGATAGCTGATGGTAAAAAATGATCAGACTTTGCTATATAAGTATCAAGCTCCGGTAACTAAATTATTTAGGTTTGGTTGAATTAATAATATCCGAATTATATATCAATTGCTTGTTTTCAATATAAAGCATCTTGTAAATTAACACCTGTACTTCTTACTATGAAACATAAAAAACTACGATATATAACCTTCGTGTTAGTGTTTGCCGCCTGTTTAAATGCAACAGCACAAAAGAAAGCAACCAACACTGTAGACGTTAAGATAGCGGCTATTATTAAAAAGCTGACATTGGAAGAAAAAATCGCGATGGTTCACGCCAATGGATTGTTCTCATCCGCCGGTGTTAAACGTTTGGGCATTCCTGACTTAGTGAGCGACGATGGGCCGCTGGGTGTGCGCGAAGAGGTAAAACCGGGTTGGGGATCGGCAAATTTAGCTACTGATTCGGCCACTTTTTTTCCTAACGGATCGGCAATGGCTGCCACATGGAACCCCGATCTTTTATATCGCTACGGTCATGATATTGGTGAGGAAGCGCTGATCCGCGGCAAGCAGGTCTTGTTGTCGCCGGCATTTAACATAACCCGTACACCGCTTAATGGACGCACTTACGAATACTATTCGGAAGACCCGTTTTTAAATGCGCGGCTGGCCGTAAGTGCGGTAAAAGGTATTCAAAGCCAGCATGTGGCTGCGTGTGTTAAGCATTATGCGGTAAATAACCAGGAGGTTGAACGCGGGCGTGTAAACGTTGAAATTGATGAACGCACATTAAGGGAGATTTATCTCCCTGCCTTTAAAGCCGCCATAACTGAGGGTAACGCATGGACGATCATGTCGGCCTATAATAAAATAAGAGGTGAGTATTGCGCTGAGAACGATTATCTGTTAAACAAAATATTAAAGCAGGAGTGGGGTTTTAAAGGTTTGGTAATGAGCGATTGGGGAGGTACGCACAGCACTGTTGCCTCTGCGAACAACGGTTTAGATGTTGAAATGGGTTCGGGCGAAAAATATGATGAATATTATTTTGCAAACAAGCTGCTCGATTCGGTTAAGGCCGGCCAGGTAAGCATCAAAGTTATTGATGATAAAGTGCGCCGCATTTTATGGGTAATGTATAAAACATCATTGAGCAACAATAAACCTGCAGGGAAAATAAATACACCCGGACATAGCAAAACCGCGTACGATATAGCTGTAGAGTCCATCGTTTTGCTAAAAAATAAAAAAAATATGCTGCCGCTTAATATGCCGGCTATTAAAAGTATAGCTGTAATTGGCGACAACGCCATACGCAACTTTCATTTGGGGGGATTTGGTGCCGGTGTAAAAGCGCGTTACGAAGTAACTGCACTTGCAGGCTTAAAAAACAGGCTCGGTAATCAGGTAGCCATTAATTTCGCACAGGGGTATTCCGGTGATTATGATCCGGAAGGTGGCATCAATGTTAATACAGATACGCATCCGGCCGATCAGGTAATGATTGATGAAGCAGTGGCCCAGGCTAAGAAAAGCGATATCGCCCTGCTGTTTGTTGGCGGCAACCGCGATTATGAAAGTGAAAGCCGCGACAGAAAAGACTTGTCGTTACCATTTGGTGAACAGGCTTTAGTTAACGCCGTTACGGCTGCTAACCCTAAAACCATTGTTGTGGTTATAGGCGGTGCACCTTATGACATCGGCGCGATCAAAAAAAATAATCACACCATCGTATGGTCGTGGTATAATGGCGCCGAAAATGGGAATGCGCTGGCCGATGTTTTGGTAGGCATAGTTAATCCTTCGGGTAAACTGCCTTTCACTTTTCCGGAATCGTTAGACAAATCTCCGGCTCATTCGGCAGGAAGCATGGCATATCCGGGAGAAAATTTAACCGTAAATTATAAAGAAGGTATATTGGTAGGGTATCGATGGTATGACACAAAAAAAATTGAGCCCCTTTACCCTTTCGGGTTTGGCCTTTCATATACCAGTTACGATTACAAAGCCATCCATACCAATAAACAACGATATAACCCTGCAGAAACTATAACCGTTACTGTTACTATAAAAAATACAGGTAAATATTCAGGAAAAGAGGTTGTACAGTTATATGTAAGCAAACCTGTTTCAGCCATTGAGCGTGCCCAAAAAGAATTAAAAGCGTTTAAAAAAGTTTGGATAGGGGCAGGCAAAACTACTGTGGTTAAATTGCGCGTTGCGATTAAAGATTTAGCTTATTTTGATGTGAAATCTATGAAATGGGCTATTGAACCAGGTAAATACAATATTCAGGCAGCCACATCTTCGAAGGGAATTAGGCAGGCAATAACTATTTCCGTTATATAGAATATTTAACGTATGTTGTCAATGGGAATACCGTTGCTCCGCATGATCGATATTGCGAAAATATGCATTTTGTTGTAATCTTTACGGTCCCCGTAGGTACGGCCAGTTGCGCAGCAAGCTGTAAATGATTGTTGCCCTTTTTAGCGCTGGCGGGGCATGATATAATTGTGAAGCTGATGAACAGGAGGTAATTGGTAGTTTTATGTGCGACGGATTTTGTTATTTATAAGTATCGCGTTGTTTATCATAAAGTTATGCTAAATAATTATTGATCAGTTTCACCGGGGTTATGCAAATAAATATCCTGTTGCGGGAACGGTATAGCTATACCATTGGCGTTGAATAGGACATTTATCGATACAATAAGGTCGCTTTTTATAGCGCCTGCATCTTTCAGTTGCCTTGCCCAAAAAAATATTTTCACATCAATAGCGCTGCTGCCGAATTGTTCATACTGAACAAAGGGGGCGGGAATTTTCATGATCCGGTCGTCGTTGCCCAATATCTCTGTAAGGAGTTCCCTGGCTTTATTAAGATCGGAATGGTAGGCGATGCCAATGGTTATGCTCACCCGTTTGCGATTACCTGCCAATGACCAGTTGACCAGATGCGAATTGAGCAGGTCGCCATTTGGCATTACCAGGTCGGCGCCGTCCCATGTAGCAATTACGCTGCTGCGGAAACCAATGGATTTCATGGTGCCGCCTTGTCCGTCAACATCTACGATGTCGCCTACGTTAACCGGTTTTTCAAAAGCGATGATCAGCCCGCTAACCAGATTGTTCACCAGCGTTTGCAAGCCAAATCCGATACCGACACCTAATGCGCCCAGTACAATGGTGATGCGGTCGAGCGGTATCCCCGCCGCGGCAATAGCTAAGAAAAGGCCAAGGGTAAGAATAGTGATACGGATCAGTAAAACCCAGCTGCCCAGTCCGGCCTTGCCGCCATCTTTGTCTTTGTCGGCAGATAAATGATTGTCAGAAGCGAAGAAGGATACGATTTTTGAAATGATCACGGAAGCGATCATGATGGAGATGAACAGCAGCAATTTGTTAATACTGAAGGTGTAATCGCCAATGGTGCGGTCAATGTTAAAAAATTCACTCAGTGGTTTGGCCAGGTATTCAAATCCTGCAAAATTGCGGCCTATCAATACACCCCAGCCCACAACAAGCAATATGTAAAATACCGGATGAATCTTTTTACCAACCTTATCAAAATTGATATAGAACAATCTTTTGTCCTGCCGGGTGTAAACGTTAAATGCCAGGAATAAGCCTTCGTTGATCAACCGAACCACCCACAGGAAAAGTATGGCAACCACCACATTAAGGTAACCGGCGATCATCAGCGATTTCGACAAATTATACCTGCCGAACAGGTTAGCAGTAAACGCTGCCAGTTCTGTAAATGTCATTAAGCCAATAGAGATCACAATCCATTTCTCCCTCAGTTCGTTACGTTTGCCCTTCCATACCACAACCGTGCCTGTTATTATACCGGCTATTGCGATCGCCATCATAAGCCATCTTTCTATACGCGATGCCTGTAAGATCAGGTTATCTGTTGTGGCTATCAGAAATAACATCACCATGATCACCCAAACATTCATCCAGTAACGCGTAATGAATTTTTTGAACAAGATGATGAGGCTGATACAGCAAATAGTCCAAAAAATAACGCTTAATATAAACGGCGGCGACCAAAATGCGAACTGCATTAGGCTGATGATGATCAGCAGTGCAGAGAATAGGGGGTAACGGAGCACCAGCTGCCCTTCGAAGTCATCAGTTAGCAGCTGGTTTTGTATGTAGATGATCTTGAGCGACCTGATGTAAACAAATGATGCGATAATGAGCAGTACCAGTAATGTTAATAAGCCGGCATTGTTTTGCACATAAAATAACAGCGTAAGGCCGCCTTTTGCTTTTGCCTGTGCCAATATTTCATCAAAAGGACGGTATGAGCCGCGCGGGCCCCAAATATCATCAAAATCACGGGCGAAGGTATGAACGGCCATTTGTTTTTGATAAACAGCTATTTCTTCCAGTGCAGTTTGCAGCTTCAGGTTATTCATGCTGATGCTATCAACGATATTCTGCACGTTGTCGCTTGCCAGCCGCAGGGATCTGTCTACCGGCCTAAGCTGGTGGGCAACCACAACAATGTGTTTAAAGTATTTGACGATGCTTGCCGAGTCATTGGGCAATTTGAATAACTGCGGATCGTCTGCAAGTGAGTCCAACTGATAACGAAAAGTGGTTAGGTCTGCGTGGTATGCCGCGAATTTGTTTTTTAATACATTTGACTTGCTGAGCAACTCTGTAATGATCTTTGAGCTTGCGGTGAGGTTCCGGAAGGTTTGCGCGCTGCCTTTATTTACCAATACGCCATCGCTGGCAATAATAAAATTCCTGTCTATGGCGGCAAGTTGCCTAATGGCATCGCTGGTATCGATACCATGTTTGAGATAAGCGCCGGCCTTTTGCATGGTCTTCTGCATTTCAGCAAAGAGGCGGGTTTGCACGGCTGCTGCTTTATCAGTCGCAAAATCATCTGTGCTCTCTTTCGCCATTTTTTTGGCGAGTGCCTGCATCCTGACGATGGTGCCGCCATGCGAGGTATCGGGTACGGCCGGTCTGGCTGAATCCACCTGTTGCGCAATCGCAGTTGTGCCGCAAAGCAGGCATAAAATACAAATCAAACGTACGTGTAAGGTAAAATTCATATAGTTCTGCAGGCTGGTAGCTACTTTTATACGGCATTGCCAGGTAGCAGGTTCAATTGCCGGTTTTGCCTGTATATCAATCAGTAGCCTGAACGAATATAGCATTCATTTTACACGTATACCTGTCTTTTGTATGAAAAAAGTTATATTTGATAATCCCAAACCCAATCATCCATGAAAAACGTTTTTGCATTATTTGCAGCTATTTTATTGTATGTGTCGGCATTTGCACAGGCCAAACAGGACGTTGTTTTGAAAGTTAACGGCGAAGAGCTCAAAGGAAAGGTCACCAAAATTAGTGACAGCGAGATCACCTTCATTTATCCCGGTGAAACACTGGAGTACACCATCAAGAAATCTGACATTCAAAAGATCACCCACGCGAGCGGGCGAATAGAAACATTTGACCAGCCCGCATCACCGGCGCAAACCAGGCAGGGCGATGCTGTGGCAATGACAGCAAGCCCTGCCGATCACCATAATAAAATAGCGATACTGCCTTTTACCTACCTTATGGATAATCAATCAGGCGCGGATGAGATAGGCCTTAAGGCACAGCAGGATACTTATGCCTATTTATCGCAACATTCAGCCGGTTACACCATTGTTGATCCGCGTACCGCTAATGCCCTGCTGATCAAAGCCGGCGCAACCAGGGAGAAACTTGCCGGATTCACCATGAAAGAGCTGGGTGATATTTTAGGAGCCGAATATATTATTGACGGAACGGTAACTCAGAGTAAAGCGGCGCAAACCAGTTACTCCAGCGGAAGTGGTAATTCTACTGTAAAAAGAGATAAGGATAAAGATGTTAAAGGTGTTTCCGGTTACAGCTCAAGTTACAGTTCTGCCGAGCAACGTTACCAGGTGGCTGTTAGTTTGCATATTTATATGGATAACAATGCCAGCATATTTGAACAAAGCCATAAAGCTTTCTGGACCAATACCGACGGTTCTTATAGCAGCCCGCTGGAATATTTGTTAAAGAAATGTCCGTTGTATCGGAAGTAAGGTCTTTTATAGCGCCATCTGATTCTCCTTGCTTAGCAATACCGGCCTTTTTATGCTGCCCTTTTTACCTTTAGATGTTGTAGTTGGGGCGGTACCGGGTATATTGTGATCGCTGAAAATATATGGCACTTTGACACCTCACCAGGCGGTCCCTGACTACTGCTGTGATTTTAATAAATTCTCAATGAAGCAACCCGTTACTATATCCGCGCCTGGGCAGGCCGGCATCCTACTCCCTATGATTTCTTAATTGTATGAACCATGGTGCCGGGATGAATCTGAACTGGTACTGGCAGAAATGGTATTTTGATAAAGCCATTCCTGATCTGGCGATAAGCAAAGTCATAGTAACTGGTCAAAATTGTGTAGTGAACGTATCTAATATTGGCGGTGCACCTGTTCCTGTCCATTTGAATATTTATTATGCGAACGGGAATATGCAAACTGTATCGAGAAACATTACCGTATGGCAAAAAAACAACAGGTACGATTTAAAATTCAAAGCAAATTTTAAAATTGTTAAGATTATACTTGGAGACCCTTATGATACTGATATTCACTCCTTAGATAATGTATGGACAATCGGTAATAAGGCTAGGAGTCATCGGTAACGATAAAAATTGTTGCACCCTAGTGTCCAGCGTCTTTTTCTATTTGTCACCTTAATATCGTATAATTTATAATAAAAATTTTAAATAAGGTTTTGGGGTGTGGGTACTGTGTTATTTATCTATTTTACAGTTTAAGTTACAAGTAGCTTGTAGGTTTCTTACAGCAATAACTTGTTATATATTGTTTATAGGGCATGTCCGTTGATGATAAAGCAAATAAGTTGCCGCATAGATGATTTCAGCCATGAAATGGTTATTGCACAGATTGAACTACTGTTAAGCTATGAGCTATGCCAAACGATTTTACAAAAGGAAGTTCCTTACTAGGCAGGCGGCCAGCAGAGATCTGCTTCAGCAATTGGAGGGCTTCTGGATACCTATTACAGCGAAGAAAAACCTGTCAATTATGGTTTACCCTCGTTACAGTTCCTCGCTGATAAATTAAATTATACCCTAATTATCTGAGCGATATGTTGCGTTCGCTCACCGGCTTGAACGCGCAGCAGGATATTCATCAAAAACTGATCGAAAGGTCAAAAGAACTATTGTCTTGTCTGCTTCCAATCTGACTATCGGTGAAGTTGCCTTCAAGTTAGGTTTTGAGCACCCGCAATCCTTCAGCCGTCTTTTCAAAACAAAAACGAAGCTTTCTCCAGTGCAGTTTAGGGCTTACTTTGCCTGATTGATAAGCTGAACAGTCTGATTTGGCCGGCAATTGTTAATGGCTTTTCACCTGTGTGTCTCTCTTATAATTAAAAACCATCCCGTATCCGGCGCGGCAACAGTTGTATGAAAAGACGCCCAACGCGCGGCTAAAATAACTGGTTTAATGGGCTTTACCATAAAATAATAGACTTTATTTTGGAGTATTGTTCCGTGGTAACGCAAAAATAAAAGAGCAGGGTCGTCATCGCCCCGCTCTCTGAAGAAATCTTTAAATATTACTGATCCCGCCGTCGACCACTAGATCCGATCCGGTCATGAAGGAACTTTCGTCCGAGGCCAGGAATATGGCGGCCGCAGCCGCTTCCTCTACCCGTCCCAAACGCAGCATAGGCACATAATTCGCATAATGTGTATGCAACGCGGCAAGAGCCTCAGGGGTATCTGCCTGACCTTCCATGATCGCCGTCGGAAAAGGCCCCGGGCTTAAAAGATTAGCGCGGATGCCGTTGTCTTTAAACTCCGCCGCCCAAGTGCGGACAAAAGAACGCAGGGCCGCTTTGGCACCGGCATACGTGGAGTGGTTGGCCAGCCCCATGTAATGCATGGCAGATGAAAACAGGATGACCGAACCGCCGCTTTCCATTAAGGGCAGCATTTTTTGCGTAAGGAACAGCGGCCCCTTGGCCATCAAATCAAAGGTACGGTCATAATGATCTTCGGTGATTTCGGTTAGTGGCACCTGCTCGGTAAATCCTGCGTTGGAAACAACGATGTCTACTCTTCCTTTTGCGTTACGAACGATATCGCGGACATGGTCAAGGTCAGCGAGTTTGGAGGCATCCGCCTGGATGGCGGTCACGCTGCCGCCGATTATTTTGACGGCTTCATCCAAAGCCTTTTGCCTTCTTCCGAAAATGAATATATCTGCACCCTCTGCAACGAAGCTTTTGGCAATGGCTAATCCAATGCCGCTGGTGCCGCCGCTGATCACGGCTATTTTATTTTTTAGTCTCATAGTTTTATATTTTTATTGAGACAAAATTAGGGCGGCGGATTCTTGTAGGACGAGGAGATTTGACGCAAAATACCCGTGACAAAAGTCACGTTAGTCACGTATTTACCATTTTTAGGGTTCAAAATTGCGAAGCGGGTAAATTTGGATAGCTTTGTTCGACAGGCTTAACGATGTTTGAGGCATTTGAAAAATATTTAAAGGAAAAAGCAGGTTTGGATTCCGAACAGATTGCTGCGGTGCGTGCTGTTAGCATAGAGAAAAAGCTGCGAAAAAGGCAATACCTTTTGCAGGCGGGCGATGTCTGCCATTACAACTGCTTTGTTACCAATGGCTGCCTGCGCATGTACACGGTGAGTGAAGACGGCGTGGAACACATGTTGCGCTTTGCGGTGGAGAACTGGTGGATCAGTGACCGGGAAAGCTATAATAATAGCACCCGTTCCAATTGTTACATCGATGCCCTAGAGAATGCTGAGGTGATTTTGATCGATAAGCCGGACTTCATACAACTGCTGTCCACGATACCTCAATTCAAGAACTTTATTGACAGCCTTTTGGCCAGAAGCTACGATGCTATTCAACACCGGGTGATCGGCGCGATCAGTTACACCGCAGAGGAAAAATACCAGAATTTCATTAAGCGGTTCCCGGATATTTTCTACCGGGTCCCTCTGCATATGATCGCATCATACCTCGGCGTTTCCAGGGAAACCTTGAGCCGCGTGAGAAGCCAGTATGTTCAAAAATAACGTTAATGATGCCCAATCAAAAGCCCCTCATCCGGATCCATCGCGCTCGCGTGAACAGTTGGTCGCTTTTTTTGGCGCTTACATTCCTTTAAAGCGCAGTGAAAAGGAAGCGATCGGTGAAAAGTTTACACAGAAAACGATTAAAAGAAGGCAGTTTATCCTGCAGCCCGGTGATCTTTGCAAGCATTATACTTTCGTAGTTTCCGGCTGTTTCCGCCTGTACGGTGTCAGCGTGGATGGGGTGGAACATAATCTGCAGTTTGCCGCCGAGAATGACTGGATAGCTGACATCGGCAGCTTTCACCGCGATTATGAAAGCCAGCTGTATTTAGAAGCGCTGGAACCCTCCGTGATCCTACAGGTCACTAAACCCGACCTCATCCAGTTATATCATCACTACCCTAAGATCGACCGCATATTGCGCGTTGTCATCGAAGATAAATTTGTCGAACTCCAAACCAGAGTGCTGCAGAACATCGGCTCCACGACGGAGGAACGATACCTCGGCTTCCAGGCACAATATCCCGCATTAAGCAATCGTCTATCCGGCATTCAAATTGCTTCTTATCTGGGCATTACCCCGGAGTTCTTGAGCAAGCTGCGAAAAAACCTGGTTAAAAAGTAAATTTCTTAATCTGGATTAAGATTATTTCTTAACCGCGGTTATTGGTGGGCTCCTGCGTCCTGCTGTTCCTTTGTACTATAAAAAACAACATAAATGATGGAACAAAATTCACCACGCGTCCCGATCGAACAGTTGATCTACGATTTTGAAGAAGCCTTTAACAGCAAAAATATCTCGTTGATCACCTCATCGTTTACCGGTAACGGGACTGTTATGCCCAACAACGCGCCATTGGTGCAGGGTTCGGCGCAATTGCAAGCCTTGTATAAAAATCTTTTTGAGGCATTTGACATCACCGTCAAATACGAATTTGAGGACCTCCAGTTAAGCGGTGATCTGGCCGTGGTACGCACCGGTTCTAAGGTTACTACTATCGTTAAAGCCAATCAGCAGAAAATGTTACTGGAAAACAAAGAACTGTTTGTCCTTCAACAAGAAGATCAGGCATGGAAAATTGTCAACTATATTTTTAACACTAACCATAAAATCTAATTCCTATGAAATTCGTCGTAACCGGGTCAACCGGAAATATCAGCAAGCCACTTGCAAGGCTATTAATCGAAGCAGGACATGAAGTGCTCGTAATCAGCAGCGATCCTAAAAAAGTTGAAGAAATAACTCAATCGGGTGCCGGTGCGGCCATTGGCTCCATCGAAGATCCTGATTTTCTTACGCAGGCCTTTGCCGGTGCAGATGGGGTATATACCATGATACCCCCAAAACTAGATGCCCCCAACTGGAAAACCTATATTCACCAGGTCACCGATAATTATATCAGCGCCATCAAGTCCTCGATGAAACTCTACCTTTCGCAGACATGCCGGTAAAACCGCATGATCATACAGGAGAGGCCGAATGTCTTGCACATTTAGGTGTAAACGAATTGAAGGAGTTGTGTACGAAAAAAGGTGAATTATGATACAGTATCAAAATCATCCTGCGAGAAACGAAAAAAATATTCTTCTCCCTTTATTGTTTTAAAAATTCGTAAAATAGCCAGTCATCGAATGTAAAAACAACGCTTCTATTAAAGCATGATGCGCCGCGGCTCAGGTACTTACGTGCCGTAAGTTCATGAATCAATCTCAATGCTTGAACCCTAGATCGTGGAAAAAAATGCTGTCTAAACGGTAACCAAAAGCCGAAAATCGGATCAATATTATTATCTTTAAGGCATAACAAACGCTATTATAAATAGTAAAAATTAAAAAGTTATAAGTTATTGATAATCAAATAGTTGGGTGTTTTTTATTTGTTTTGTAACTGATTTGTAACTCAAGATTTATAAGTCATTGATAATCAGTTTTACAATACTTTCTGTATCGGCAAGTAGTCGACATAACTAATTGATTATCAATTAATTATAAAATAAAAACAGAAAGTAAAAATCTCCATTTTCATTTCTTAAATATCATATTATCAGGCGGTTATAAATAAAACCAATCGGTATATTTTTGCTTTTTGTTACTATTAGAAAGTAATTTCGTTGCTTTTTTGGTTCCCAAAGTGCCTTTTGTTCCTCATTTTTCAGTGTCATGTAAATCGTTGTAACTATCGATAACTAAATAGCACTAAATGACACTAAATATTACAAAACACTACAATTTTAGGGAGATACAACGACGGATATGTTTGCCATGATTTTTTGGGGCCGGTGTTAATGTGGATAATTAGATTGTGGAAATTTAAAATACATGAGTTCAAATTTCACGATCCAAAGAAAATGTGTGCATTGTAAACAAATATTCAATGCCAAAACCACTGTCACCCGATTTTGCGGCAAGCTGTGTAATAAGCGGTTTAATGCAGCAAAACAGAGAAATGAAAAGATTGAAGCGGAAAACCGACAGCCTATTATTTTGTCCGCTCAAGCAATGCAACCCCTTAAAAATGTAGAGTTTTTAGATACTCAAAAAGCTGCAGTATTGCTTGGGGTATCGCGTAGTTTTATTTATCATTTAATAAATACAGGTAAACTCGTCGCCTATAATCTTTCTATTCGCCGGACAATCATTCTAAAAGGTGACATCGAGCAGTTATTTCAATCAAGAACGCTTATGGCACCTCTTCCCAAAAAGAAGGTATCCAAAATGCCCGCGATCAATGACTGTTATAATATGGGCGAGATACACGAGAGGTTTAAAATCTCAGACGCAGCAATATATAATTTGATCAAAAGAAACAACATTGATAAGTTTCAGGTAGGCCGATTCACCTATGTTGCCAAGAAACATATTGAGTCAATTTTACTTAATCAAATCTGATGGCAAATGTAACTATAAGAAGGAAATCGCTATCAAAAAATCGCCAGTCACTTTATCTGGACTATTCACCACCTTTATTCAATTCAATAAAAAATAAGCTTCAGCGATATGAATATTTGAAGCTGTTTATTTATGATGAACCTAAAAGTAATATTGAGCGTAAGCATAATAAAGAAACAATCAAGTTAGCTGAATGGGTTAGACTCAAACGACATCTTGACGTTCAGAGTAACAGGTTTGGATTTTTATCTGAATCTAATAGGGGAGGTAATTTTATCAATTACTTTAAAAAATATACTGCGAAGCGCCAGAAAACCGATTCTGATAACATGGCCATGGCTTTTCGGTATTTTGAAGATTTTATAACCAGCAATAATCTGAAAACTTGTGATTTGAATGACTCAATATGTGAGGGTTTTAGATCCTATCTTTTGAATAGTCCTGGAATCAGCTTTAGAGAAAAGCCAATTTCGAGAAATACGGCCGTTAGTTATTTTGCGAAATTTAGATCCGCTTTAAAAGAAGCGTTTAGCAAGGGATTGCTGGCGGAAGATTTCTATTCGTTAGTCAAGCCTATAAAAGCAAACGAAACACATCGCGAACGTTTGGAATTGACGGAACTCCAAACACTAATATGGACGCCAATGGAACCTGATGTAATTAAACGCGCAGCAATATTATCTGCTTTAACAGGTCTTAGGTTTTCAGATGTTAAA
Source organism: Mucilaginibacter gynuensis (assembly GCF_039541195.1). Lineage (NCBI taxonomy): Bacteria > Pseudomonadati > Bacteroidota > Sphingobacteriia > Sphingobacteriales > Sphingobacteriaceae > Mucilaginibacter > Mucilaginibacter gynuensis. The sequence goes on from NZ_BAABFT010000007.1 coordinate 234,047, forward strand.
GCTTTAAAATGGTCTGAGCTACGAGGCCAGCCTGGTAAATACTATTTACAATATCGCCAACAAAAAACGTTGGTTGCTGAATACATGCCTATTGCTGACGACGCTGTTAAAATAATGGGAAACAAAGGAAAGCTTAACGAGTCAGTTTTCAAAAAATTGACTTATTCCTCAATCAGAGTTTTCTTAATAAGGTGGCTAGCAAAAGCTGGCATCAAAAAGAATATTACGTTCCATTGTTTCAGGCATACTTATGCAACATTACAACTCGAGTTTGGAACAGATCTGTATACTGTTTCTAAAATGCTAGGGCATAAGCATATTAAAACAACGCAGGTTTATGCCAAGGTGGTGGACAGTAAAAAAAATCAAACAGTTAAAAGAATCAAAGTTAATATAGACAAGCTTAATGTGACTAATTCGGCTTAATATCTACAAAAGGCCGGTTATTCCGGCCTTTTTCATATTACCCCGTTTAAATTTTTACTGAATGGTTTTTGGGGCACATAATTTGAGCCAAGGACGCGCAAATTAGTATTTTTGGGACTGGAGTAACTATGCAGTAATTGATTTACAGTTTTTTTAACTTTTTTGAATTCACCGGTTCCGAGACCAAAATGATGCAGATTATTCGGTTTTCTCGCTGGATGAATATGGAAAACATGATTTAAACAAGCGTCTGTATTAGATAACAGGCTACCCAGTTCTTTTTGGTAATAGAGGACTTAACTAGCACGTTTATGGCATTAAGCCGAAGATGATGTCAAAACAAGCCCAACGCCTGTTGATATTTATTGGTACGAACACCATAAGCCGATAAGCCGTTAATCTTCAAAAAGGATCAGCTTAATTCTTAATCAGCAAACTAGTGACTTTGTAGGCTGATTGTTTCTTGTTCATTATAGTTTAAGCTGGTGTAAAATCGTTCGGTAATCGGAATAAAGTGCACCGAAATTACTTAGGATGGTGGAAACGATATTTCTTCGCCTTGATTTTAGGATATAGCAGGCTGTTGAGCTGGAACAGGTTTGATCTGACCGCCTCTCGTTCTTTATCAATTTCAGGTTCATAGCTGTAGGGCTTCGCGCCGCTGAATGCGTCATAGTGTGCTTTTTCAAAGAACTGCCCGGTAAAGTCGATCTTGTTGAGGTCGGCAGAATTAGGTGATAACAATAGTTCCATTTCTTTTTGGTCCTGGTTTGCCCTGGCCTTATGGCGTTCGAATACTGGTTCATAAGCTAGGATAAAGGCCTCGGTGATCGCCTTGCCTTGTTTCATTTGTACATTGAACCATTTTAAGAGTTCATCACAGATAACTTGGTCATCGGTTTTCAGGCTGACCTCGACGTTTTTTTCAATACCGCCTAGGGTGCAGTTACCCGAACCTGTATAAACGGTTAAGCCGCGGTGGTTACGCAGGATATAAACTTTGGGATGATAAAACTTATTCTCTTTTTTGACAAAGGCAGGCATTGAAATTTTCGTCTTCCTGTTCCATTAGCGTCCTTAAGACTTTTGGCGATGTGGGCAGTGGATAAGAAGCAAATGACGTACCCATTATTTAATAGCGCTTAATCATCACTGGGATATTCGTTGTAATAAGTGTAACATTTTACCGGAGGCTGTATCTAATCCCGCAAATTGATCCACTTTTACCCTGTTCATGACCGACTTTGAAGACATCTACCAGCAATATTCGCCCCAGATCTACCGGGTCTGCCTGGGCTATACGAATGATGCGGAGCAGGCCAAAGACCTGATGCAGGAAACCTTTATTTCGGTTTGGAAAAATCTGGCCGGTTTCCGGCAGGAAGCGCAGCTGGGGACCTGGATATTCCGGATAGCGACCAACCATTGCCTGCGGGCGCTGGAGATAGTACGACGAATGCCGCCCGCGGAAATGCCCCTGCACCTGGCCGATGTGCCGGAGGAATCACCCGAAGAAAAGCTGAGCTGGCTCTACCGGGCTATCGCTACGCTCAATGAAACTGATCGGATCATCATTTCGCTGGAACTGGAAGGCCTGCCGCAGGCTGAGATCGCGGCGGTGGTCGGACTGAGCCAGGGCAACATACGGGTGAAGATCCACCGGATCAAAGAAAAATTGGCTAAACAATTAAAGATGTATGAACGAATTTGACCAACTCCGCACCCTCTGGCAAACGGCTGACACCAGCGCCCTGCCTGATTCACAGGCCATGCTGCGCCTGGTACGCAAGTTCCGCAACCAAAAACTACAAAAAAAATGGTTGGTCATCGGCCTGGCTGTACTCTTTTCCCTACTGATCACCGCAGTGTTATGCCTGGTACATTTTCAGTTGCCCGGCACCTATATTGGCGGCGCGTTGATGACGCTGTCCGGAATCTTATTGGCTATCACTAACCTCCGTTCGCTCAAACGCTTCTACCGGCTCAACGACTACAGTAATGCCGAGTTTCTTGCCTTTATCGAGCAGACCCGACGGAACCAGGTACGCTATTACCAGAAGACCATGGTTTGGATCGTCGCACTGGCATCTATAGGCTGGTTCCTATACCTGTACGAAACCGTTGCGCCGTATCCCGAATGGCTGGCAGGTACTTATTGCTTCGCATTTGCCTACATCTGTGTGCTCTGGTTTATCGTACGCCCACGCGCTTTCCGCCGGGATGCCCGGAAACTTGACGCTCTGCGGCAAAAAATTGAAAACATATCCAAACAATTAACATAAATGAAATCAACACTTTTTATCAAACCGGTTCTGCTGCTCCTTGTAAGCGGTCTGTTGCTGACCAGTCTGACACCCATCCTGGCCCGGTATTACCCTTTTCCCGATAGTGTGAAAGGCTTCCTGACTGGTATGGGTCTTATGCTGGAGGTGCTTGCCCTTAGCCGGATCCGGCGAAAAAAGAAACTGTTCTGCACAACGTCATAATAGGAAATGTCCTTTATTGAAGCCGTTTAAGGCTAATCAAACAAATTTTGCTGGTTACCATGTAAGCTATAATCACGGTTAATTTATAGAAAAGAAATTTAATCACAACAACCTGCTACAATACACGTTTAACTTGCAATGGTTACAATTGTTAATAAACCTGCCAGCGTTTTTGTTATAGATGATGAGCCGCTCGACAACATTATATTTAAAATGTTAATTAAAAGAGTCGACGATGATATTAATGTAAATGCTATTAATGACGGGCGAAATGCCATTGATCAGCTTCTGGAAATTGGTATAAAGACTCCGGAAAGTTTACCTGACTACATTTTTTTAGATCTTAATATGCCGGGAATGAATGGTTGGGACTTTCTGAAGGAGTTCAAACGACTTGGACTTAACCGGTTTAAGAAGATTCAGATCAATATATTATCATCATCCGTTTTCAGTGAAGACATTGTAAGATCACGCTCAAACCCGTTAGTAGACAATTTTTTTAATAAGCCCATTAATTTAGATAATTTGAAAACTATCTTCAAACCTGGTGACTTTATCGGCGGTCTTAGCTTGTTATAGGTTTCTAATATGTCTTTACGAAAAAAAATTCTGATCATTGAAGATGACAATGATATTCTCGACACTATTTCAGCAATTCTTGATATTGCAAATTTTGAAGTTGCCGGAACGAATGGCACCAATGATATTTTTGAACTGACCAGGCTCCATCAGCCTGATCTGATACTGACCGACTACATGCTACCAGGACTTACCGGGGGGCAAATTTGCAAAATGATCAAGAGCCATCAAGAAACTGCAAATATTCCTGTTGTGCTGATGTCAGCATATAATAAGCAGGCGATAGCGATAGGAAACTTTAATTATGATGCTTTTATTAAAAAGCCGTTCAATATAGACTACCTCGTAAGCGTGATCACCAGTTTCTTAAATTAATTACCCTTTAAATGATGAACTGAGATTTATCTTCAAACAAAATTTATTTACAGGAGTTAATATAAACGGTTAATAAGGATTGTGGTTCCCAACCACACAATAAGTTAAGGAGGTGCTCTCGTGGTAAGGGGCATCTCTTTTTTTAGATTTATTAAAATCATTTACTATGCTGTTTTTCAAAGCTATCAATCATAAGATGAGATTTTGTAAACTGCAGCAATCCACCATACATCAGCACTACGATAATCATGATGAAATGCCAGTTAGGGAAATCATAACTATTCATTTCGTCGTATATCAATAAGTTAAATACCGCAAAGAAGATCAGGCAGGTGAGTATTGTAAGTCCCGGAGCCAATGACTCAACCTTAAATATTTTTATTGGTACAATATAAATTGCAAAGCGCGTCAGATAGTAGCAGCCTCCGTAAATTAAAGGTGCTGTAATAGCAACGCCCCATATATCAAAACTCACAAAAAGGAGATGAGAAAAAGCGATTGAAATAGTGTAGCCTATCGCCATTATTACTATCGAAACAACTACCGGAAATACACTCGAAGAAAAAAATCTCATAACAAAATCAATGTTTTAACCGCGATTTGTTTGTTTTGTTCTTGACTATATTTGTTTATCATCAAAAAGACATTCTCCTTAAATCATCGCACGCGATAATAAAAAGTGACGGATTTTTGGCTATCGCAGAACAGTATCATCCGGACTTGATCCTGATGGATTATCGGCTGGAATACGGTAGTAGAGGTGACCTGTGCCGCTCTTAAAGCACACCCAATGCTTTATAATGTGCCCGTAATTATTTTTTCAGCATATCTACATCCTGATGTTAACCTACTGGATTTTGGCTGCGACGGGATTGTTAACAAACCTTTTGATCTTGTCATCTGTTGGAAACGATACAACGGTTGATGAGCCTGAAGTATCATTCCGAATTCGGAAGTCATCAAGCCTGATAATTTTTTTTGATTTGATGAATAATCACCAAAGTTAAAGTAATACCACTTTTATATTTATAATGCTCGATTTATAGGATTAATATTTATCGTTTCCCATCATACCAAGGTGTGGTTGTCTCGGATTTCTGACGGTATTATTTTGGACATTGTATCGTGCCATGTCTTTATTGTATTGTTTCATATTGTGATAAAAAATTTCTTTTAAAACATTGTAAATGTTTTAATTGTTATATGTGTGTAGTAATAAATAATACATATATAATTTTATTAAAAATATTTAACAATATGCCAATTCGCTACTCTAAGTATCTGTATGTGATGTTGTTTGTGTGTGATTTGTTTTTGCTCAATTTTTCCTTTTTAAAATCACATGATATTATTCACTACTATTACTACGATAGTAATATTCCTCTCTTTCTCCTGATTACGATTAATGTAGCATGGTTGTTCAGCACTATTCAGGCTCATAACTTAAAACCGCGTTTAATTTCAAAAATAGATGAAAGTTTAAAACGCTTTGTAAAGGCTGTAACCTATCATATAATTATTATAGGCAGCATTATTTATTTTTTTAAGCTGGTAAATATTTCCCGTTTAGAGATGATTGCAGGTTACTTTTTATTTTTTGTACTTGTCCTCGTAAGCAGATTGATCATCTATGTTGCTGTAAAGTTGCAGCGTAACAGAGTTAAGAGTCTCAATAAAATATTGATCATTGGGAATGAAGATATTGCTATACGTTTTGTAGATATCGTAGCATCAAGTAAAGATAACAGGTATGACCTGGTTGACTTTATCGCTGCAAGCCAGGTTAAGCGGGGCTCTTTTGACAACCTTAAGAAAACTATTTTAGATCAACGGCCCGAAGAAATATTTATTTGCCTTGCCAAACTTGATCAGCATCTGTGTGAGCAATTGATGCAGTTTGGTGAAATATATCACATTAAGATTAATATAGTGCCCGCCCTGGCAATCAATAATGATAGCTTCTCTGCTGTTATAAATTATGGTGATATTCCTGTAGACGATTTGGTGGCTGGCACTTATCTCAGTTTGGATAAGAGAGTACTCAAGAGAGGCTTTGATGTTTTTTTTTCCACTTGCATTATGATCGCCGGCGCTCCGTTTTTCGTTGCGCTTTTATGCCTAACTAAACTTACTTCAAGAGGTCCAGTATTTTATAAGCAAGAACGTATTGGTAAAAATGGCAAACCGTTTATAATCTATAAATTCCGGAGTATGTATATAGATGCTGAAAAATACGGGCCGCAATTGTCAAAAGATAATGATCCGCGAATTACCGGCTGGGGGCGTTTCCTGCGTAAAAGCCGGTTAGACGAATTGCCACAGTTTTGGAATGTGCTGAAAGGTGACATGTCGGTAGTAGGACCAAGACCGGAGCGGCAACATTACATTAACCAGATTATTGAACATAAACCCCATTATGCACAATTGCTTTGTTTAAAGCCCGGAATAACCTCGATAGGGCAAGTGTATTATGGTTACGCCGAGAATATAGAGCAAATGTGCGAGCGTGTAAACTATGATATCAACTACCTTGAAAAGGTGAATATCCATTATGATGTGACCATTATTTTGCGGACTGTAAAAATAATGGTTCAGGGTAAAGGCAAATAATATTACTTAATTGCCTTTATACCCTTTTTTGTAGCCCCGCCATTTACTGATCGTTTTAGCCGCCATCTCAAACAGCCGGAGTGGATTTCGTTTAATAAGATACGTAAATTGTGATAATATAAACCTGACTCCCTCTTTGGCAGGCTTACCAAACTCACGGTAAAGTTGCGGATTTTGGCGATGAAATTTGCCTATTTCTATATACCTTTCATATTCCTGTTTGTTACTATAGTTGTGAGAATGATATACCGGAGCCTCGGCTACATAGGCAATTTTCCAGCCTTTGCTAATCATCTTTGCGGTAATCAGCGTGTCTTCCCCGAATTTTGCTTCAACAGGAAAGCCGCCCACTTCTTTGTAGGCTGTATAACGATAAGCAGCGAACGAGTTGGAACAAAATATCGTTTTAAAGCCATATTCATTTATGTCGGTTTTCGACCTGATGTACGACTTATCAGGATAATTGAAGTCCCGGTTATGGCGCTCCAGTAATGTGGCATTTGATTTTGGTAACTGGCGGCCGTAGGCCACGCCAATCTTTTGATCACTAAATACCGCTATTACGTTTTTTAAACTGTCTGAAGACGCTAAAATGGCATCCTGGGTCAGATAAATATAAATATCGTAGCCCGGGTATAAGTCTATAAGTTTATGCCTCGCATATCCATGCGTGAAATCTTTTTTTTCAATACTCGTTACTTTGACATCATGCCGTTCAGCTGTAGCCACGGTATCGTCAGTGGAATCCGAGTCAATGATGGCGAGCAGATCGGGTTTTTCAGATTGTGACTCGACGCTTGCTAACAGCTTTTCCAAATCGGAGCCTGCATTGTAGGTGGGTATAAATAAAGCTACTTTAAGATGTGAAGTGCCGGGCTTATTCATAGTGCGGAGAGGGGCGGTGTATTATTTTTCTTAGCATTAGCTTCGGTCAGCAAAAACTGAAGCAGGTCATCCCAGCAGGTGAAATAGGGCCAGGCCGGGGTTACAGGTTGGTTAATATCAAAAACTAATGTTTTATTGATGATTGCTGCCATGTATTCGGCGAGTTGCTGTTCGTCATCGGGGGCAAAGAATTTCGCTTTTTGGTAACTGCCGATAGTTTCGTGGGCATAAGGCAGATCAGCGATCAATATTGGTTTATTATACTGCATAAACTCTGAAACGGGCAAACCCCAGGTTTCCAGTTTTGATGGAAAAACAAGACTGTCTGCTTCATAGTATAGCGCCTCTACAGTCTTTCTGCTTTGTAAGCCAATGAATCGTATTTGGGAGATATGCCTGAATCGATCAACAACCTTACGTGCATAGGCATTTTCCTGCCCATCCATGGTGATTACCAGTTCAAAGTCGGATATGGTTTGTTGTAACATTTCAGCTGCCCTGCAAAGCGCCTCGATGTTTTTAAAAACCCGCGGAAACGTAGGATAAAAGAACACGGGACGATCAAAATTTACTGGTAAGGCAGCTAACAGATTTTTATTTTCCGCTATTATCCCTCCTTTTGAAACAGGCGAGGCCACAATTGCATTTACACCATATAACTCTCTGAACTTTTGCCGCAGCCATTCCTGCTGTACAATTACGAACGCGTTTTTTTTGATATTGATACGGTATAAATATTTGTAAAAAAGCGTAAATAGTGAAAATGTAGTATCGTAAAAGAATTTGGAAAGATCGGTTTTATAAAAAGGGGAAGCGTTATGGCAGTATACAACCTGCATAGGGCAGGTAACTGTGGGCGTCATGTCGTGCAATGCAATCCAAAGATCGGGCTTCAGTTGTTTGGATAACTGGTTTGAAGTGATGTACTCAAATTTTATACGTTTACGCCAGGCGGTTTTTATCTCCGGATATTCGATGATCTGGTAATCGTCCAGGTATTCAGCGACCAGGTTTCGTTTATGTACCAATACGATCACTTCCAAACCTAAAGTAGTTTTTAAGGGCCGCAAAGCTTGAAGAACATCTTTTAGTACCCTTAAAATTCCACCCTCTACTAAATTTACACCCGAAATAACAATTTTCAGCATACCGTTTTATAATTCTCGTTCATCACCCATACCGGGATTTAATTTCTTATAAAACAACATAACAGTATACAGCAGGCCGATGTTTTGCATTAGCCCTAATTTGTATATTTTATGTTTTTTCATGACCCTTAGCAATGCCAATCTGCCTGTACGATAAGCTTTCAGATAGCTTTCAAGCATGAGTTTTTTATCATCAGTAAGTTTACCGTCAAAAATATGCAAGAATTTTTCCAGCATGGTGATCTGGCTTCTAAAGGCAGTTAATTGTCGTTTAAACCCGGTAGTGAAGCGCACTATTCTTTTCTTAAAACCGGCACCCTGTGCGGTGACGTTGAGTTCATGCTGACGGTACCTGATCAGTTTTTCAGAGATATAAACGGCCCGGCCAAGTGCGGTAGCAGTAAGGCTTATCCAGTAATCGTGATTTTGTGCTTCCGTCGGGATATGATCTATTGCTGTGATAAGCGGTTTATTGATCATCATGGTACACCCGAACGCGTAATTTTGAGCGATGGTATGGTTGAAATCCATCCGGGGCATAAGCCGGATTTGCTCGTCTAAAAAACCGCCGGACGATGTCATTAATTCCAGGTTTCCGTACACCATAATTGGCACTGTGGGGTATTGTATTTCTGCCTCTTGCATCGTGGCAAGTGTTTTTTCTATTTTTTCAGGTAGCCAGATATCGTCCTGATCACAAAACATGATATATCGTGTGTCATTACTCTTAGCGGCCATATCATATAAGGCCGCGAAATTGGAACGGGCGCCTTTTATGGATGTGTGGTTAATTTGTAATGAAATATTGGTATGCCGGTGAGTATAACCGGTAGCGATCGCTATCGTATTGTCGGCTGAACCATCGTCTCTGATCATTAACTTCCAGTTAGTATAAGTTTGTCGCAGCAAACTATCTAACTGCTCCTTTATGTAATGTTCGCCATTATAGGTGGCCATGAGTATCATTATGGTCGGTGTATTCGTCATTTAGATGTTATGGTCAAGTTTAACCAACTTCATAACCAACTTTTTGTTTTTTCATGTTATATAGTGGCACATATAACATGAAAGCCAATATTAAAAAAACAGGAAATATAAGCAGTACATTTTCTATGCCGGTCATGGCTACAGGCGGGTCAGTTTCTATAAAGCATAAATTGATGTATAAAAACATAAACAAAAGTTGTCCTATTACATTCTTTTTTAAGCTGAAGAAAAGTTTGTTGCGCAAAAAACCAAGCGAAAAACCTATTAAAAAAGAAAAGATAATACTGCCGTACATGCCGTAGTAAATATATCCAAATACATTATGCCGCGCGTTCGGACCGGCAATAAGATCAGCATCGGTATAGATGTGAAATAATTGCACACCTAATACTTCCGGCTGATAGTCCCGCGGAACTATTCGTAAGGTGCTGAAGATGTCGCCAAATAGCGCCAAAAAATATTTTGAACCGTTTATGGTTTCGATATTATTATTGGGGTAAGAAAAGTAATAAGTATCGCCAGATGCCACGAGGCGATAAAGGAATATATTTAAACTGTTACCTTCACCGGTATCGCTGCTTTTTAGCTGGGCGAAAATTACAATAAAAGCAAATGATAAACCTCCTGCAATAATATAACGTTCGTACTTCCTGAGATTGAAAAAATACCGTTTCAGTTTTTGGGCATTTAGTATAAGGTAGATAAATAATACAAACCCAAGGCTCATAAATAAGCTTTTACTACCTGATAAGGCAAACGAGAGTAATAAAAATACAGTGTAGACAAACAGGTAAAATTTAAAACCGGCGCCTTTTTTTACTTCGAGTAAAAGATAGACTAGAAGAAATGCCGTTGCAGGCCGTAATACATCCAGTACCCGGCCCAGTATACCAAGTCCGCCACTATCAGCATAAGCACCTAAGCGCGATTCCAGGAACAGGGGTATACCTACTAATTTGTAACTCAGCAATTGTACAAAAATGTACGTAACGGAAGTAAGCATAAAGAGGAGTTTTATCAGCATACTTTCATATTCAAAATATGTTTTTACGTTGGTACCCGACACAATACTATTACGGGTTAAAGGCTTAAAAAAGAACAAACCAATAAAAAAAGCCGCCTGAGTTAACAGGTAACTGATAAAATATTTTAATTCAATACTTTGCGTTGCATATAAAAAAACCACTACTGAAAAGCCGAATACGGAATAAATGAGATTGAAAATCAGCGGATCGAGAAATGAAATATAGTTTTTTTTGAAAAGTATAAAATATAAAAATAGAGATACTGCAAGTATACCCAGATACAGGTAAAGGTTATCATACAACAATAAACCGAAGGTATACCAATCCATTTTATGTTTAGCGTAATTTAAGTCTTATCGTTAAACCGAAATATTTCCAGTACATAAATGACAGCACCCTGTACACAAAGCCATAGTTTTCTTTCACAATGGAAAATACCTCATGAAAGTTTTTCTTGTTACTTGTGGCGCCGTCCAATCCATGGAAGGCAACTACCGGCGCATCGTAAACCTTGAATTCCAGTTTACTTTTGTAATAGACCTGGCATAGGGCGAAATCACAAAAAAAGCGATATTTCAGATCATGCACCAGGTTCTCCGTACGTTTGAAAAATGCACCCTGATGCGGAATGGTGTTCATGATCTTCAACCAGTCGTTCACCTCCGGGTAGTGCGTTACATCCCCGGTTACTTTCACCGGGAAACAAACCACATCAGCGTTAGAGGCCGCCAATTGCTCATGGGGCAAAGTGAAGAGCTTATCGCCTGCTAAAATAAATACAATGTATTTGCCTTTTGCCAATCTCACCCCTTTGTTAAGCGCGTCAGGTATGCCTTTATCCGGTTCACTTAAAAACAGGTCTATTTTATCAGCATATTTTTCTATCACCTGTTGTGTCCCGTCGGTAGAGTTTCCGTCTATGACGAGGTATTCGAAGTTATCAAAAGGTTGATCGATAACACTTTTTATAGTAGTTTCAACAAATGCGGCTGCGTTATAAGTAACGGTAATAATGCTGATCAGGGGTTCTTTCATTGCCTATATAAACTATCATTTTTAATTCCTTGTTTTAACTAAGGAAAAAATAAACTCGTTTTTGAAATAAGTGAACTGAAGTAAAATAAACGTCAGGACATACACCAGCACGTCGGTCATGATAAGCGCTAAACCGCTGATCCAGTTCGACAATATCCAGCGCAACAATACGGCAATACCCAGGCTGATGAGAATATGGATCAATAGAGCACGATCAACAGATAGTTTTATTCTTTTTGATGCTGATATCACTATGTACAGGCAAACCGTGCTTTCGGCGAGTACACAGGCAATGGCGGCGCCTGTGAATTTTAAATAGGGGATGAGCAGAAAATTAAAACACAAACTGACCACTAAACCCAGCAAGGTGGCATGGAGTATTTTGTTTTCCTGGCCTATCGGCATTAAAAATTGCGTGCCGCAAACATTACAGAGGGCTATAATGAAAGGTAATACTGATAAAATACGCAGCGTATTGGCCGCAAAAAGGTATTGTTTTCCTGATATGATGGTTAATATTTCCATGGGAAAGAGCATGCAAAAACAGCAGAATGGTAGGGTAAGTAAAAAAACGATGCTGAGTGATTTGCGCATTATGTTTTGTATAGCGTCCATATCTTTACTTGCGAAATAGCCAGCGATGCGGGGAATCAATACCATTCCCGCACCATTGACAACCATCCAGAATATCCGTACCAGTTTCAGGGGGACATTGTAAAAGCTTACCGTTTCCGGATTGGTGAGCATGCCGAGTATGATCGTGTCCAGGATAGCATAAATACTAACTGAAACATTAATGCTGAACAGGATGAGGAGCGGTTTAAAATGCGTTCGAAATGCCAGACCTTCATTAAAGGGCCGGTAATGTTTTTTAAGATAATTGAAAAGATTAAGCGCAGCATTCAGCACAATCACCATGGTAGATATGGCATAGTAGATCAGGTAATCGTCGCTTTGTTTTACCATAAGCAAAATACTGATCACGCTGATTACCTTAATGATCATAGATCGCCCGGTAATGTAGGTGAAGTTTTCAATGCCCTGGTAAAACCACTCCATTAAAAAGGCGCTGCAGATAATGTTAACGCACGCTACCTTAACCAGGGTGCTATCATTGGTTAAAGAAGGTACAACTGATGGGGCAAATAACAATAAAACCGAAAATGCCAGCGCCAGCGTGATCTGTATAAGCAGCAATTCGGCTACCAGTTTTGATCGCGCCGCAGGTTCATCTTTCACCTTTGATATTTCGCGGATACCATAGTAGGGGATACCTACAGCAGAAAATATGATCAGGTATTGCGATATGGCATCCATAAAGAAATATTTGCCGATACTGCCTGCCGACAATGTGCGGGTAACATAAGGAAAGGTAATGAGCGGGAATACTATTGCCGAAGAAGTAAGCAACAGGTTACTGATCATATTTTTCCGGATGCCCATTATGCGCTGATGCTATGTTCTTTTGTTATGGCAGCAGCCATATCTATACTGCTTTTAATGCAAACATCCATATTATAATATTGCCATTCGCCAAACCGGCCAAGCGTATATATCCCTATATGTTTGAGGTGATTTTTGATGGCTTCAGTGGCACTTTTGTAATGCTCGTCAAAAACCACATAAGCATGACCGGATACATGATAATCTACAGGGCGTATTAAAAACGGATCTTTCCTGCCATTTTCAAGCATCTCGTCATAAGTTTTTTCGCCTACAACTTCAGTGATGGAGTAATTTTTAGCGGGGCTGAAAAAATTGCCGATATGGATGTACCTGTGAAAAAAATTGTCGCTTTCCGGTATGTACGTCCAGGTATTGCGAGTACCCTTCGTTTCCCAAAGCATGGTGGTTACCCTGTTATATTTCAATTTTTGGGCCTGCTCAAGTATTTCATTAGGGGTTCCGCTTATTAATGAAGGTAGTATATTTAAGGGTAATGTAGATATTAATAGGTCATATTCCTTTTCATCGTTAATTACCCACTTTCCGTTTGGCTTTTTAACGATGCTTTCAACCTGGTAGTTTGTCACAATAGTTAATCCCCTGGCCAAGTTGTCGATAAAGGTATTTTGATCATTAGTATTAGGATAATAAAACGAGGCATGAGGCATTTTATCTTCCTCATTGCTGATCAGGCCTTTAAAAAAAGAGTACTTGTCGGGGATAGGCAATTTACCTTCTACCCAACCCGGGCTCATGTCGGCGGGTTTACGATTCCATATTTTTGTGTTATAGGGTATAAAGTACTGTTCGGCAAGGGTATCCCCAAACTTTTTTCTGAACCAATCTTCAAGGTTTTCATAATGGTGATCGTCATCCGCCGCTAAAAAATCCCTGGTGATCGCGATAGCGAGGTCATTGTCAAACTCACTGATCTGTTTAACGGCGTATTCTATTGGATAAGTGAGTTCATTGCCGCTTAATTTTATGGTGGCCCTGCGCTGTATCTTATGCCAATCTTTTTCCGGCAAAATCTCCTTAAATACAAAGTCAAGCACATCATTATATTTCGTATTAAAACAGTGCCCGCCGGTAACATGGTAGGCTATCCCTTCTGCGTTTCTCGTGCGCGCTATTCCCCCATGTACAGGTGCGCGTTCAAGCAGCTCCACATCGTGTTGTTTTCCTAATTGCCGTCCGATACTTAACCCTGAAACGCCTGCTCCTAATACTCCTATTTTCATCTCTTTATTTTGATAACATTATTACTGACCTCAAAAGGCGCAATGCCAGCAAGCCTATTACGGAGAACACGAAAGCCAGCAGACCTCCTATTACGATCGCCTTGAGTTTGCTGAGATGGTTATCGTTCAGCGGAAATACCGGCTGATCAATAAACTGGATAAGGGGTGTTTGCTGCCTAAGTGATATTTTAGATATTTCGAGGTTTTTGATCATTTCGCTGTAAATAGCGGTATTGGCTTGCACATCAACTTGTTTGCGCTGCGATGGTACTTTTAATATAAGCAAAGCAGGGTTGGCGTTTGGCGTAGCGTCTATCCCTGAGGCAACGCCGCTGATGGAAAGATTAAGCATGCGTTTAACACTATCGGCCTGGTGCTGCAATATGCTTACGTTCAGCGCCGCTTTTTTTGTTTTGGTTTGTACATAAAAGTCATTGACGTTTTTTACCAGTTGATCGGTAAATAACTTGGCGAACACTTCATCTTTAGCTGTAAAAGCTACCCGTATAATGCTCAATTTTTTATCGGGTTTGCCTACTTCGAGATTTTTTTTGTTAAGCTTTTCCGTTATATCAGTGATGATGCTGTCCTGTGTTCTGTTGAAGTGTTCCGGATCGCCATTGAAGTTTACCGGGCCAATATGGTCATCCTTCCATTCTTCCATTAATCTATTGGAAGTAATATAACGGTCTACCAATTTTTGTTTTTTACCGTTGATCACCGTTTCAGTAAGCAAGGTTTTTTTCAGCATTAACCGCGACTTATACAGCTCAAGTATGTTATCGCCTTTAAATATGCCGCCGCCACTGCCGCCCAGGTCAATGCCGGCAAGTGAAGCCAAACCTGAATATTGGCCAAGCATACCTTCTTTGTCGCTTTCATCCAGTACAAATGTGCAAACCGCGGTATACTTGGTTTTAATGAAAACAGACCAGGCAAGCCCAAGCAAGGCTCCGATTATAGTGTATAAGAGAATTATAGCAGACTTACTTTTGATGTAAATAACGAGTTGCCGTATCTTTACAAAGATACTCCGCACTGATATTTCATGCGATTCGGGAAGACCGGAGGGGGTGTTTACGGTTTGCATAAAATCAAATATTACCTGCGTAAGCTTATAATTCCGAAAATGATGGCAGCAACAGAAGCCAACCCTGATGTAATACCTAAAATTTCCTGTGTCGTATTGGCTCTTGGCGGTAATTTTTTTGGTACATATATTTCGCTGCCGGGTTTAATAGCTGGTCGGCTGGTAAAAAACAGGAACTTTCGTGTACCGCGTACCGTACCATTGGCATACACCACGTATGCACCGCGCTTTAAAGCAGTAGGCGCAAAGCCTCCCGCATTAATCACGTAATCGTTAAACGACTTGCTTTTTTCAAACACTACGGCGCTCGGGAAGAGAACTTCCCCGTTAACGCGGACGATCTGCTGTTGTTTCGGAACGCGTATCACATCACCATCCTCCAATATCAAATCGGTGATGGATCCCGGTTTTTCCAGTATTTTTTTCAGGTCGATGCCTATGTAATTATTGCGGGTTTGTACATCGGCGGAGTCTTTAAAAGAACTTTGAATGCGTCTTAACCTGTCCGACCTTTCCTGTATAGCCGATGAATCCCGTTTATTCTTATCCACTCCCAAAATAGCGATGTTGGTTCTTTTGAGTGAGCTCCCGTCGGCGTCGGCTGATGCGGTAAGGCTTCCCGCGCGTTTCAATATATCCGATATTTTTTCGTTTTTTGTTTTTAACGTATAATAACCAGGGTATAATACCTCACCTTCTATTTTAACCGTGCGCTGCTTTTCATATCCCGGCAAACTATAAACGGATACTATATCATAAGGGTGAAGTGTAAAGTCAGCATTATTGAGGTCGAGCTTATTATCGAGGTCAACACTGAAAACGATGGCTACATCGCTGTTTAGTGACTTTGGATCGCTGTCCGTTTTGCGTTGTGCTACTTCTATCCGTTTGGCGCTGGCTCCCTCGGTAAATCCACCGGATTGCACAATCAGATCGGCCACCTTCATTCCTTCGGCAAAAGGAAATGCGCCAGGTTTCCTCACTTCGCCTTTGATGGTCACATTGTATTTGTCGCGAAGATCAAACAAGGAGGTGATAGCTACGCTATCCTCTCTTTGCAAGGGTATGTCGGCAGCGCTTTTGTTAAGTATCGCTTTTATATCAAAAGAGATGAGTTCCTTTGAGTTGTCTTGTTTCAGGCGGGTGATGCTTCCGCGACCGGTGAACGCATCTTCTTTCAGCCCGGCTGCTTTTTCAATTAAACGCGATAGGGTTAGGCCTTTTTCCAGCTCATACATACCTGGCCTGAAAACTGCTCCGCTAATGCTTACCTGGTTTTCATATCTGTCCAAGATACGGTCAACTATATACTTATCTCCCCTCAACGGGATGTAGTTTTTATAATCGGCTTCGTACACATCTGTTATTTTGCGTTGTTGGTCACTTATCTGCAGTACTTTTACACGGTTGGTGTAGGCCACATCAGAAAAACCACCTGCAAAACCAAGCACATTCTGCAAGGTTTCTCCCGGTAAAACTTCAAATATGGCGGGCGTTTTTATTTCACCAGCTAATTCTACATGTGTGCGGTAAGTAGGCACCCTGATAATGTCCTGATCCTGCAAGCCGATATTGTTGATCTGGTCGCCTTTCAGAAGAAAATCATAAATATCTAGTGTCCTGATCAGTTTGTTATTTCGTATGATCTCGATTTGCCTGAAACTACCGTTATTATTGGGGCCGCCTGCTGAATACAGCGCGTTAAATGCTGTCGCGAGGGAAGGAAGGGTATAAGTACCGGGTTTATTTATCTGGCCTACCAATATCACTTTGATGCTTCGTATATTTCCTAAACTGACTTGTACGGTAGTACCACGGCCAACAGCGTAATTGCCTGCCGCAAGTTTACTTTTTATATTTGCGGTTGCCTGCTCAATTGACTTCCCGGCAACGTTGAGTAAGCCTATGCCCGGGATATTGATGTTCCCTTCCGGCGAAACATCAAGTTTCCAGTTGGCTAAAGAGTTGCCGTAAACGTTGATGTTCAGCTGATCGTCAGGGCCGATGATATAGTTTTTGGGTGTGGCTAATTTGAGGTTCGGGGCAAAGGTGAGATTCGAGTTTTTAAATAGATCCGATCCGAAGACCTTAGGAAAGATTTTATCGAACAGATCCGGTTTGATACGGCTCGCAGAATCAGGCTCCGGTATGAAGCTTAGTTTTCTTTTAGAGGGTATCGAGTCGGCGGTTTCTGTAAGGTTATTTTTACTGTCAGTGTTTTGCTCCTGTCCGTTCTTTAATGAACGGATACGTGCCGTTAACTTTACCGCTTCTGTAGCGGGCAGACCTTTACGCTCTGCAATTTGTACGAGCTGCGCATCTGACAAGTTTGAGGCGTTGGCTTGCTGTATCAACTGCCTGATCTGTCCGTCAGAAAGATTATCTACATTGATGTTACTGAGATCGTCCGGTATTTGCTGCGCGTAGGTAGATAATGAATATATAAGGATGAGGAAAAGCGTAAAAAGAAAAAAAGCAGGTCTAAGTTTTATCATAGTTAAATGAGCGTAATTTTAAATCGCCTTAATGGATGTGCATTGTATATCCAAATGGGTATTTGTTATGTACAAATAATGGCTAAAAATGTTTGTCAGGAATCCGGAAATCAAAAGATAGAAGCACCTGTATGGCAGACACAATAGTTCATTTAACCATTAACCACCTCGCCGCCATTTACGTGGATCACCTGCCCGGTAATAAAAGATGCGTCATCAGAGGCCAAAAACACATACGCTGGCGCTACTTCAGAAGGCTGTCCTGCTCTTTTCATCGCCGTTTCCTCACCAAAAGATTTGATCTTCTCCGTATCGAAAGTAGCGACGATCAAGGGTGTCCATACAGGTCCCGGGGCCACCGCATTTACCCTTATATTCCGTTGGACGATGTTTGTAGCCAATGAGCGTGTAAAAGAAGTAATGGCTCCTTTCGTTGACGAGTAGTCGACAAGATTCGGCGAGGATCTGTAAGCGGTAACCGAAGTAGTATTGATAATACTATCACCCTCTTTTAAATATTCAAGCGCTTCATTGGCAAAATGAAAGTAAGCATATATATTAGTCCGGAAGGTATCGTCAAGCTGCTTTTCGTCGATAGCTTTAGGATCTTTCTGCGGCACTTGCATACCGGCATTATTAACGAGGATATTTAGCGCGCCGAGTTTCTCTGCTGTCTCTTGTACTGCTTTTTTACAGAATTTGCTTTTTTTGACATCTCCTTTGATCACGAGGCACTTTACACCTTCAGCAATTATCAGGGCTTCTGTTTCTTTTGCGTCGATATCTTCATCAAGGTAAACAAAGGCGATATCCGCCCCTTCACGGGCAAAGTGTATACACACTGCACGCCCAATGCCACTGTCTCCGCCGGTAACGAGGGCTACTTTTCCTTTAAGCTTCCCCGAACCAAGATACCCGGTTTTAATATATTCCGGCGCGGGATCCATTTTCGCCTCAATGCCTGGTTGACGGTTTTGTTTTTTTGCTTTCTTGGCCATGTGTGCGTTTTTTAGTTAATATTTCAATTTGTGTACCAAAAAACAAATCGGAAGAACTTATTTGCCGCCAAAAGTATCCGGTGCTTCGTACGATCACGATCAAGCCAGCTGAAGAGCACCGCTAACCAGGCAAGTTCCGATAATTGCATCCTTAGCCTGAAATTTTTAATTATCCGGTAATCCAATGTTTACGTAAATACCGCTGGCATCTGTAACGTTTAAGTGGAAGCCAAAACAGGAAGATCTTCATTAAAAAGTTTCTCGGAATTCTGTAAAAGTCGAGATGATTGGCACCACACGAACAGTTTTTACCGGCAGAATTGGAAGTAGTTGACGCGCCTATCATAAACTAACGGTTTTAGTGTTATAAAAAAAATCTCCGTAATTCCGGTTTATGATACATTGGTTATATTCTAACGCATATTGCCTGGTTTTGTTGATGTTATTTAAAAAAGTTGCAATTGATAATTACATCATATTTTACATCCGCGAATTCATTGGAACAATAATTGAATATCAATGCAAATTCAATTGAGATGCCATGGCAAAGAAAACTAAAAAGGATCCCTGCTGGTCGGGTTACCATAAAGAAGGGACTAAAAAGAAGGACGGAAAAACTGTCCCTAATTGTGTAAAAGCGTCTGATAAAAAGGATTGATGGTGGATAGAGAACAGCTCAGGGACTGGGTTAGGGAACAGCATGCGGGGCAGTTGATCAAATATACCGACAACCCCTATTTTGAACACCTCGAATATGTGGCAGAGAAAGCGGAGAACAAGGCCTTACTTGCATATGAAATAGGTTTGTGCCACGATCTTTTTGAAGAAACTAAGATTAGCGCGGGTCAATTGATGGTTGTACTTACAAGCTTTGGATATGGTGAGGCAGAAGTGGTTCATATTACAGATAGCGTTACTGAACTTACTGATAAGTTTACTAAAAAGGCCTACCCCAATCTAAGTAAAATAGAACGGAAACGGAGGGAGGCAGAGCGGCTGATCCATATCAGTCCCGATGCGCAAACCGTCAAATATGGCGATCTTATCTACAATATCAATTGGGTATTGCAGTATGAAAGCACCAGGAAAAAAGAAAAGTATCTGCGGAAAAAGCAAGCGCTTTTAGGCAAGATGACCAAGGGTGATCCCGGGCTGAGATATGAGGCTTTAGAACTTATCCGCCAGGCAGAAAATGTCAATTCAGTTTAGTGATAGTATAATTAACAGCGTTAATTATACCACAATTACTTTTAAAAAAGCGGCGATAAATTAGAGCAGCTTTTCGCAATGCAGTCGTAACCGAAAGCGAATGGTATTTTTGAAACAATGATGTATGACTGATCCCACTTTTTACGCCGGTACCAGCGGCTTGCAGTCGCCAATACCCAAGCGTGACTTTCCGCCTGCGTTTGCGGACAAGAGCCGACTGACCTATTATTCCTCCTTGTTCAATTCCGTTGAGATCAATAGCTCCTTTTATAAGTTGCCCATTGCTAAAACACTGGCCCGCTGGGCAGAAGAAGTACCTGAGGATTTTCGCTTTACATTCAAATTGTGGAAGGAGATCACGCACAATAAGAATCTGGTATTTCCAAGCCCTGACATAGCAACGTTTATAGAACGTATTAATAGCGTTGGTGCTAAAAAAGGCGCTTTGCTCGTTCAGTTCCCGCCAAGCCTGACTAAGGCCGTGATGCCACAATTGGTAGATCTGCTAAGTTCAATCAAGGAGAGTGATCAGACAGAAGCCTGGCCTATCGCTGTAGAGTTCAGACACAGATCTTGGTATGAAGAAACAACCTATGAATTGCTCAACAGCTTTGGTGCAACCATGGTGATCCATGATCTGCCGGCCTCAGCCGCACCTATGCAGTCAACGGAAGCAAACCACATTTACTTTCGCTTTCATGGGCCTAACGGTGATTACCGAGGCAGTTATGACGACGATTTTTTGGCTGAATACGCCAGCTATATCAGGGAGTTTCAGGAAGAGGGGAAAACGGTGTATGCGTACTTCAACAACACGGTGGGCAATGCCCTTGGCAATCTTAGCACATTAATCGATGAACTCAACTGCGGCTGATTAGATCAACGACTTGTTTTTGCATCGTAGTTTGTTAATAATACTGTGATTCCGGCTAACGCGGTAAAGGCAATATTGAAGATCAATGAACTACGGTTCCTGCGAACGCGTTTATAAAACGTCTGCAGCGCAAACTGCGCTATATTAAATGGATCAATACGACCATGGGTTTCCATGGGGATGATGCCTTTGAGCGAGAGGGGTTGTTTGGTAAGGGCCACATACGGAAGCAACACTGCCGCTTCAGCTATATAAAGCCTCCTTGCCTTTTTATGGAATTTTAATAAGGAAGGAACGACAAGCAGTGCGCCAACCAACACATAATCAATCATCGCGTGTGCCTTCGGCGAAATAGGTTTATGAATAATCATATATTTAAATTAACTGGCAAGTCGTTTTTCGGACTGGTAGGCGTTTTCAATCCGGAACAGCGCTTCCGTGCTGACTGGTTTACTTAAAAAGCCTTTCACGAAATCATACTCATCAACCAGCGCCTTGTCTGTGGGATCTATGGAGGAACTGAGGATATAGACATCCGGCTGTTTGTGGAGCGAGGTATACAGTATTTCCAAATGCCGCAAAAATTCGCGACCGCTGAACGGCATATTCAGATCCAGAAATATCAGATTCGGCAGCACAGCAGGTTCATCATGAAATTCTTCCAGAAAGGAAATAATGGGCCCGCCGTTAAAAGTGAAAATCGCATCCCGGAAAATATCAAAACGTTCCAGTGTTTTTTTCATGATCAAATGGTCGACAGGATTGTCGTCAACTACTATAACTTGGCACATAATAAAGCTGATTAGATGTGGCTTATTTTGAGCAATTCTTATGCCATTTCGAGCTGATCATTAAGATGTTATCAAAACCTTTTTCAAATATGGTGCGGTCCGGCTTGCTTTACTCGTAACTATAGTCAACGGTGTACCTTCAGCCACAATCTTCCCGCCTTCTTCACCTGCACCAGGGCCGATGTCGATCACCCAATCGCTGGCTGCGATCACCTGCATATCATGTTCCACCAGGATGACGGTGTTGCCCGCATCCACCAAGCGGTTGAGCTGGAGCATCAGCCGTTCCACATCCGAAGGATGCAGCCCCGTTGTTGGTTCATCCAGTATATACAGTGTCTGCCCGTGTTGCGCGCGCTGCAGTTCGGTCGCCAGTTTGATTCGCTGCGCCTCTCCGCCGGAGAGCTCAGTGGCCGGCTGGCCCAAACGCAGGTAACCCAACCCGACCTCACTTACGATTTCCAATGCACGGCTGACAGACGGATCTTCATCAAAAAACAGGGCAGCCTCATCCACCGTCATACCCAATACCTCGGCAATATTCTTGTCCTTGTACGTGATCGCCAGTGTCTGCGGGTTATACCGGGTGCCGCCGCAGGTCGGGCAGGGGGTATATACGCTCGGCAGAAACAATAGTTCAACCATCACAAAACCTTCGCCTTCGCAATGCGGGCAGCGACCTTTGGCTACGTTAAAAGAAAAACGCCCGGCATCATATTTTTTGGTTTTCGCTGCTTTGGTAGAAGCGAACAGTTTGCGGACATGGTCAAACAGCCCCGTATAAGTAGCCAGGTTGGACCTCGGTGTACGGCCAATAGGCTTTTGATCAACGACGACCATGCGTTTAACGTGTTTCATACCGGCAGTGATCCGCCCCCCAAGTGTAACCACTTCTGTTTGCTCCAGCGGATCGGTTTCGGTCTCCTCCGCGATATCGATTTTCAAACTTAACTGCCCCGCAACCAGTTCGACCAGCACCTGGCTGACCAGCGAACTTTTCCCCGAACCGGAAACCCCGGTAACGCTGGTCATTACGCCCAGCGGGAAAGCCGCTGATAAGTTGACTAAATTGTTTCTGGTAACATCCTCCAGTTTCAGCCAGTCCTTTGGTTCGCGGGCTTTCGGCTGCGTGGCGGCAACTGATTCATAAATATACCGTCGTGTAACAGATGCTTCAATATTTTTCAATCCGGCAGGTAGGCCGCTATATAAAATATGCCCGCCTTTTTCGCCCGCTGCCGGGCCGACATCTACGATCCAGTCGGCATGTCGGATCACATCTATTTCATGCTCGACAACAAACAAGGAGTTGCCCGATGCTTTCAATTTTTCCAACGCCCTTAATAAGGCTTCTGTATCTGCCGGATGCAAACCTGCTGAGGGTTCGTCTAACACATAAACAACACCGAATAAATTCGAGCGGACTTGTGTCGCCAACCGCAGGCGCTGCAATTCGCCGGGCGAAAGGGTAGGCGTGCTACGCTCTAAAGTCAGGTAGCCCAAGCCAAGATCCAGCATGACCTGCAGCCGCCCCAAAAAGTCTTCCGCGATCCGCTGTGCGAGACGACCTTTTCCGGATGAGCAGTTGCTATCTTCATTAATGCAGGTGCATCACTCAGGGCGTAGGGCTGAAAGATGCCCGCCAGCTTGTTCAATGCCAATCTGGACAAATCAGCAATATCATAGCCCGCAAATTTGACGGACAAGGATTCCCGCCGCAAACGTTTGCCTTTACATAAGGGGCACTCACTGCTCAGCATGAATTGCGCTACGCGTTTTTTCATCAGCTGGCTTTGGGTATGGGCGAAGGTATGCTGCACATAACGCCGGGCACCCGTGAACGTGCCCATGTAATCGGGCTGGCGTTTGTTTTTAATAAAGCGCTGTATCTCTTTATGTGTATAGCCGGAGTAAACCGGTACCACCGGCTGTTCATCGGTAAACAAAATCCAGTCGCGGTCTTTTTTAGGCAGTTCTTTCCAGGGCGTATCAATGCTGATACCCATGGTGGTCAAAATATCCCGTTGGTTCTGTCCCTGCCAGGCAGATGGCCAGGCGGCAATGGCTTTCTCCCGTATGGTCAACGTATCATCCGGCACCATTGTCTTTTCAGTTACCTCGTAGACCCGCCCCAGGCCATGACATTCAGGGCAGGCGCCTTCCGGGGTATTGGGTGAAAAGGCCTCTGCGTATATAGTTCCCTGGCCGGCGGGATAATCACCTGCCCTTGAATAGAGCATTCGTAGCAAATTGGCTAATGTGGTCACGCTACCGACAGACGATCGCGTACTGGCACCGCCGCGCTGTTGCTGCAAGGCTACCGCCGGCGGCAACCCTTCGATCTCATCGACCTCGGGCACGGGCATCTGGTTGAATAGCCGGCGGGCATAGGGTGAAACAGATTCCAGGTAACGACGCTGCGCCTCGGCATACAACGTATCAAAAGCCAATGAAGATTTTCCTGATCCGGAAATACCGGTGAACACCACCAATGCGTCCCGCGGAATATCCAGGCTGACGTTTTTTAAATTGTGTTCCCGCGCGCCGCGGACTTTTACAAAGCCGTCGAATTGTTTCTTTTTATTCATCATGTTTAAGACAACAACGCAGCTGCCTTGTTTGACAATATTTTCTCAAACGGAAACAACCAATAGTTTTAAATGTTAATTAGAAATTAAAACGCTTCCTGCAGATACCATCCCCTTCATTCATCAATCATTATTATGAAAAACGAAACCGGTACCGAACCAAAGTTCGCCACCAAAACTACCGCCACGGCGGAACCCGCTTTACTGGAGCTGTTCAAGGACGGCATTATGGACATTTACTGGGCCGAAAACCATTTGGTAAAAGGTCTTCCAAAAATGATCAAAGCGGCCACGTCTGCTAAATTAAGCAGCGCCATCGAAGCCCATTTGGAACAAACTAAAAATCACGTCAGCCGCCTGGAAAAAGTATTTGAACTGCTGGGCGAAAAAC
>NZ_BAABFT010000008.1:0-234631 GCF_039541195.1 Mucilaginibacter gynuensis
CCGTGTTTGCTACCTCTTCGTGCGCCAGTGCAATCGTTGGATAGTTGCCGGTATCGACATTACGCCCATTATGTGACGCAACTTGCCAAATGACATAGATTGGATCAAAGGTTTGGCCGGAAGCCGCCTTTATTGCGGCTCTTTTGCTGGCTATATAAGCCGTAAATCTTGTTTTATAATCAGCAATCGTAGTACCCAAAGTCATATCCTGCTCGCCTTGCTTCCAGCATACAGCTATCATTGCAAATGTTTTATTTTGCGCAACAGAAAACTCCTTTGCTTTTTGAACATCTGTAATACCACGTGTGAAATAGGAGGACCCCACATCTAAGTTTGCCAAGCTTCTACCGGTTTCACCAGGTGCCGAAACAAACATGGAAAATCCCAAATCAGCCGTTGTAAGCCCGGTGCTTTTCAGCAATGAGGCTGCCAAGTTCCTCGTTAAACTCGTCAAACTGGTTTCTCCCAAACTTCCGTCAGGGCTGGCCGCTTCGATCAAAGGCACTATGCTGGTATACCGCAAAGCAGGGTCAGTTACATCTTGTGTCCTTACGCCACTATTGAACATTTCTGCATTACCTTCCGGCACAATTGATAACGGAGGCGTTGCGCGGGCAGCAACGGAATTGCTTTGACCGTCCCCCTCAATCATTACCCTTTCAGCAGGGATATATAAATCAGATGGCTTCACAAGCGGTGGCAAAGTCTGCAATCGCATATTTTCATCAAAGTGCAATATTGCCCGGTTTTTGGAATCAACTATGGCCAAACCACGCACAGCCGGGTTTGCTACAATACGAAAACCGTTATCAATATTAAGGTTGTCAAGCAATAGCGGGTTTAATAGCTGAAGCTCATGGATGATGGCCTTAGCAAACTCAAATTCGCCCCCGGTTAATATTTGAGCATTAACCTTACTTCCACTACGGAACAAGCCACTAACTCCCGCAGGAAGATCCTTAGTTTGCAGCACCAAGTTCAACGCATCTATTTCCGCAGATATTGGGTCTACCTCCTCCTTTGTGGCAAATTCATCCGGATTAAAATCAACGCTAAACATTGTCCAATTTGACACCCAAAAAGCCCCATTATAAGATATTGTCGCGTCAGCAATATAATCGTCCCCGTCCTTTTCGGGTATTACTATAGGATCTCCGTTCCCATCCTTAAAAAAGGGGTAAGTCCCTGGTTTAGCGTGATACATTTCGAACCCGGCAGGTACACCTGGATCGAAATCAACATCAGTCCAACCTTTATCTGCAGTGGTGGCTGTGGCTAAAAGCGCAACAATTTCTTGTGTGGAAAGCGTTTGTCCTTTTTCAAAAAAGTACTTTTTTAACTCCTCTATAGTTCCTGTATTAGATCCTTCGTTTTCAGGCATGGCTATATATCATTTATTGCTTGTTGTGGTTGATTGAGTTGCGGCACGACCAATTCGCCGGTGCTGCCTGTATAATTTTTCTCGTGGAATGCAAGGCTATATTCAATTTTTAAAGCGGTGAGGTTTTGAGCGTCTGCTTTGAGTGCTGCTTTTTTGTTGTTAATGATGATGGGCACCAGCGTTTCGCCAAACACGCGGAATGCGTAACGGGCAAGTAGCAGATCCTGCAAATCATCGAGGTTGCCGCTTAGGTACCCGCTGTTCAGTTCGTCACTTTCGGTAATGCGCACGTCATAGCGCGTAATGTTGCCCTGTTTGGGGGTGTCGATGCTGTCGTAACGCTCGGCCTCGCTGCTTTCCACCTCGGCCGTTACCTGCGATTTACCGTACGCGCGCAAGGTTTTGAAATTGCCTGCGCTGTCGCTGTAAATGATGTACCGTGTGAAGGGTTCGTATGTGCGGTTCACGTTGAAGGTTTTTGTTTTCGATCGGCTTTCGCCCGAAATAATTTCCACCAGTTGCACCACGTAAGCGGTAACCGGCTTTTCAATGGAATTGTAGGCGGTAAGCCCCAACTGCTGGTAGCCGCAGCCTATGCATACCTTTTGGCGTGGCAAAACCAGTCCGCCCGCGATGGTAATATCTTGTGTGGTGCCATCCGAAAAAATCAACCCGACTTTAATAGCCAGCGTTTCGGCAGCATCGCGCATGTTCATAAAGTACAAAAACTGCTGTTGGTTGGTCTTCACCTCCACGTTATCAATCGGGAAGGTTTCAAACCAGCGTTGCTGTTTGTATAGTTCGGGTGCGGGCAACAGGTAGTTTTGAAAATGGTTGGCATCACTGATCCGCGAAAGCGCCTTATTGCTATACCCGCCCAGGCTAATGGTGTAAGTATCGCTTTGATACATCCGCTTAAAGTCGGGCGTGTCGCCGTAGTATTGCCCGTACACCAAAAAGTAATTTTTAACCGAATTGGGGCATGCTTGCCACGCCGTATTCAGCGCGGGGATATCGTAATCGAGGTAGGTGTGCAAAATATCGCTGATATCTTTGGTAGTGATACCGGTAAGCGGGAAATCAAGGTTAAGGTTGCGCTCGTAAATATTTACCTCGCCAACATCTTTAAGCCACACCTGCAAAGGATGGGCGAAGTTAGGCTTTAGCACTTCATCTACACCGTTAGTGCGGTTAAGCGCTATGCTGGAAGCGGTGAATGTGGCAATATTATACTTCGTGCCGTATTCTTTCGCGGTAAAAACAAGCGTGTGCTGGCCGAGATAAAGGCTATACGAAACGGTGAAATCACGCCTCACATAATAATTGGCCAGTACGTAAGGAATGAGCGACTGCACGTAAGCCGCGCCACCATCGCCTGTAGGGAACTGGTTGCTGCCGGTAGGTGAAGTTGCCGCCGTAAAAATGACATTTGCGCCCGACCAGTTCAGGCTGAACACCACACCCGCCGCTATCGCGCTATTAAAGCGCAGGTAATTTGCAGCCGGACTGCCGTAGGTATCCCTGAAATCGTCGCTTTGCAGCTTCACCAGCAAGTGGTTGCGGCTAAACGCGAGTTTTGGAGGGGCTTGATTGAGTGTAACCGGCATAATGGCGATACGTGTCGTTTTGCGTTATACACCATGCTTTGGTGCTTATTTATCAAGCCAATTTCCGTTATCAACGGTTAAAACGAAAGGACAGGTAATTGTATAGCGGAAGGTGTAGCCATAATGCGCTACCTCCATTGGCCCAACCGGATCGTACTGCACGTTGTGGATAGTAAAGCGAGTGCCATTGGCCATCAGTTCGCCCGAACGAAGTTCCACTTTCATACGCTGTAAGATCTGCATGCCTATTTTCAGGCAGCTATCCTGCACTGCTCGTATACTTTCCTGTTTGCCCACAGCCGCTTTATCCAGTATGGTGAACTGCCCGGCCACCGTTTGCAGGTGGCGGTCGCTTTGGTTATCATCGAACGAACCGTGCAGGGCATCCAGCGCCATCAGCGGTACCGACTTATTTGCCCTGATCGCGTTATCGATCTCGGTCAAATCCATTTCTATCGGGATGTAGAAAAAAGCGGCACGGCCATCAACGCCGTGCATTATTTGATTGTGCTTTTCGGCCAGCGAGGTAAAGTAAGCGATGTAAGCAGTTTCGGTGATCATTTCATTTTGCGTTTGAGTTCATCTTCCTGCTCAATCAGGTTCACCAGGTGCAGCAGAAAAGTGTATAGGTTGGTTTTTTTGGTTTCGGTATGGTTTCCGAGCGGGCCACCTGCTACAGAAAGGGTTACGTCGCCACGCTTTTTACTCTCCCCGCTACCCTTATCAAAGGCTTTGGCATGCATGCCGGTCACGAAGTTGCGGCAACCGGTATAGTTAAAGTAAATGGCCAGCTTATACCCGAGCGGCAACTTTTTAAACAGCCTCGCCCGTTTGGCTATACCCGCCTCGGTAATTGGTTCCCTGATATCATCGTTCACTGCTCCTTTTCGTTTGGGGCGGTAAAGCACAGCGCACAGGGCGTTTAGTTTGGCTTCGTCGTTAGTGGCCTTATACTGCCAGTAAAGCGGCTCACAGTAGTTGAAAAACTCGTCGGCCGTGAGGTTGCTTAACTTATCAGCAGGGCCATAATATTTTTTAAACCGAAGCCTGAAAGATGGCATCAACCACACATCGAGCTTGTTTTCGCTGAATAACCCGCGCAGCGTAGGCGCTATTTGCAGGCGTTGGTATGGACGGATAGCCTTGTACAACTTGCTCCCGATGCCATAAAACACAGGCACCGCCTTGGCCAGTTTGGCTTCTTCATCGTCATTAGCATAGAGCACATTCAGCCACGCAAGCAATTGCCCCGCCGTTACCTCGTTCCATTTGGATGGCCCTGCGAACGCGTGAAACTTGCCCTGGTGAGTGAAGCTAATGTGGTTCATGGCTTACAACCTTATCAGATCATACCTTGCGCCGATAGTAGGCCGCCATTGGTTTGAATCGAAATCGTAAAAGTAACTACCCACTAAGCTGAACCGCTTAAAGTCAAACTGCAAGCCGGGGCCAACATTCAAAAGCTTGCGCGAAAAGCTATAGTTACTCACCGCCTGCAACCGTAATCCAAAAGACGGCTCGGGCTGCTCGGCAACGTAGTGTTTAACACCCCTGATGGTAAAACGCGGGTCGCTGCTGGAGATATCCAAAAAGCTTTTGCGGGCACCAATGGGCAAACCCAGCACGCGTTTACGCTGCCAGTATTTCACAATTTTTATATCGGCATCGTATTGCAGGTCGAAGGTACCCTGGTCGCTGGTGTCGGCTGTATTAACGGGCGGGTGGTAAGCAATTTGCGCCCACTTATCTTTATAATAAATGATAGCACGGTCTTTTTCAACGATGGTACGATGTGCTTTGAGGCTGTCGGCACGTAACCGGCTGTTAACCTGTGTAAGTTCGTCGATCTTGTTGGCAGCAATGTTCATGATTTTGGCCGAGCTGTCTACCGTAGGTATCGACTTTGCCCCGTGTTCCTGCAGCTGCTTTTTGGTAATGGCCGAATTACTGGCCTGCACCACTGTATGATGCGCGCCGGTTGAATCGGTATAAGTTTTCACGGTAGGTGCCGTAATGTCGCCGGTACCTTTAAAAATCACTACCGGGTTATCAATGCGATTGGTTCGCTCCCAAACAGCCCAGCAAACAGCACCTATCAAAAGCGCGCTAAGTGTCCATGTTAAACGGTATTTTTTCATTCTTTGATTTTTTTAAGCAGTGCTTTCGCTGGCTCCTGCAATGTTTGTCGGTTACTACTATCTAAGTTTTTGAAATACTTCATATTGCTTTCCACCTCGTTGAGGTATTTACTCTGCCAGTACCCGATCAGGCTGTCTTTTTTAGGGATCACCTTCAACAGCGTGGCCACGCGTTCTTTACAACCATCATCACCCACAAGGTCTTTTACCTGGTACTCCTTAAATAAGTAGCCAATCACCCCGAAAAGGATGAACACAAGCCACTGCCAGGGGAACTTTCGGGCTTTTTCTAATTCGTCGTCGTTAGGGGTATTCATTATTGTTTTGTGATCGGTTACTCTATCGTGATGTACACTTTTTGGGTTTTTATGGCAGCTTCCAGCTTCGTCATAAACGCCGCCACGGCCTCCCTGCTACTGCTGATCCAGTCGGCACCCCTTCCCGAACCAAGCAAAATGCACCCTTCGGTATCTTCCGCCTTATTGCCCGAGTGTATGCGGATACCCTCAAAGCCCATGACGTTCAGCAGCAAAGGCATAAAGCGTTTGTACTTGTTGCTATAGTTCAAAATCACCTCGTAACGCCCTGCCGGTATGCAGGTTTTGCCGAAAACCTTATTAGCTTTTATCTCGGCTAATGGCTGGCTTTGCTTTAATCCCCTGTCCAGGTCTTCCAATGTATAGCATTCCTGTACGCCATCGATGCTTAATATGCCGATGGTTGACACGTATGTCCTTATCTTCCTTGTAAGTTTTAGTTCCATTTTAAATAAAATATACCCCTCGTTCTTCGTCGTTCAGCTTGCTGTTGGCGCTTAGGTCACTGGTAGCATAACCCGGAAACAAGCCCGCGTTATCATTAAGCCATTTGGTTAGTATTGCCAGTTGCGAAAGCCCCTTTTGCAGGGTAGCGTTCATCAAAGCCTGCAAGCGTTTCATATCCCCCGCCGTGCTGGCCTCCACATTATCGCCATTGCTCACTATTGAACTGGTGATCATGCCGCTGTTATCAAATTCTACCAACCGGTACGGGATAGCCTCGGCAACGGTGAGCAGCGGGGTAACCCTTGCGATCTTGGCCAAAAGTTTTTTCTGATCGGCA
This sequence comes from Mucilaginibacter gynuensis, assembly GCF_039541195.1. NCBI lineage: Bacteria > Pseudomonadati > Bacteroidota > Sphingobacteriia > Sphingobacteriales > Sphingobacteriaceae > Mucilaginibacter > Mucilaginibacter gynuensis. The sequence goes on from NZ_BAABFT010000008.1 coordinate 6,228, forward strand.
GAGGCGGTATTATTCAAAACCGCCGACCGCAATGCCGTAGTAAGCGTTGAACCCAGCAGGTTGTCAATGTAATTCTGCTCAACGGTTTCAATCACGAACTTAAAGCGGGTAAAGGCCTCCACGTTGCCATGCAGATCAAAGCCCTGCGAAAATTCGGCACATGTATTGGTGTACAGGCGGGTGTTTTGAGCATGGGCTACATCGTTCGCGTATTCGGCGAAGTCGTTAAGGTTGCTTTCGAGGTAGATAATAGCCGCCTCCAATCCCTTGAACCCATCAGCGCGGCTTTGCAAACGCAGTTGAAGCGTTTTTTTATCGGATGCAGGCAGCACACGATCTGTTTTAGTAACGAATATGCCCGATTCACTGATCTGCACACTCCCGAAAGCAACGTAATAATGTATAGCGAAGTTCGCCACGGCTTTTCGCAACAGCATCAGCGCGCGGATCTTCTTAATGTCGGTTGTTGGCTCCCGCAAAGCGTCGTAAAGCGGGTACCCGATGGCGGGAATAATGTGGTTGATCTCCGCATCGTCCACAAACGACTGGATGGCCTCAAAAACGAGATCGGACTGCACCGCCCCGACCACGCTTTTTAATTCTTCGGTGCTGTTGATGAGTCTTTGGCTGGCCATTGTTCCTGTACTTGTTGTGAAACCTTGCGTGATGTATCCAATGCCTGCGGTGAGGCTTCAATTGTTTTGATGAAAAAGAAAGGGTGCGATTCGTACCAACCGTTGTACCGGGCGATGAAATAAACAGGCTCATCAACCACCTGTCGCTGCGGGCCTAACAAGGCGCAATACATATTAAATGCGATGAGCTTGTCTGAACCTCCGCCAGCGTTCAGGTTTCGCCCGGGGCCGCTGCCCACCAAAGTGCCATCCAACCCCAAAGCCCTTAGCAAGTGCGCTGAAGCTTCCTGCGAATCTTCAATGTAAGCACCGTCCTTTAGCTTATCGTCAATAACGTCAATATCCCAACCTGGTAGCTTTTCGCCGTTAACATCGTAACCCACTTCATTAAGTATGGATTTGCCGGCGTTCTCAACATTGGTCAGCTTAAGGTTGATCTCATCAAGCTTCAATTTTTTCTTGGCGGTTTTTTCTTCCGGCTTAAGCGAATCCCACTCGGGATATACCGCAGGCCAGTAATTGGTAGGGATGCGTATCAGATACTTAATGTGCATCTGATTTTCCATGATCGCCTTTTTAAAGGCAGGAATTTGCGCGGCCAGCGCCAGCCACCCCGAAGTACGGATACCATCCCACGGGGCCAACTGGTAGTAGGCTTTGCCCGGTGACGGATAGGAAACCGGGTACACAAACCTTTTTATCTTATCGTTTTTTTTAAGGCTCTCTACCAGGTTCCAGTCGTACGGGTTCACTACATCCAGCTTCATGCCGTAAGGCCCCTTATCGTCGAAGATACCCGAAGCCCACTGCGAAGACAGCGCCATCTTTTCGATGATCCCTTTCGGGTTCATCTTATACCACCTGCACCAACTCGCTTCATGCGTGCCGATGTAGGCGATCTTATTGCCCTCGTCGTTTTTTATCAGGTCGGGAAATACATTCCAAAACCAATAAAAATCCGTGTATGCTTCGCGATAGTATCGCTTGGTAGTTTCCGAAAGAAAGAAGTTGACAATAGTCGGGTCGGTGATCGGGCGCTCTTTCCATTCATTGGTGGCCTCGTCGTAGTAGCGTTCGTAAGGCAGTATCATTGCACCTTGAGCCGCCCGCGCTTTCCAGTCAAGTAGCGAAGGCAACTCCGTGCTTTTTTCCGCGAGTGCGATAATATCCTGCGGGAAGGTATTGGCATCGCCCCAATAGGCGATATCCTGAATGTTCCCTAAATCGTAAATAGCGGGTGAATCGGCAGTAACTGCCGGGGTGTAAGATGAAGCAACGGCTTTGCCAACTTTGGCGGTGCTGCCGGTATGTACCGCGGCTTTAATTCCGGGCAGGTAAGCGATATCGTTGGCAAATAAAAGATCTTCCATTACAATACCACCCTCATATCGTTAAACGTTTCCATCAGCAGCGGGTGAAACTTCCGTATCTCCTGATTATTAATTGAGCGGAAATTGCGGGTAAAGTTTTGATAGTGGTTAGGGTTTCGGTAGTTGCTCTTACTTTGCCCGCCACCCAGCAAAACCACGTTCTTAACCGATATGCGTTTGCCACCGGTACCCGCCTTCAGGTTCAGTTCAATAAAACGTCCGCTCCACGGAATCGGCAAGCCATCGGCCCCCTTCATTTCCATAACAGCAAGCATCTCATTAACCCTGATGATTTCCATACAACAAAAATTCTCATTCCCCACACGGAAATAAAGGACAGCTAATCCCTACACATTTCTTTGCAGCCAAAAAATCCATAATTTTTTGATACCGATTTACTTAGCTGCCAAAACTGCTTTTTCTACTTACATTTTCGCGCGATTGAGCACGCCACGCACTATCGCGACAGGGAAAGCGTTTTTCGAAAAAATGCGATATCGACCTACCCCATTTTTTTTGCTCACACTTTTTCGCAACTCGGTTTTTATCGTTCACGCTTTTACATCAGCATGTCGGTGATGGGGAGGCTGTAGCCTATTTGGTGCTTGTATTTCCCTATGTATAGGGTGTCGAAGGCATCAGTGAAGTGGGTCGCCTCCTCTGATGGCACAGTGTGGATGCGGCTTTCGTCGCGCTTGTCTTTCTCAAAGCCCTTACTACCTTGGCGCACGGCCGCACGTTGCAGGGCTACCAGCATCTGCGCACAATTGGACTTATTCAACCTAACCCTTACTATACGCCGATCATCTTCCTTTAGTACGGCACCCCACATGCGGTACCTGGTATCGTGCTTAGGCTGCTGGCCAATGTGCAGCATGGTAACGCGCCACCCTTTCGTAATGAAAGCCTTTTGTATCAGGTCGGCATAGCTGAACACACGGGTTGAATCGGTGCCAACGAAGGTATGATCATAGTAAACGTTGATCACCTTGGTAGGGTGGTAACGGTAGTAGGCAATCACCTTTTGGCATAGTTCTTCCAGCCTGTCTTCATCCTTAACATAGAAGGCGTTGAGGTAGCGGTACTCGTTAGTGCCCTCCTGGCCTATGCAGCAGCAGTTGAAGTACCCGTTACAGTCGAACGCTATATCAATAGGCTTAGCCTTGTTAACGTCAGCATCACACCTGCAATCCGGTTCAAACCCTTTTTGCCTTAGGTAGATCACATTGTTATCAATGTATCCATAATCAAACGCGTCATACGTGTGGCGTTCAAGATCGAGCAGCGGGTAGAAGCCCTTATCAACCTGAATAATACGCTTGTTGAGCACAGCCCGTTCGTACACAGCGGGCTTCATTTCTCGCTTCCATTGCCTAAACTGTTCTTCACCTAACGTTTCAATATTGGCTAAACTGGTAGCCTCCGAGTAGAACACAGCCCCTTTGCGCAGCTCATTCAACACATAGGCATAATCACGCATCTTGCGCTTTAAATACACCTTACGTGCCGGTGTGGTGCGTGGGTGGTAGCATTCCAGTTCAATATCGTTGTAGGCCAACTGAATGTTGAGTATCTGCGTAATCAACGCCTTATCAACCTCTCGCTCTTTATCGAGTATCCATTTGCCCGACTGATCGGCAGGCATATCCGTACAGAAAGTTACCGAGTGGTGCTCTGCGAGGTGCCCGAATATTTCGCGGTTACCACGATTGGTTGGCGCAATATCGTCCAAGTACCTGCTGTAGTTTAAAAAACGCGCCTCATCACCATCAATTGAATCCACCGTTTTACCGTTGGATAATCCCGGCCTGTCAAGGCTCATAAAGTGGCGTACATGGCCGTTCCACCAAAACACGCAATGCTCGGCAGATCGCGGGTGATAAATGGCACGGGGAATTTTCAGGTTTTTAGGCGGGAATTTGCCAACCCAATAATGCACATCGGGCATATACCCGTAACGCTGCCATGCCTTTTCGAGTGGCGGGAGCGTACGGGTAAGTATTTGCATGTAAGTGGCCGCCACCATGCCGGTAGCGCCCTTAGGCATGGCATTTTGGTTGTGTATGGAGCGTAAAGCGATAGGCCCCTCGGTTTTACCGGTACCGCGTCCCCAAACGTGGTAATGTTCGTGTGCCCTGATTAAAAAGGCTTCACGCTGCGGCTGATTGAGCCAAATTTTACGGATATCGGTCATTCTATCACCTCCGCGTCTTCGGCCTCATTATCGATAAACCCGTTTCGTTTTTCGCTTAATATGCGGGCAACTATCTCGTCTTTATTTTCAATTTTCTCAAAACCAAGTTCTGTAGGGTCGGAAGTGATCACGAACGATGGCGGCACAAACTCATCGTAATTAGGCAGGTCTAAGCGCTGATCGTGCAGGCCTTTGATCTTGTTCAATTCCTTGTAAAACTTTGAAGCGCTCGAAAAATCGCCGCTCTCAAAAGCCTTAAACATCATCATCTCGCCCCACTCAATCTGCACACCCCGCGAGTACTCCACATCAGTAGTGCCCTCGCAGCATAAAAAAAAGCGTTTGGCGTTCTTAATGTCTTCGTAAGCTGTGCGGGCAGACACGTTGTAACCCTGCCTTATCCACTCCACAAGGCTGCTGAAGTTGTACCGCACATGCTGGTCTTCCAAATCACCAGCATCGTTCACCTTGCGTACCACCTCGCCCTGCCTGATCAGTTTATCGATCATCCGCCAGCGTTCCAGCATCTGCTGCTTATCCAAAGCAAGTGCCTCCACCTTGTGATCAAGCCATGCCCGCAGGATAATATCGTAAGCGGTATCGCCCTTAATGTCGCTTGCTTTGATAACCTTATTCATGAGGCTTATTTTTAGCTATCGCGACCAATTGGGCGAGTTTATTTCGACTGATGGCCAGCAAGCTTTCGGTTTGTACTTTATCGCGGCAGGTAGGCGATTCAAGGCGTTTCTTAGCCTTGCTGATGGTTTGCCGAAGCAACTGCATTTCTTTTTTAAGCGGTGGCTTAGGCTTGGCTTCCACCTCATCATCCGGGAAACATTGATGCTCCTGGTAGTAATCAATAAGCGCCCACAGTTCGGTAATTTTTTGATGCTTGGTAAGGATACCCGCGGCACACAAGCGAAGTTCTTCGCCATCGGGCAAATAGTGCTTTTGCTCCATGAGCATGTTAAGCTCTAAGTATAGCTTATTACGCTGCTTGGTAATTTGCAGGTATCGCTTGGCGTTCTCGGGGGTAGGAGTTGCGGGGGGCGTTGCCGGGTTCGGGGTTTCAGGCTTCTGTAAAAACGCAGTCTGCTCACGCTCGCCACCCGAACCTGAATCCTCCCCACGGATCTTCAACAGTTCTTCCCGAAGCTTGGCAACGTTATAATCGTTGGGGCCTGTAGCGAATTTTTGCTTTAAAAACGAGTTGCTGCCATGCTGCTCATAAAGCAGCACACCCTGTTCATAAGTGCCATTTTGTAACCACGCAGCAACTGTTTGCATGCCACAAAACACCACAAAACAGCCCCCCTAAAAAAGGACAGGGAAAGAAAATTGCTATTGAACGTTACTTGCGGGATAAATTCTTATCGACGGTGGCGTGTTTGCCTCTTTGATAACATTTATCTTATCGTACCCATCAGGGTCAAGCCATTTGCTCGGTGTAATATTGGTATATCCTTGTTGAATTAGAAAATTATACACTTCAGTAGCGTAAGTCATTGTTTCTTTATCATAAGCAAATAACATTTGCATTGGCTCTGTTTTATTTGGCAAAGTGTTGATCAAATATTGCGCAACTTCATTATTTAAATGTCTTTGTTTGATGCCGTTTATAACATCCCCATTTACGCCTACCGAGTTGCCATTTCCATTCACTATATGAGCGTTGGAACCCGAAGACGTAGTATGATTTCGAGGGACAGAATCGTTTTTTATGTTAGGGTTTGAGTTTCGCCTATATGTTTTTTGAGTTTTAGCATCGACAAAAACCTTTTCAAAAACAGTATCTTTTTTACCCACAATATGCCTATACACAGTATCTGCTTTGGTATCACCTAATTCAATCAAACCAAATAAAAACTTTGCAGGATATCCTTTATAGGCCCTATAAAAAAAGAAGCCGCTAGCCATAATAAACACAACAATTAAAACAATGAGCGACATGCGCAAAATACGCCTGAAAGTTCTATCTCCGACTAAAGCTCCAAAAAATTCTCCCCAATCGCTCATTATTATTTAAATCTATTTTACGGTGTGATTATTCCTATCGCAAGTAGTACGGGTAACAGAAATCATTTTACCACCTACCAGATCAACCACAACCCCGTTGCGTATGATGGTATCCTTATCAACCGTATATAAGGTTCGTGTGGTTTTGGTTACATCTTTCAGATCACCCGGCTCACGCAAGCATTGTTCAAACGGTATTTGCTGGGTTACCTGTTGGTATTTAAGGCTGTCGGCAATATCGGGATAGTTAACGGTTTCAAGGGCACAATCGTAACAGGTTTTCTCTTTAGTGCAGGCGGCCAAAGCGAATGTAGCGGCTAAGGCTAATAGTAGAGTTTTTCTCATGATATGGTTATAAGTATTTTAACGCAAGGTAGCTATAACAGGTTACAAAAAAAAGCCCCGCAGGCTACCGCGGGACTTTCTCATCAATAAACCTAATTAAACCAACTATATTACAATAAACCTAAACTCTCTCAATATAGATCATCCCATCGGCTACCAGTTGCTCGGCTTGTTCTTCCGTAAGGGTACGAAAGTCGATATCGCCAATGGTGGTATTCAGGATGACCGGGCAATGCGTACCCACTATGCGGTACTTGCCTGCCAGGGCGGGGTTAAGGTGCGGGTTTTCGGCCGCTTCGCCTTTTTCCTTTTCCTTAGCCATGTTATGCGCCGGTTACCGGTAATACCGCGGTGTATTTAAAAAACGGCTGCACGCTGTGGCTTTCCACCACAAAGGTTACGCCCGGCTCACCGGTTGGCCCCTTGCCGAATTTCACACTGCCTTCCTTCACCTTGGCCATTAAAAACTTGCTGCCAATTTGGTAAAAGTTTGCACCGGCCGATGAGCGTTTAAACAGCACCAGCATGCGGGCGTTTTTGATCACCGAAAAGGCGGCAGCATTGTTATCGCTTGGCTGCGGTAAAAATATGGTAAGGTTGGGGTTAAACATCTTGCTGTAGATCTCCCCCTCCAAAGCCGATTCATAGTCCGACTTTTCCATCACGGTAAACGCCTGTATGGGCGATTTGCCAGTTTTCATGGTGTGGGCGGTAGTGATGGTCAAGATACTTTCAGGGGTAGTGCTCGGCACCGGTTCCTGAATAGCCAACAGATCGTTATACAACAGTATATACGCCAGCTCGGCAACGCCGCCCGGGTTCTCGGCCCCATCATCATGAGTAAGGCCGTTTAAAACTACGTTTGAATATTCTCCCATGGCTTAGTCTTCTTTTGAGGGTTTAACAACTTCTACTGCGCCCGAACCTACTTCAAGCAGGTAGGCAACAACCTCGGCATCCTGCACCAGTTCTTCCTTGGTGTAGGTTTTACCCATATCGGGTATGTTAACGCCGAACTTCACGCGAACGGTTTTTCCATCAACCTCTACGATGTCACCATCCGCGGCGGAAGCCTTTGGCTTCGCTGCGGCCTTTGGGGCTTCAATGTCTACCTCGTCGCCCACTTTTACGCCATTGGTTACCAGGTCGGGGTTGTTATCCAAATCCTCCTGGGTAATGGTATGTTTTACAGTAGTGGCACCTGGTGCCGCTACTGCTATTTTTTTTGCTTTTGCCATTGCTGTGCTTATGCTACAAGGTTATCAGATACCGAGATGCAGTCGATGTCTTCGATTTCTAAACCAACCGGCATCATTAAACGAACCTCAATAATGTTACGACGGGTAGATGCAGCCACCTGTATACGGTCGCCATCGGTACCGAAAGCAAGTGCATCGTAAACTACCCCTAACAAACCATCGTTAGGTATCCAGCTTACCGGCTGCAACCTAACATCTTTAAAACCGTCAAGGTAGTACTCGCCATTTGCGCGGGGCTGAAAGCCGAAGCCGTTCAGCGTGCGGTAGTGGGTTTTGTAGGCATCAAAAGTGGCGTATGAACATTTGATCACGAAACCTTTTTTCCTCCACCATGCAGGCTGTGCCGATGCAAACGTTTCTACTTTGGTAACCGCGTTAGCACCGGTGATGGCGCCAACTACTTTAGGAACCAACGTAGTGGCAGTAACCAAAGCTTTAAATAGCGTATTCCAACCGTTAGCTATAGCGGCAGCAGTGGTGCCGGTAGCGTTATAAACGCCATTGAATAACACGCTGTCGTTAATGGCGGCCATGTATTCGGTACCTACCTGATCCAGTATGTACTGGTAGAAAGGTGCACCGGTAACGTCGTTCAAATATTTGTTGCGGAATTGTTCCGGGTCAACATCAAAATCCCATTTACTTTGATACACGGTAAGCGTGCGGTCGGTAAACTTAGCGCCGTTGCCAGTGGTATCATCGTTTTCACGGTACGGCCTCGGGTTGCCTTTTGCGCTTAATTTCGTCATTGCCACCGGCACCTTTACACCACGGTAAATAGTTACACCGTCGCCAAGCTCCAACTCGTTTACGTGTTTGCGCAATATCTTGCCGCCAAACTTCACAAAGGCCGTAGTTAATGCCGACAGATCGGGGGTAACCTCAAACAATGCCAGGTGGTTTGTTTTGGGTATAAAACAGGTAACGAACACCACACCTGCAATGGGCAGGGCGTATGCCGTGTTACCGAAAAAGCTGGCAAAGGTTTGCCCTAAAAATAAGCTCACAAACGCGGCGGCCGCAAGCAATAGTAAAATTTTAGACGTTTTCATGTATGAGATTAATTTAAAGGGTAATTACTTCCAGTTGGCAGCCATGTTTTGTTTTTCACGGTCTACCGAGGTTGGCACATAATCAGGTTCACCACCGGTATCGGTAATGGTATCCTGTTCGGCTGCAGGCGCGGTAACCTCCGCAGCGGGTTTACCATCCAGCTTAGTTTGCAGTGTTTTCACCTGGCCTTCCAGTTCGGTAATGCGGGCATCTTTGGTAGTGGCTTCGGTACGCAGGTTGCCAATAGTGGCGGTATTGCTTGCGTGGGTTTCCAGTTCGCTATCGAGCACCATGGTAACACCGCTTATGCCGAACGCTTCAATCTCCTGGTTTGCGGCTTCGAGATCGGCAGCCGTGATAGTCGCGGCATCCTTAAGCGCGGCTACCCTTGGTAATTTGTTTCCAAACATGGTATTTTGATTATTTTGATTATTTTGATTTTCTACAATAAGTTCCTGCATGCGGGCCTTTACCTCGGCGTAGTTTTTAATCCCATCGATCAGGCCGATGCGCACGGCTTCACCCGCGAAAAACATCTTACCGGTATTCCACTCGGTACTGGTGAGCTTTTCGCCACGGTCAAGCGTAACCACATTGATAAAGCGATCGCATATAAATTTGAGTTCGGCTTCGATGGCGGCGGTTTTACCATCCAGCGCATCGTCGTAATCTTTGCACTTATCCACGCTTTGAGGGGCGCGAATGATGATCTGCGTAATGCCGTTTTTTTCGAGCGCCTTGCGAATGTCAAGCAACGTGGCCATCACACCCACGCTACCGATCATACACAGCGTATTTGCCGCGTAAACCTCGGTAGCGCCGCCAAAGCCCCAAACCCCGCCGCTGGCCATCCGTCCATCGTTAACTAAAACAATCAGCGGCTTTTTAGCCTTGAAGTTGATTACCGATTCGCGAAGGCTTTCAATGCCATCAACCTGTCCGCCAGGGGTGTCAACCATAATGATACCGCCGGCAATACTTTCATCGGCGGCATAGTCATCCAAACGTGCGGCATAATCTTCGGTACCGTAGCTGCACATGCCACCGTAGTGCATTAAAACACCGGTAACGCGCATAACGGCGATTCGGCCGGTAAACTCGTCGCCTTGCTGTTCAGCCATCGGCTCATCGTAAGCGGGCTCGAAATCGTCGCCGGGTAAATCTTCAGCTGTTACATGGTGTGTACCGTTTAAAATGTTTTGCGCCAGCGGGAAATAGCCGTGTACGCCCTCCTCGGAGATAGCGAAACAACCTTTGGCTAATGCTGATACAAGTTTGTAAGTCATGAACCCAAAACTACCAGCACGGCAACCGGCAAAAAAGGACAGGGGAATGAGAGAGGGTGTATAGATGTGTTGATTTTAGATGTGCAAATAACCTGCCATCGCTAATACCGAGGGCAGGTTATCACAAAAACAATATGAACCCTCTCCACCGGAGAGGGCAGGGTGAGGCTCTACACCACCACCGCCGGCAAATTATTCACCCACGATGCACTGATCTTGTAATAATTCAGGCTGCGGTATTGCTGGCCGGTATCAGCATCATGGGTAATGGTGACGGGCTTTTGCGGGGTACCAATGATGCGGGTAAGTCCATTGTTATCAGTAAAGCGGATAACGCCGCGCTCGCCGATGTATTTTTGAAATACCTGGTATAGGGCCACGTTTTGCTTGTTGAATGTGAACACCAGCGAGTAGCTGTATTCGGTACCGTTGGCGGTAACCTTGCTGCTATCCTTAACCGAAGCCGTTTCGGGCAAAAAGTCCATATCTTCCCAGGCATACATGCTGTACAAACTGGCCGGATTAAAAGCCGAAAACCAGTTGGCCATGGCCAAACTCAATTCGCGTATCGAACCTACGTTGTTATCTTCGGAAATGCTTGCTGCGTAGCTCATGATGCAAATAATAAGTTAAGTGGCGATTGATTTAAAATAGCAGTTGTGATCTCCGGGTGCTGCTTGGCCTCCTCAAAAAAGTTGAGCGTAAACTGCGGGTGAACTTCCCGGCGTTCCTTGGCGCGCTCATCAAGGCGCATACGTTCGCGGTAGTACCAGCGTTTCAGGTTTTCAAATGGCAGCTCATCTTCGGTAAAACCATACATTGCCTGAAACTCGCGGATGGTTTCATCAACCTGGTAACCCGCCTTTTTAAGCTGGGTAATGAGCCTGTACATTTCTTCGTGCAGCAGATCCGCAACTACGCTGTTAAAACGCTTCACATTATCGCTGCTCACCAGGCTGCCTTTTTTACGCAACGTACCCTCGCCAACCAATACACCAATGAACTCGCCGTAAATAATCTTGTCCTTTTTGCGCACGTCGGCAGGATTTACTTTTGGCATGTGTTCGAGGGCATTGTAAATGAAGGCCGGGGCGAAACCGTTTTCGGTAACAAAAAAAGGTTCGCTGTAATGAAACAGCAAATACTTGCGGATGTATGGGTACACCGAAAGCCTGATGAGGTAATCTTTAGCCATTACTTTTAGGATTTGATTCCCAAATATAAATAAACAACTGCAAATATTTGCAGCAAAAAAATACAGCAAAGCCCTGCGGGGTGACCGTTTTTGTGTTTTAGTGTTCCTACGTTCCTACACGCTCCACGTGTTCCTACATGCTCCTACGGCAAAAAGTGCTTTTATAAGCTTTAAATCAACTTTAGATACATATTGAACATGTGGAGCGCTTTTTTAACTTTTGCTACACTTTTTACACTTCGCTACGTTTTTCAAAGGCGAGGTGCGTTTTCAGGCTTTAAACGCACTTTTTAAATTTTGAGGCCTGCTCCTACGGCAAGGTACATTTTTACCCATTTTGGCAAAAAGGACGTGTTTTTTGTAGGAACACTGTAGGTGCAGTAGGTGCATGTTTAAACATCTATGCGTTTTTTTGCAGATTTCGGGTGCATATTGGTAAAAACAAACGGTATGTTACCTTTGCAACATGCGCTCACAAGTCTTCAATATCACCTTTCAGCACAAGGGCAAGGCCTGCGAATACATCGTTGATAAGATGTTTTTCGATTACGAAACCTTAAAGAAAACTTTTTACCGCATCACTGCCAAAACGGGCAACCGAGACGTTGAAAAGATAGGCGGTACCTGGACTAACTGCGGCGGCAAGCCCCTACCCGCCGATATCCTGCAAAAAGTAGGCACCGCCATTGACGAAGCCGAGGCAAATGGGTTACCATTCAATGGGTATAAAAGTGGTGTGATGTAAAACAGGTAATACTACGTGGTTTATTCCCGAATGTTGTAAATAGCTTTATGCTTTATTAACCTAAATATTAAAACTATGGCTACAGTATTTGACCGGGGCGACCTGCTTTATGGCGGCTACAAACACACCGCTCACCCCGACGATGATCCACGACTTACCGGCAGGCCCGACAGCACCATGCTCAACCGAAATGAATCGTACGAAATGGCTTACTTCATTAACCGGTACATGAACCAAAAAGGATATTTGCAGATATCAACCGGGCAAAAAATTGAAAGATATTTGAAAGAGTACGGAGGCAGCAGTCGGTCACATGCCGAGTGGCGAAGAATACTCGACAACGGCGCATGGGCATAAAACAAAGCCCGGTAGTTAATTGCTATCGGGCTTTGTTTTGCATATTAACGTAGGTTAACCTATTTGACTTATCAAATCATTTGCGGCGCTTATAGCAGTAGCATTTATTACTTTATTGAGGTTTTCTTGTTGATATCCTTTTTTTGAAAAATGCTCAATTATTAACGGGTTGCTCCACATGCCTGATGCTATTTTTGCAGATGTCTCAATAAGAATTTGGTTACGTGGATTTTCTTTAAATTTTTCGGGTTCTGTCGTCAAAGGCAGGTCAACCAAACCCACAAAAACTTTTCTAAACAAGTCACTTCCCTTGCTGGCCGGTGCTGTTTGCCACTGGTTATAGGCTTCAACGCCGTAATCAGAACATTCGATATACTCGCCGTTAACGCCCAGCTTTGCCTGAATAATCACTTTAACCTGATCGGCAGGATATTCGCCATCGGGAAGATCCGTAATGTATTTATGCTTATCTGCAAAATCCTCAAACGTTGACCATCTTCTTTGCAAAACAGCGTCGTAAAGGTCATCGTCGTCGCTGCCCAGCGGTTCAGTATCGCCATATTCGTTCTTAGGTCGAGCTTCACCGGAAGAAACTACCCATGTTTTTATATCTGTTGTGGTGTACATCTTATAAAATTTTAAAGGTTACAATAGTTCATCAATCTTATCAATTACCCGCTGGGCATCGTCCTTATACCGGTCGTTCAGTATCTCGTATTCAATAAGGTTTGAATAACCTTGCCTGATGTTTTTTAGCATATTAACCAGTTCCGACTGCCTTACGTTAAATTGTTTATTTAGCTCACCATGCTTGTTAACGGTATCGTGAAACAACCTTTGCTCATTAGTGTAAGCTTGTTTAAGCCAGGCATAATCAATAATAAATACATCGATAGCATTTTTGAGGGTGTTGTAGCCTGATAAAAATATATCCATCATTGCAGCGGTGGCTAATTCGTCAAGGTCATTATCGAATGATTCAACCACGTGCCTTAAGGCGATTGCTTTTATCGTATCGTCGTTAAATAACAGGCTATTTATTTGCTCATTTTCAACTTTTATGTATCGGTCAACAACCTCGTAGTAGTCGTGGGGATGGCAAATACTTTGATAATAGCCATCTGCAATTAACCGGTCGGAAATATCATCTTCCTGTAGGTTATCAAGGTCGATATCTAAATCGATAACCTTGCCTTTTTGTTCGCCGTGGGTAAGCCTAAGCTTATAACTGATCGTTGCGTTTTGAATGTTGCTCATATAATTAAGTTTTAAGTGTTATCAATAAGGTAATTTCAGTACCACCATATGGCCCTGTTCAAGCAGGCGTATCATTTTATCGTATTCAATAAATTGGGGTTCGCAGGTCATGTATTCGAGCAGGTGAATGTTTTGCGGCCGCCACTCCTGCGCTTCATCATCATAGCACCACCCGGCGCTGGTACACAGGTACTTTTTACCGTTAGCACGGCTTTCGTACCAGGTCCATTGATGTATATCTGCTTTGGGGTTAGGCATGGTTAATCATATTTTCGTAAGCCTCAATCGCTTTAAATATCTGTAGTGCCACCTGCGGTACAATGGCGTTTCCACCGGCTTTGATGCTTTCGTTTCGCCACTTTGAAAAGGTAATAGCGTCCAATCCGGAGGAAATCCCATCATTTCCATCACAAACAGGGGATTGAGTTGGCCAGTTGCGCCAACTCGAAGGACGGCCCCCGGGACGGTGTCCCGTTGTGCCTGTGATGTTGGCAGGGTGCTGTTCTTGCCATCCTGCGACGCGGGTGTCGGCATCAGCGATTTTATTTTGCCTATCAGGTTTACAACATGCCCACGGCGTACACAACCCGATTTGTGATTGGCTCCCCCTAATGATGTTGTAGGTGTCGGAAGCAGTTCGCCACGCTTCACCATTCGTGTTAAACTGTTCTGATTGTTCCCGTGCCATGCCTTTTCCGCTTCTGATGCGGCCGGCGTTGGTAATAATCCCCGATTGGCCATTTCCCCTACTGTCATCCCGAAACCATTGCCGTTGTACCCTTTCGAAATGGCTTTTTGCCGCCGCTGGTCTATTTTGTCTAAGTCGCCTTGATTGGTGTCCATAACCACGGGCGTAGGCAACAAACCAAACTCGGTCGCGGCGGTGCGGTGCGTTGACGGCACAAGCTGGAAGTACATACGGGAATACTTCGTACCCTTCAGCTTCCAGGTCAGCCTGCACCTCGTTGAATACCATGCCTCCGTTCCAATTAACAAGTCCGAAAACGTTTTCGCCCACAACCCAACGCGGCCGAATTTCTCTAATTGCTCTAAGCATTTGGGGCCACAGGTGGCGCTCATCCGCTTTTCCTTTTCGCTGCCCGGCGAGGCTGTATGGCTGGCAGGGGAATCCGCCGGTAAGAACATCAATAAGTCCTCGCCAAATAGTGAAATCTGTTTTGGTAATGTCATCGTAGCTTTTTGATTTTGGAAAATGAAACTTTAAAACTTGCTGGCAGAAGGTATTCCACTCACAGTGAAAAATGTTATCCCAGCCAACCCACTCGGCCGCAAGGTCGAACCCGCCAATTCCGCTGAATAATGATGCGTGTTTCATAGGTTAAAATGGTGTTTCATCATCCGGTGCAGGGCTTTCAAAGTTCAGCTCGGCATCGGGGAAATCAATTTTGGTTACTTTCATGCGGCGGTACACCCTGTCGGTGCCTTTGCTTTCGCTTAGGGTACCGGTGATGTTGATGGTGCGGTCGCGCTTTACCTGGTGCGCCATGTTAATGAGGTCGCTAAGGCAGGTGGTCAGCACGTCTTTTTTAACCCGGTTGCCCGCATCGTCGGTATAGCTTTGATCTTGCAGCAGGTTAAACGATAGCTTCGGTTCGCCTATCACATCCATTATTTCGGCATCCTTCATCACCTTACCGGTCAGCTGCACCTCGTTCAGAGTATCGTCTTTAAAGCGTTCGAGGTTAACGCCCAGCATATCGTAATCAAACACGTAGCTGCTGGTGTTTTGGCTATTGGTGAAATGGCTGGCCGGGTTGCTGCCTATGTAACTCTCCTGGTCTTTCATGTAAGTTAAAATGGTTTGTTCGTTTTGGCCTGCCTTACCCGTTTGCGTGCGCACCTCTTTGAGGTACAGCATGTGTATGGTGCTAAGGCGCAGAAAAAGCAGCTTTTTAGGTTCTTCAAAAGTTTTGGTTTGGTTGGTTTTACGGTCTACGGATATGCGGATATCCTTGCGGGTTTCCACTTTAAAGTGGTTGCCCTGCTCAATGATCTTCTGATCGAGCAGAAACTCAACCGTTTTCCAAAATTGGCTAAGCGAGTTACTTTCGCTCATGATGCTGCTTAGCTTGGTAATTTCGCGGCGGCAATGCTCAAAAAAGGTATGGTAGGTAAAGCCAAGCTGCAAGCGTTCGCTCATGAGACTCACCATGGTAAGGGCAACGGTAAAGTTCTCCATGATGCGGTTTTTGGGTGATAGACCATCGCGGGTAAAAGAGGCTTTAAGTTCGCCGCTCACGCGGATGTAGCGGTGCAAAAACTGGTCGGCCACAAATTGCCGGTGCGCCAGTATATCGCAGATCAGGCTGCTGATGCCTTCCTGTTCGTGGTGTTTAAGCTCATCATACAGGGCAATCTTTTCGGCAGTACGGTTGCTGTCTTCGGTTATTTTGCAGGGCAGCGTACGGCTCAAAACCGAGTTGTCATCTTTGGTACTCAAAAACTGGCCTATGAGCACCACTGCTACGTTTATCGCCTGGCTGGTGGTTTTGTTGCGCCTTCCGGTACCTTTCTCTCGGCCTTCGCCATCGTATGCGCCCTTTATCGCCCTGAACCATTCTTCTTTGATGGCGTTTTCGTCGAACTCGTTTAAACCGATGGCTACATTGATAAAGCGGGAAAGCAAGCTAAAAAAAGCGTAATCAGTACCGTTGTTAAGGTTAAACATCGGCATATTGTGCGTAAAAAAGTTCACTACCGATTCGGCAATTTTCGACTTACCCGAACCTACCGGGCCATAAAAGTAAAGCAACGGGAAGTTGTGGTTTCTTTTAAAGAGGATATCCCTGAAAATGGTCATCATCACAAACGCAATAGCCATCATGCCATGTTCAGGGTAAACGCCAACCATCAAGCGGCACCAGTGCGAAAAATCGATCTTAGCAGGGCGATAGCACAAAAATTTGTCGTTCTTGTAGATATCGTCTTCGGTACGCACCCCTTCCAACGCATTACTCGCGCCCATGCTCAAAAAGTTATGCTCATCAACCCGGGCAATGCCATACTGGTTATACTCGATAATTTCGTTTTTGTAGATGAGGTTGCTAAAGCTGAAAAAGCCCTCGGGTTGCCAGCCCAGCGTAGTAAGCTCAAAGCATTTGGGGTATTCGCCCAGGTAGTAGCTTTTAATTTTGTTGAGGTGGCTTTTTTGGAAACCGTCGAACGTGTAAAAATTGCCCTCGCTGGTGATAATGGTATCAAAGGTTTCCATACTGGTAAAAGCTTTGCCGGGCAGCTCGATCACCGGTTTAAGCATGCCGTTGTTAAGTTCGGTAAGGCGACGGTTGCCGTTTTCGTCCTTAGTGTAAATATGGATGAGCGGGATAAGTACAAAGTTGGTCAGCCTTTTTGGCCCGTTGCCCGTGGCGAAGTAAATGCCCGTATTGGTCAAATTATCGAGGCGGCTTACCCAACCATTCATTAAATAAAACTCGCGCATTTCGCCGTTTAGCCATGCCGGTAGCGCGTTTTCACCCTCGGCCACAAATTGAGTGGCTTGCTGCTCGCGGAAGTAAATAAACTGGTTGATCTCCTTTAAAATAGTCGCTTTTGCCACCTTAAACGTTTTCCCGATGGTGGTAGCAATGGCATCGCGCTCTATGCCATTGGTATAATAGCTGATATGTTCGCAAACGGTTAGCAGATTTTCGGCTATTACTTCTTTGGTTTTGTGCAGAGTATAATGATCTATCACCCAATTTTGATAGTTAACCAGCTCATCGGCGTAAGTATTGATGAACACCACGAAACGCTGCGCCACCAAGGCATCGCAAAGGCTCAAATCAACCTCGCGGGTCACCAGGTATATTTTTGTACCTATAGATTTTAACTCGTTACAAATTTCGACCGTGGTAGCTTGCAAACTATGCACCAGGTTAGGCACTTCCAGTTCGGTAAAAGCGGTAAGCAGGGTGTCATCAGTAACGAGGTGCCAGTAATTCACGCTCCTGTCCGGGTTAACCAGTTCGAAAGGGGCAATTTCGTCGGATTGCGCATCCGATAAGATGTTCAGTTCGGAAAGCTTTTTTTCCAAAAGGTATTCGTCGGCAATAAAAACCTCCCTTGCTTTACTTCCGTCAAAAGGCCCAACAACATTAGCTTGTTCCAGTTGATCCATGATGCGACCAGCACGATTATAACCGAGCTTTAGTTTACGTTGAATTAAGCTGGTAGAACCTTGCTGATGTAAAACAACAAGTCGTGCCGCATCTTCAAACAGGGGGTCATATTCTATTTGGGTTTTCAGTATTATGGGTTGTATTTTTTGAAGCATATTATTTGCGGCAAAACTGGTTCAAGTAGGTATATTTTTTATCGTGATGATATTGCAGGTTGTCGGACATCAGCATTTCAGTAATGTTTTTTTCGGATGGCGGTTCGGCATCGTCTTTTGACAGATCGGCCACCGGTAGCCTTATGCGTAGCCCCTGCGAGTACATGGCCGTTAGTTCGTCGCGCTGGTAATGCAAAGCCATGTTCGGGTTGATGCCGCACAGCGAGGAAAACAAAACAAGTTTGGCAGCATCGGTATGCAGCTTATTGTATTGTTGCACGGTGGCATCCTTTTCGGCCTGTAGCTGATGTATCTGTTCTTCGGCGCTTTGGTAAAACTCAACCAACTTGTTAATGATATCGGTTTTCACATCAACCGCGCGCTGGCTGGCCTTTCCGCTATCCACGTAGCGCTGCAACTCGGCCTGCAAGCTTTTCACCGCCGCCTCAAAACTGGTTTTAGCATTAGCGTACGACATAGATTAGGCGGGCTTACCGGTAGTTGACAGCACTTTGAACTCAATAACCCATATCCACGGGTTAGAATCATAATTTTCTCGTCCATTGATGCTGCACCAAAGTTCAGCCCAATGAGCATTTAAGAGCATTTCTTCGGTGAACTGTGCGTTTTGGTGTCCGTTTTCGAATACTTCATCAGGGATAAAACTTAAGGCGCTATTTTCATGACCTAACTTAAATACCGGCTTGCGGTCGTTAACAGGATACCGCACACCCTCGGCTTTAATATCATCAATACTGATTTCGTGCAGGCGCTCAACCCTTGTAGCTGTTTTTTCGAGCCAAATGCGGCAAAACTCCTTAGGTAGAAATCTCCCGCGCTGCCATTTGCCCAGCGTTTTGCGTTTTTGAATGTTGCGCAGGGTATTTAATGAAACCTGTTTAAAGTGCTTTTCAAGTTTTGAACCGTCTTTATACTCGCAAACTATAATGTTGCCATTAACGGTGATCAGGTGTTCTTCTTTCAGCCAAAGCAAATCGCCAGTTTCACCGAATGGGGCTTTGGCAAAAAAGTCTTGAATATATTCGGAATCTTCATCCTTTAAATACCATTCAGGGCCGCGAGTTTTATTACTGTCTTCATCGTACCATGTTTCAAAAATTGGCTTTAAATCTTTGATATTATCTTCGTCAACTCCTCTTAAATCGGGTTGCTTTTTTACTGTTCGCCTGGTCATCGTTTTTCGCCCGGCAAGTATGGCCAGCACCATATCGGTACTAAATAAAATAGGGTGTTCTTTCATCGTTTTAAGTCTTTATTGTTCAATCAGTTTGCAAAGTATTTCGCCGATGGCTATGCCGATCAGCAGGCTTACCGTAATGCAGATAAGCCATTTATATAGAAGCGGTGTTGTCATGGCTTTACCTCCGCTTTACTGATAGCGGCATTGCAACTCTCGAATAGGATAGGTATACCCAATTCCTTGGCAATTGCGTATTCGATACGTGCGCCACGGCTTTCGCCCCATCCGTCGATCATGTAAATTGCCTCGGCTTTCCGTATCAGCGCTTCAATGTCAACTATCATGTAGGATATCCAATCGCCACGGTGGCTGTGATCCAGTTCCATCGGGTTAATCACTTCGTGCCCCTGTTGCTTCAACTTCACCTCGGCCGACCAAAAAACCGCTTTTGATATGGTGATAGATTGGCCGGTTATTTTGCCTGATAAGTAAATTCTCACAGTGTGCGCCCTTTCCACAACTTGCGCTTTTGGCTTTTAAGCTGTTTTTGCCTGTACCAATCGGCTATTTTTGGGCCATGATAAGTGTACAAAACGATAATTAACACGATACAGAACAATACCACCCCATGGGTAGCTAAAATTGAAGTGCTCATATTTTAGGAGTTTTTGGTTAATAATTTCAGTGCAATTCGGAGGTCGTCGGGGTTCTTTACCGTAAGTTCGGTAGCCTCGGCATATTCGTCGCCCGTTATTTTGTGCCTGCATTTCGAGTAATCGCACAGCGCATACGGGAAACCGTAACCATCTATCAAAGTGGTGCAGTTCTGCCTGATGTTGCAGGCAGGGCATACCAGGTTAATAATGGCGTTCAGTTGCATTGGTTGCTTAGGTTATTGTTGATGTTATACAGCACCACATCAATCGGCAAGCGTTCCAGGTGCAACTCGATCAGTCCATCGAGCATGTTCAGTGCGTTTTCAAGCACCAGCAACCTTACATCTGCCGCCACCCTTGACGTAGCGGGCAGGCTCATATCATTAACGATATCTTTCAAATCTTCGATATCGTAGCAAAGTAAGTCACGTTCGTTAAGGGAGGCGTTCAGTAGCAGGTTCATATTATTTGCGTTTAATACGGTTACGTACAGCGAAAAATTTAGAGCGGTTCTTTTGGCGTTCCACACGGCCGGCACGGGTTTCGTAAACCTCACGCGCGATAGCGAGATACTGTACCAGGCTCACGCCATCAGGCAGGTTTTCGATTATTCCGTTCTTCACTTTCATAAAAAAGTCTTTAAAGGCCACCAATCCGCAGGTTTTGATATAATTTTCAAGCGATTTTTTTACATCGCCATGCGGATCATTAGGTAATTCGATAGGTTCGCCGCTGGTTGTGATAAAGTTTAGGGAAGTTTGCATCAGGCGGCCTCCTTTAAAAGTTCGATAAGTTTTTCGCTCATTTTAACAAAATGAGCGCTGCGCGCAATGCGCCTCGCAGCAGCAGCAGCATCAGCAGCAGCAGCATCAGCAGCAGCAGCATCATCAGCAGCAGCAGCAGCAGCAGCAGCAGCAGCAGCAGCAGCAGCAGCATCAGCAGCAGCAGCAGCAGCAGCAGCATCAGCAGCAGCATCAGCAGCAGCATCAGCATCAGCAGCAGCATAAGCAGCAGCATAAGCATCAGCAGCAGCATAAGCAGCAGCAGCATCAGCATCAGCAGCAGCATAAGCATCAGCAGCAGCATAAGCATCAGCAGCATAAGCAGCAGCAGCAGCAGCATCAGCAGCAGCAGCATAAGCAGCCTTGCGAAGTTCTTTCCATTCTTCCCTCGTAACAGTTGATGTTAATGATCTTGTAAAAGCATCGGCAACGTTTTGAATACCAGCACGGGTACGCTCATTTTTATAAAATTTGATGACACCTTCGGTGTCATCCGCAAGCATCCACGCCATAAACTTGCGCCATACAGGTTCAAGATCAACACCTACAGGTATCGCCTCCATAAAGGCAAGAGGCCATTTTTTGGAGTTTTCTGCCGGCATGCCTTCAAAAAAACGATCTTCTAAACGGGCAATGATTCGCGGTATGCCCAATTCGGTTTCATATCGGCCGTGTATGTCGCTGGTATTAACATTACCACTGGCCATATCTTCCACGGTGTACATAGTGCAGGTAACCGCACAGCCTTTTTTACGCGAAGCATCGTAGTAATCGCCCTGAATGAGGTTATCCAGCTCGCGGTGTTTTTTAAGTTCTGCTACTTTTGCGTCTTTAATTTCCTGCTTTCCGTGAAAGCTTAATAGTGGTTTGTTCATTGTTTATATGTTTTAATGGTTTATTGCTTGTTGTAGCCTAAGTAGTTGCGGCAAGCGGTTAGCACCGCCTCTGTTTTATCATTCCAGGTGGTAAATAACTTTTTTGTAGCCGTTGGTGCGATGTACCTGAAATTGAGCCATGTTTTTAAGATCATTACACACGCCGCCCGTGGCATCATATACCTTGCGGCATCCAGCATGTTCAATATCTCGTCGATAGCTAACAGCTTTTCGGAAACGCCTTTAGCATTTGGGTAGGCAAGCAGGGCGCTGCGGCGTTCCAATGCAAATTTTTGCAGTATAACAATAGCTTGCTTTTCGGTAAGCTCGGTTTGCTGTGGCTGGGTGATGGCTAATGGTTGCATGATTATATCAGGTTTTTTTGAGTAGCGAAACGGGCAAGATCAACCTTTCGGTAAAGCCCTGTTTTAGCACGTATATTTTTGGTGTGGGTAGTAACGGTACCCAGCGAAATAAAAAGCTGATCGGCAATCTCTTTATCAAGTTTACCCTTTGCAACCACCTTTAGTACTTCAATTTCACGGCGGGTAAGCACCTCGCCGGTGTCGGTACGCAGGTTATCGCACAGCCTGCCTTCGTGCGGGCATTGGCCTCTTTTAGGGCATGGCCAGTACTCGCTTTCCTGCAATTGGCCATCAACCATATCTGCCTTGTTGTCGAACCCCCCGTAATTACAAATCAGGTACTGCCTCAACATTTCGTGCGTATTGGTAATGCCCATCAGCATCAGTTCAGCCACCTTTTCGGGGTATTGCCACATGTTGCGCCTGATCACATCCATGGTTTCATTATCGAAATCATCAAAAGCGATGCGGGTACCGTTTTTAAGCTTGTAGGCTTGCAGGTCGGCATCAACAAAAAACTCAACATTGTTGTCTAAAAGTCCGGCTGGTAACAGGTTTTGCATGGCTTAATTGTTGGTAGGTTGTGAAGCGGTCAACTGTTCGAGTTTCTTAGCGCGTTCCTGTGCCTTTGCCTCCATATCAAGCTTGTTTTTTGCGGCGAGGTCGAGCAGGTGATCGTAAACAACATCGTTTCGCCTGGTGCAATTAGCCACCTTGCTCACTGTGCTTACAGAAACATTAAGTGCCTCGGCAACAGCCTCCCGCCAGCCATCAGGCAAAAATTCGGTAGGGATAGGTTCTTTAATTTCGAGCTCCATGCAGATACTATTTTAATGGTATTTTATTAGTGTTAACTTTGTCCGATTTTTGTCCACGATTTGTACCGTGTTTGTACAATCAAAGTACTGCAATAAATTGCATTGATGCAACTATTTGAATGTAAATTATTGCATATAAATTATAAGTAATTGATTGTTAATAAGATAAAATTTGCATCTACATGAATAGCTACCCGTTCCTACCCACAATCAGAAAAAAATTGGCGAACAAAGGCAAGCCGGTACCATGGCTGCTAACCGAGATCGGGCAGTCTCAACGATGGTTAGATGGAATTACCGAAATAGAAAATTTGAAGCTTGGAGTGATATTTAAAATATCAAAAGCCTTAGAGTTCGATTTTTTGGTTGATTATTACAAATGGCTGGATATAAACGATGTCCCGGTAAGGCAAGTTTTGGCGGAGCCCGAGAGCGTGTATAAAAAGGAGGTGCGAAAAGAAGACATAACGTTTACACTCACCGTTCGAGGCGATGTAAGAAACGCGAGCAAGGTAATGGCTACATTAAAGGCCGAGTCAGAAAAACAAGGCTACGTTATCGACTAAAATTTCACAAATATTTCACAATAAATTCGGAAAATATTGATTTTCAATGGTTAATATAGTTAAAAATAATCCCAGCGGGATCACTGAAAAAGCCTCTCTAAGCAATTAGAGAGGCTTTTTTCATTTCTGTTGTCATTTTTGTTGTCGGTTTGAATAATTAATTGGTGAATTCAGAAGATGTATATTCTTTAATAAGACAAACTTTTGATGATTTGTCTCCGCTTTTTGAGAACGTAAATAGTCACTTTATATTTCCTGAAGAAATCTTTATCGAACATCAAAAAGAGGTGATTAACAAATTCCATAATTCATTAAAAGAACTTTCATATAGTGACCCGAAAGTATTTGTTGAAGAGCTTAAAAACTTTAAAAAAGTTATCACTAAAAAAGCAGATCCTTATAATTATCACGAAAACGAAATTTTATACACTGCCTTTAAAAAGTTAAATGAGGAAGAACGAACAAACTACTTTAAAAACCTTAAAATTTAATAACGGTTTTGGACGATTTTATCGATAGTATGCCACTATATTCAAAAAATCAGTTTGAATGGAAAGCAACTCCAACGGACTTTATAGAACTAGTAACGGCCCTTCATGAAAGCGGTATTATCAAAAGAATAGACGGAGAAAAACTAACTCGTAAAGAGTTGGCAAATAACTTAATGCAATTTTTCAATATTGAAAATACCATTTTAAATCTTGAAAAATTATTATCATCGAGGACTAATAATAAAAGAGGATTAACTCTATTTTTAAATAAATTGGAACAGGCATTTTCTGCATTAATGAGAATTTTATTAACATCACATATTACTAATATTTTTAGTATTACATTTGTGTAACTTTTGTTATGCAAGAATTTTATATCGATGTGGTGATGTACCGGGGGCTTACCCGGATACAGGTGGACGAGGTGCCGCCTGAAGGCTGGACTAGTCAAGGTAAACCGCAATTTATCATTGAGTTTTACGCAGACTCGGGTTTCCTTACGTTAACACTACAACTAGAGAACGGTATTTGGTATGACCGAAACACAAGGCTTTCAGCAGAGGATTATCATTTACGTTTTTTTGAACCTGGTCCTGATGAAGCTTTTGTCCCTAATTACAAAAGCCCGTTAAGCACGGAAGATATCAGGATAATTGGAAATGGTATAAGTAACTACATGGTGGTCGCGCTGACCAGTTATATGGGCTTGTTTATCCCCCAATTTCGTACCCCTACTTTAAATTGATGATACCATGGAAAGTAACAAAAATATCATCAGCAAACTTCGGCAGGATATTCTGCAATGGGAAGGCTATAAAGCTCCTGCTACAGGACAACGCGATATGTTGGGATTGGGACCGCTGGAAAGTGCTTTCCCAAATGGAGTATTCCCCAAGGGTAGCGTGCATGAACTAATTTGTGCCAGCAGCGAGCAAGCGGCGGCTACCGGTGGCCTGGTGTCGGGAATATTGTCGCTACTGGTACAGCCCGGCGGGATTTGTGTATGGATAGGGCGCGATAGATGTTTGTATGCGCCTGCACTGGCTACATTCGGTTTAGAGCCGCACCAGGTGATCTTCATTAACCTGATGGATGATAAAGATACCTTATGGGTGATGGAAGAGGCCTTAAAATGCCCTGGACTTACAGCCGTTGTATGCGAATTGCGGGAGATGGATTTTAAACAATCGCGGCGTTTTCAATTAGCCGTAGAGCATAGCCGGGTTACCGGGTTTGTATTGCGTAACGCAACTGGAAAATTGGGATCAACGGCCTGTGCTGCACGTTGGCACATAAAGCCTTTGCCTAGTGCTGATTTAGGTGGATTGCCAGGCCCTGGTTTCCTGCGCTGGCAGGCTAATCTCTTAAAAGTACGTAACGGACAAACAGGTAGCTGGGTATTGGAATGGCAAGAAGGACAATTTGTGCCAATTACCGAAACTACAGTTAATTTAGAAATGCAGGTAGGGTGAACAATGCAAAAGCGTTTTATGGCAATCTGGTTTCGGCATTTGCTTACAGACGGGCTGGCACGGCGACGGCCCGAACTAAAAAGCATGCCTTTTGTATTGGCCTCGCCTGTTAAAAATAAGATCATAATTAGCGCTTCAAGTAAAATTGCTGAAAGTGAAGGCGCGTTTGCCGGTATGGCGGTAGCGGATGCACGGGCGGCTGTCGCTGAGTTGATTGTGATTGATGAAATACCCGGGCAAGCCTTTAAATTATTGCGCTTGCTAGGTCTGGGTTGTATCCGATATACCCCAATTGTTTTTATTGACCTGCCTGATAAACTGATTCTTGATATCTCCGGCTGTGCACATCTTTGGGGCGGCGAACGGGAGTACCTGAAAGAGATAGTTTTTAAACTGCGTGCCGCGGGCTTTGATGCACGGGCTGCCATTGCCGATACACCAAGCGCAGCCTGGGCAGTGGTGCGTTATGCACAAAAGAAACCAATTATAAGTATTGGCGGGCAGGTTGCGGCAATAGCGGCGTTACCACCGGCCGCTTTGCGGCTGGAACCGGAAGTGCTTGATCGCTTGCAAAAGCTGGGGTTTCGTAACATCGGGCTATTGCTGGAATTACCCGGCTCTGTACTGCGCCGGCGTTTCGGGCAGGGTTTACTTCTCCGTATTGATCAGGCTTTGGGCCGAGTAGAAGAATATTGGGAACCACTAACACCGCCGGTGCCTTATGCCGAGCGCCTGCCATGTTTAGAACCTATCCGTACGGCAGCAGGCATTGAAATAGCTATCGAAAAACTACTTTCGGCATTGTGTTTACGCTTACAGGCAGAAGGCATGGGTTTACGTAAAGCTTTTTTAAAATGTCACCGTATTGATGGCCGTAAGGTACAGGTGGCTATTTCTACAACAAAAGGGTCGCATAGCATATCACACCTGATGCGATTGTTCCGCTTGCAGATCAGTAAAATTGAACCGGCATTGGGTATAGAGCTTTTCATACTTGAAGCTACTCGTGTTGAACCAATAGAAGCTATGCAAGAACAATTGTGGGCAGAGACAAAGGGATTGGCTGATACCGCATTAGCTGAACTACTGGATCGTATTGCCGGGAAAGTTGGCCCACAAGCCATACAGCGTTTTTTACCGGCAGAGCGTTACTGGCCCGAACGGTCGGTGAAATTAGCTGCATCCCTTACCGAAGAACCGGGGATAGCCTGGCCGTATGCATTGAGGCCTATTCGTTTACTGCGAGTACCTGAACCCGTAGAGGTAATGGCACTGGTACCCGACCACCCGCCAAAGTTATTCATTCATAAAGGCAAACGCCATACTATAACCAAAGCTGATGGGCCAGAACGCATAGGGCGCGAGTGGTGGCAAGATAGTGGTGAACACAGGGATTATTATATGGTTGAAGACAGCGATGGGCAGCGTTATTGGTTATTCCGTTCGGGACATTACGACGGTGGCGATGCCCGCTGGTATTTACACGGATATTTTGCTTAAGAAAGTTTGATATGAATTACGCGGAATTACAAGTAACATCAAATTTTAGTTTTTTACGCGGCGGCTCGCATCCTCACGAACTGGTGGAACAGGCGATGGCCCTGGGCTATGAAGCAATTGCCATTACAGACAGAAATTCTTTAGCAGGTATTGTACGTGCACACATGGCAGCTAAAGAAGCGGGCATTCGTTTTATTCCTGCTTGTCGGCTTGATTTGATGAACGGTACAAGCTTACTTGCCTATCCTACCAACCATCTGGCTTATGCGCGGTTGTCGGCATTACTTACATCGGGCAACCTACGTACGGAGAAAGGAAAATGCGAGCTGTATAAGGCAGATGTATATGCTCATGCCGAAGATATATTGTTCGTGGCGATACCGCCGGACAAACTGAACAATCGTTTCGAGTTGGATGTAAACTTTCTTAATGATTTGGCAGAATACCTTGATCATTTAGGACAATCACTGTATGTGGCGGTCTCTTTTAATTACCAAGGCCAGGATGCCAAGCGCTTATACCGGCTTGCCGAAACCGGTGTGCCTTTGGTGTCTACAGGCGATGTATATTATCATATCCCCGAAAGGCGCGAACTACAAGATGTGTTAACTTGTGTTAGGGAGAAATGCACTATCCATACGGCTGGTTTTAAGCTGCATTCTAATGCAGAACGATTTTTAAAGCCTTTAGATGAGATCCACCGCTTATTCCGATCTTATCCTGAAGCATTAACCAATGCACAATTCATTTCTCAAACCTGTACTTTTTCGTTAGATTCTTTAAAATATCTGGAACCGGAAGAAAAACTGGTAGATGGTTTAACCTCACAGCAGCGTTTAGAAAAGCTGACCTGGGATGGTGCAAAAGAACGACTTGGTGACCCGCTACCGGAAAAGCACCGCAAACAGATCGAGTTTGAGCTGGATTTTATTGAAAGAAGAAAATTGGCCTGGTATTTCTTGCGGGTTTATCGCTATACACAACAGGCAGAAGATTTAGGTATCCTGCATCAAGGGCGTGGCTCTGCCGCTAACTCTACCGTGTGTTTTTGTTTAGGGATAACGGCGGTGAATCCGGCAGAATCACGTTTGTTATTCTCCCGCTTTATGTCTGACGCGCGTAATGAATGGCCGGATATCGATGTGGATTTTGAGCATGAACGTCGTGAAGAGATAATTCAGTTTATTTATAACGATTACGGGCGCGACCGTGCAGCCATTGTAGCAACAGTAACACAGGAACGGCACAAGGGCGCTATCCGGGATGTAGGTAAAGCCATGGGGTTATCAGAGGATACAATTAAACGGATCGGTGCGACCATTTGGGATTTTTTTGAGGAGGGCTTTGATGAAAAACGACTACGCGACCAAGGCCTGAACCCTAAAGATCCGCTCATTTTGAAAGTACTACAGTTAACCTGCGAACTTATTGGCTTCCCACGGCAGTTAGGTCAGCACACCGGTGGATTTGTGATCACTGAAGGTAAATTATCCGATCTGTGTCCTGTACTCAACGCGCGAATGGAGAACCGTACACAGGTGGAATGGAACAAAGATGATCTGGAAGATTTGCAGATACTAAAGGTTGATGTACTGGCTTTGGGGATGTTAACGATGATTCGCAAGTCGTTCGATTTAATATTGAAACATTATGACCGGAAACTTACGTTAGCCAATGTACCGCAAGAAGATCCGCTGGTGTATGACATGATCTGTAGGGCAGATACGATCGGTACATTTCAGATAGAAAGCCGCGCGCAGATGTCAATGTTGCCGCGCTTGAAGCCGCGTAAGTTCTATGACCTTGTAATTGAGGTTGCAATTGTTCGGCCGGGACCTATTCAAGGAGATATGGTGCACCCTTACCTACGACGACGAAATCATGAGGAAGAACCTGAATATCCGAAACCGGAATTAGAAGAAATATTGAGCCGAACGCTGGGTGTGCCGCTTTTTCAGGAACAGGCAATGGAGATAGCGATTGTAGCTGCGGACTTTACACCGGCCGAAGCTGACCAATTACGCAGAAGCATGGCTTCTTTTAAAGCAAATGGCAAACTTCATTTTTATGAGAAAAAGCTGGTAGATGGTATGGTGGCTCGTGGATATGAGGAAGATTTTGCACGCCGTATATTTAAACAGTTACAAGGCTTTGAAGGTTACGGATTTCCCGAAAGTCACGCGGCATCATTTGCCTTATTGGTTTATATCTCTTGTTGGTTAAAACATTATTATCCCGATGTATTCTGCGCAACCTTACTCAATAGTCAGCCGATGGGGTTTTACCAGCCTGCGCAAATCGTGCAGGATGCACGTAACCATGATGTACAGATATTGCCTGTAGATGTTAACTACTCTGATTGGGATAATACACTGGAAGCTAAAGGAGGAAAATATTATGCTATGCGATTGGGTTTCCGACAGGTTAAAGGTTTGAAAGAAGATGATATGCTGCTGCTGATAACTATGCGTGATGGAGGATATATGCACATTGATCAATTGAGGGCGGTGGGTGTGCCGGAGGCAGCTTTGGAAAAATTGGCCGACGCAGATGCATTTCGTTCAATGGGAGCCGACCGTCGAATGGCTCTTTGGGAGGTATCAGCATTAGCGGATAGGCCCATCGGTTTGTTTGACGGGCAAGTATCCGAAACCGTGTTAGAAGATACGATACCTCTACCTCTGATGACACGGGGCGAGCATGTGGTGCAGGATTATGTTTCTACGGGGCTCTCCTTAAAAGATCATCCTGTGGGATTATTGCGTGCCCAGTTAATGCGCCTGCGAAATACAAAAGTTAATGACTTAGCAAAGTACAAAGATGGTGATTTTGTACGCCTAGCGGGACTCATTACGGTACGGCAGCGACCAGGAACGGCCAAAGGCGTTCTATTTATGACATTAGAAGATGAAACCGGTTCAGCGAACCTTGTGGTTTGGCAGCAATTGTTTAATCGTTACCGTAAAGAAATTGTACAGTCGAAGTTACTGATGGTTGCTGGTAAATTACAAATAGCCAACGGAGTAACGCATTTGGTGGTTCGCCAGTGCTTTAACCTAACGGCGCTGCTCAGCGGCTTAACCGCCACGGAACTGCCGCAAACGCTGGCCCGTGCTGATGAAACGACGAAACCTGTCAACCACGACGGTCTTTCCAGCCCCCCTGCTTCGGATGCTTTTCATAAGGGTCGGAATTTTCATTAATCTAAATTCGCATCTATTCAACTGATTAAAAAGCATAATCAAACTTAAATCGAAGAACTTTTTTCAAAAACAAAATAATCACTCAAGCTCCTTTTTTAATGCTTAATTGGTTTATTAAAGCAGGCTTATAGGTATTTTCCCTGATTATGTAGTCGGGTCTGTTTTTTGCGTGCATAAACAATTTGCCCAGGTACAAACCCAGTATTCCAAGAATAAATAATTGTAGCCCGCCCATAAAAGTGATCGTGATAATTAGCGAGGACCACCCGGATATCGTTTCACCTGAAAAATAGCGCACCAAAATATAAGGGATGTAAAAGAGAGATAATATGGAGATGCCAAGACCCATATAGATGGCAAAATGTAAGGGTTTGGCGCTAAACCCTGTAATACCGGTTAGGGCAAGGCGCAGCATCTTAATTGGTGAATACCCTGTTTTGCCATTAAGCCTTTTACCATGATCATATTCCAACACAATTTTATTGAAACCCATCCAGCTGATGAGCCCACGCAGAAATACATCTTTCTCCGGTAAGTATTTAATGATCTCCACTAATTTCCGGTCAATCAGCCGAAAATCGGGCGTATCAGCATCGATATTGCCTTCAGCCATCAGGTTGAGTGTTTTATAAAACAGTCTCGAAGTTATCTCTTTAAAGTACCCCGCCTGTTGTTTTCCTTTTCGTCTTTTACACAGCACCACTTCATAGCCGTTTTCCCATTTTTCAATCATATCGGCAATTAATTCCGGCGGGTTTTGAAGATCGGCATCAATACAAATCACTGCGTCTCCTTTGGCATGATCATAACCCGCGCGCAGCGCTTTCTGCTGCCCGAAATTCCGGGAAAAATCAATCAAATAAAGATTACCATAACTAAGTGCCAGCTCGGCTACAATAGCCGCTGTATTATCTGTGCTGCCGTCATTAATTATAATAACTTCAAACTCATGCCTGATGGGCTGAAGTACTTTAAATAAGGAAATTAACAGTGCACCAATGTTTGAAGCTTCATTGAATGCCGGGATAATGATTGAAATAGTTGCCATACGTTTACCTTTGGTTTATTATACATTCATTAATAATTACACGGCCTAACCAACCCAGTGATTAAGTAAAAATTCCTGAAAAAAGGTGATCTGAACTATGGCAAACCACACATAAGTAATGATAAAATAGTAGCGTAAATGCGGATAGTATTTTATGATAAAAAACGAAAAGAAAAAAAGAAAGTAATAAAGCACCATCTCGTAGTATCGAAACACCCCTGTTAGGTATATACCCAAAACTAATAAAATGACGAGTGCAGATACTTCGCGCCATTGTGGCGCGAAATGCTTATACAACCAGTGCAGAAATACAATGGCAAACGGGGTGCATAAGAGATGCCTGTTTATACTCCATATATTGGCGCCCTCCTCAAGATTAAATGTGAAGAAAACATCAAGCAGTGTAGTACCCGCCAAAATAAAGGCTGAATAAACTACCTGTGCAGTTACCCCATTTTGATATGTGTTAACATCCCTCCCCTTAAATACTTTACCGATCGTCCACTTTAAACAATGATATATAGCCACTACACCTATAATAACAGCAATGCCATCAATAGCCATTATCCTTTCCGGGCTATAGGTACTTAAAGGTAGTTTAGGAAATATCCAATGCCTTTTCCAGTATTTTTGTACTTCTAAAAAATAAAACCATTTTCCTGTTTGAAAGTATTGGATAAAAGCCGCAGTTAAAAAACCACCAAAACTTGCGGCACAACTATACAGCGCTTCGGCCCATGCTTTTTTATTTAATGGCTTAAACCCGTGCATTACTACTGTGGTTAATAATACCGCAGGGATAAATAATATGGAAACCGACCGTACTAACGACGCGAAATAGAACCCCACAAGTTTTTTCATCAGCGAACCGGACCCATACCCCGTAAGTAATAAGGTGCCGAAGAAGAAAAACAATGCTTCTGAATATGGTAATCCAAAAAAGATGAACGACGGTATAGCCAGCAAAAACAAGTAAAAAACCGGACTGATTTTTTCTTGCTTAATTAATAGCATGAATGCCCCTGCAAATAAGCACAAATTAAAAATGCTGATCAGCGCAGGCGAAAATTGAGTTGCCCGCCATATAATAGAAAATAACGGAAAGAAAGCCATATTACAGGTACGAAAAGGCACAAACTGGTAGCCATCTTTCTTTATAATGTAATACCAATAGGCATCCCAGCGAAGCAGGTTATCATTATTGGGCATAGTGCCGATAATATGGTAATGATGCAATACATAATAGCCGACAATTACCAGCATAATATGAGCGGCTATAATGGCGAAAGCTTTCAAATTCATAGTGTATGTGATAGGTATGAGGTTTAGGTTATTGCTTAATATTACAATCCGAACTTTCGTGGAAAATAAGAAAGGCTCAGCATAAAAAACTGCTGTAACCTGCTTATCCTGCCTATGCTTATCGTATTGGCCGATACATTATTATCAATAGCAGTATTCTGGTTAAGTATATCATTGGCCGACACTTTAATTTCAAATAATTCACTTTTAGTGAACCTGTAAGCAACGTTCGCATTCCAGATTATATAAGAAGCTTCAGGAATATTATTATTACCACCCCTCAGTTGATAATCAACGTACGACATGAGTTTTACACGTTTTGGCCAACCTAAAACGAGTTGTATGCTCGTTCCGTTAGAAAAACTTTGATAATCGGGTTGCCCCTTTATAGCAGTTTGATAATGGTTATAATAATTTGCCAGCTGAATATTCAAAAGCTGATTCCAGGTATATGCCATATTAAGCCCTGCTGAAAACACACTGGATATAGAATTAGTAATTACACTGTTAACATAAAATGGCCTTTTATTGCGATTAAAGGCAACGTTGGTCATTATGGTGATAAGATTCTTCCTGAACATTACAGGTTTTTCAAAACCGGCACTCAAATTAATATATTGATAGCCGTTAACATTCACCGGGAACACAATTCGCTGCCCCCTGTCATTGTAATAACTACTATCTGAAATATAACCCTGTGTTTTTGACGTTTTAACGGTAATATTTATACGTGCCGCGTTAGCATGTTCCTGTGCCCAGGTATAATTTGCTCCCGCATCATGCGTATTACTCGCTTTCAGGTTCAGATTGCCGAAATTATAATACCATTGCTGAGCACTGTCTACCAGCGGAGCCAGCTGCCAGATGGATGGCAGCTCGGTATATTTTCGGTATTGTATATTTAACCGGTGTTCAAAGCGCCCGGTTTGATGGTTAACCATATTTATAGTAAGCTCGGGGATAAAGGCAGTATACTGTTTATGAATATTTTGAAAAGCTTTCAGCGATTCATTATCCTGTACCGAAAACTGTCCTTGCGCTAATAAACTTACATTTAACAGTTTATAATACCTGCCCGCATACGACTTGTTGAAACCCCTTGTTAGCTTTAAAGCGGGTTTGTTTACCATCAAATCCATGTCGCTCCTATTGGTCAGATAATTATTTTGAGGGAGTAACTATTTGTTTGCATATCAAAATCGCTTACGGCTACATCTTCTTGTTTTTGCTGATAGTAAAGCTGGTTTTGCACAAAGAATTTTGTGCGGGTACGTAATTTCAACAGGGCATTTAAAGATGTAAATTCGGCATATAACTTATGGGCTGAGGTTTTTGTGTCGCGTTGGGTTTTACGATTAAAATAGGTAGCCGTATCGGCATTGTTAAAAGGCTGAAATTCGTTCTTGTACCAACCATCTGAATTTGAGCGGTTACGATCGTAATTATAATCAATATAAAAATCCTCTTTTGACGAATGCGAGGTTTTACGGGTATCGCCTCTATGCGCGTACGAAATGCCCGCATTAAAATTGTTGCTTACAACACGTTGATTATTATCTGAAAAATTTTTGCTCAGCAACCCGGCTGATGAACTGCTAATAGTAGCGTTCTCAAAAGACTTGTATAAGTCATTATTATACCTTACATCCACATTTATATCTATCTGGTTAAAAATAGAATCGGCATAAGTTACATTACCGGTTTCGCGGTTGCTATACCCTGAATTACGGGTTGTTTTGGCCGATTGTCTTAACAATACACTATCAGTCAATAGTGTTGAAACATCGTACAATTCATTATTTTTAAAGTTGTTGTTACCTGCAATAATTTCAGCCCGGCTTTTTAACCGTTTGTTCCAGTCGGTATTATAAATCAGGCCACCCGATTTCATTTCGGTTAAGCCCTGCTGCCTGAAACCCGGTTCGTTAAATGTTGAAAATGTTGCGCCCGAACGGTATGAACTGTTAACCATCATTTCTTGTACGCTTAAAGCAGCCTTATTTATATTATTTAAATTACCTGCAACGCTTAATTGCGACTTTGGGGAAAATCCAGCCAGCATCAAATCGCCCTGATACTTTTTATCAGTACCTACCCCACCCCCAACTTTGCCAAACACACCCGACTTTTTTCCTTTTTTAAGGGCGATATTCAGTGTTACTGTTTGTGCCGAATCCCGCTCTTCCGTGCTTTTATCCTTTATAACCTGTATCTTATCAACCACTCCTTTTGGCAGGTTATCTGTAGCTATCCGTGCATCGCCCGAAAAAAATATTTTTCCTTCTACCATCACCTGGCTCACCTTTTTTCCGTTTACTGTTATTTTACCGTCGCCCCATATAATTACCCCCGGAAGCCTCTTTAACAAGTCGCCTACTACGGCATTTTTTTCGGTGGAGAAAGCGTCAGCGTTAAACTCCAGCGTATCGCCGCGCATTACCATTGGCGGTGGTTTTATAATCACTTCATCTAAAAGCTGATTTGATTCTGTCATCAAAATTTTCCCAAAGTCGATCATTGCCTGCGATGCACTTAACCTGAACTGTTTTTTATATGGTTTAAAGCCTATGTATGATACTGTTAATATCAAACCGGTATCAAGCGGTAAGCCACCTATATTAAACCGCCCCCTGCTATCGTTAAACTGGTACTTTACTACCGAACTATCTTTTTGCCTGTAAAAACTAATAGTAGCCTGGGCCAGGTTGTTCAAAGTTGCCGAATCTTTTACCCAACCACTCACTGTACCTTTTTGAGCTGGCTGCACCACCTGTGCTAAACCGTTATTTAGCCAACAGCAAAAAACGCAGCAGCAGGCTACCACTAAGCCATATTTACTTAATGCTGCTATTGGCATTGCTGATATACTCATTCGTATAGTTCAGGTATTCGTCTATTTGGGCTGAATATTCTTTAATAGGCACAAATATTTTGGTCACCCGCATATCTGGCGTTAGCACGAACATAAACGGAAAATTCTTGTTCTCGATAGATAAGCCTAAACGCGTTTCGGGTAGGTTATATATTTTGAACGGGCGTTTAAACCGTGTGACTTTGATCAGATAATCTCTTTCAGAATATGAATCTGTAATTACTAAGATATCTTTATACTTAGTTTGCTTTCGTAGTTTTTCAACATGCGTAAGTAAAGTATCCACGCACATTTCGCAATCCATAAAAGAATAACGTACAATTAATGTGTAACGACCATTGGTCAGTTTCTTCAGTGTAAATTCTTTCTCTAACGAATCAATTAAGGGCGTTTCTTTGGGAATAGACTTATCATCATCATACATAAAAGGGACATAGTTATCCCACATCTCGGCTTTCGTGCCGTTCAAAAAATCATCTGATACGGTTTTTGTGGTCGCCTTAACAGCTTTCGCTTTATTAGTCTTTCTCATAAAACCAACCACCGCCATGCCAGTTGAAATGATTAATAGTATAAGGACGATATTTGTAAAAAAATTATTTTTCATTATTGATAAAATTAAATACTGATATAGTTCCAATTGTAAACTAAATCCCGGCTGTAAATACACAGGCCCGCAATAACAAGGATAACAATAGCTAAAGCAAGCTTAAATATTTGGCCTTTGTGGTTTATTAATTGAATTACATATTGGTAACCAACAGGAACTAAAATAAGTAGTAAACCCAATGTAGGAAGATACATGTACCTATCGGCCATTATTGCCGGGCGCGATAATGGAATTATCTGCAAACACAAAGCCAGGTGCGCCAAAAAGAAACCAATACCAAACGCGTACAAGCGTTTGTTTATTGACTGCCGTAAGTACCGCCATGCAGCTGTTGCCAAAACAATAAATGCCGGTATAAATGTGTAATATACCCATGGCAACGTTTCGTTGGGCTTTATTGGGTACGAATAGTGATAATGAAGATCTACCGGTAAAATAAAGTTAAAGCAATAAAAGCACAGGCAATAAAAGGCAAATACAATACGCTGGTAAAACGGATATTTCGAAATAGGCGTGGCCAGCCCGATAGCAGTTTTTAGCGCTATTAGTGTAACTATACCAAATATAATTGCAACAATAATAAAAGGCGATAAAACGAACATATACTGTTTGAGCGTTAATAGCGATAATTTTTTAATACAAATGAGGTAGATAATTAAGATTACCGGTAATACCACTGCTTGCTCCTTTACAAAACATGATAATATAAAAGCTATAACACTCAGCCAGTAATTGGCTTTATTCCCCGTATCTACATAATTGATAAACGCCAGCATAGCCAACATATTAAAAAAGCTGAACAATGGTATCTTTGAAGCCGATATCCACACCACAGATTCTACATTGAGCGGATGAATAGCCCATATCACGCAACATATATAGGCTAACCTGGTTGCTGGCTGCACATTGAATCTGCCGAATAAACGCTTACTGATTTTATAAACCAGACCCGTATTTAAGATGTGGATCAAAAAACAAAACAGGTGAAACCAATAAGGATCGTAAGCATTGATTTGGTAGATGAAATAGTAGCAAAGAGTATTTAGCGGCGAATACTGCAACGAATTAAATGTGCCGAAAACTTTTGCAACATAAGCTATATTAAACTCCGCGGGATGAATTAGTTTGTGATTTAAAAGCATCCAATCATCATCAAACCATGCAAAACCGAGACTTGCAATAGGCTGGTAAACAAACACCAATACTAATATTATTACCGAGATAGCAGGTACATATCGTTTCATTATGAAATTATTGAATTTGCTTCATTAACTAAATAGCAAACAGCTATTAATAAGATAGCTATTTACTATTTAGCTTTACAATCCACTTATCACAGCACTTCTTAAACTTTAAAAATGAATGCTAAAACTTTATAGATATTAATTAGTACCTGTTCCGCTACCCCCTGTTCCAGGAGCACCTGTATTTGGAGCCGGGCCTGTAAAGTCTTTTTTGGGACATGCATGATAAACCCAGTCGGCGTTGATGCTTTTTGGGGTACATTTCTTTGTATTGTCTTGAGTTCCCTGGCATACAGTAATTTGTGCCGTTGTTGAAGAAGGAACCGTTTGACAGTTCCAATGATCAAACGTTCCGTTGACATATATTGGCGTACAACCGCTATTAGGGGAATTGGGATTTCCCGGTGGAGCAACGCAACTCCAACATGCGT
Source organism: Mucilaginibacter gynuensis (assembly GCF_039541195.1). NCBI lineage: Bacteria > Pseudomonadati > Bacteroidota > Sphingobacteriia > Sphingobacteriales > Sphingobacteriaceae > Mucilaginibacter > Mucilaginibacter gynuensis. The sequence continues at coordinate 43,670 of NZ_BAABFT010000008.1, forward strand.
CCACTTGATTTGTGGCTATTTGTCCCGACAATTCCGAGCCTGTATAAATACATTCGGTTGGCGGGGGAGGCGGCGGTGCTGAGAATTTGTTATTTCGAGCCAAAACACTTAATGCTACACTGGCAGTCAATAAGGCTACCAATCCAATGCCTGCGATTTTGTTTACTTTCATAAGGTTTGATTTTAAATTGTTTACTTCTGTTTAGGATATAACTGGATGATTATTGGATTGTCTCTATTGGAAATTGATTTCAGTAATTGTCTGACATTTAAAGGGAGTTGATTTTCTTGCATTTTTTTCATTTGCCAGCTGTACTTAACAAATTCAGCCGATGGAAGTGAAGTATAAATTGAAGTGGCATCTGCCGCATGAAGTGAACGCCCCAAGGGTAAAAAGTTCACATTTTTATTTGATGGCAGCTTAAATAATGGGGTTAAGGAATGGGAGTTTAAGTCGTAGGCGAATATTATAGAGGAAAGATTATATGAGAAAAAAGTAAAATACAACTGATGACCTACCTTATACATATCAGACAGCGTAAATATTTTATCCGGCTTTTGTTTTAAATAAGAAATCTTTTTACCACAATAACTCTTGTCGCTATTAAAATCGACTGGAAGGCTATACTTGTTTGGAAATACAAATTCATAAATCGGACGAATGCCATCTTGTTTGATTTCGTAAATCTTATAATCATAAGGCTGGCAAAAAAGCGTTGTTCCGTTACTCCTGTAGAAATTCTTTTTTGTATTAAGTACATCAGATTGTACCGTGATCGTTGTATCGTAAGGTAAATAACCTTGAATAAGCTTGGAGTTTTTGTATAATAAAAGATTATGGAAATTAAAATCTGTCGTACTTAAAAAGTCTCCCTCCTTTTTTAATTGACTAAATGATCTGTATAGGGCAATTTCATTTTTATCAATTAAAGCCATATCCCAAAATGCCAATGGTACCTTTTGAGTTTCAACTAACTGCCCATCATAAGTGTAACGATGTATTTCATTTTGAATAGTTGAATCTCTAACTAAAATTTGTTCATTGCTATCGTCTATTTCAAAATTTGTAAGGGTATGGCTAACCAAAATTTTGTTTTGAAACTTTCCATTCTTTGAAAAAACAAGAATGGAATTAGTGCTTTTATCGAGGATAATTAGTTTGTCCTTTGTAACCTCAAGTTACTGTATTGAACTAAATAAACTTTTATCGTTGGTTTCTAACGCAATATATTTTACGCTATCAAAAATCTGACGAGATGATGATAATGTATCTTCACTGTAAATTCCACCAACAGGGTCAATATTAATCCTTAACACGTTTGATGTATCGGTAATCTCTCTGCCGCTATTTGACTGACAAGAAAAAAAGAAAATTGAAATAAAACCAAGAAAAGCCGAAAGGCTAAAAGACGTGTTTCTCATGTGATAGGTAGATTTAGGTTTAAATCTGACAGGTTTTATCCTGCTTTAGCAAATGTAGTATTTTATTAAATAAAAAGAAAAAATTGTTTTTCTTTTTAAGAAAGTGTAGTATTGTTACACCTTGAGCCTAATCTATCATGTTAAAAATTCGCTATCGCTTAGTTTATACCGTTGGTCTATTATTTACTTCGATAATTTGCAATGCCCAGCAAATATTTAAGGGTACTGTGATTAATAAACAATCAAACAAACCTGTTCCATTTATTACTGTAAAATTACTTAAAGAACAAATAGCGGTTAGTGCCGCAGAAGATGGCTCATTCCAATTGACATCTAACCAACACATTGATAATGATACATTGCAATTTAGCAGTGTGGGTTATATTACTTATAAAATTCCTATAAGAACATTTATGCCCAATAGTGAAGTCAGAATAGAAGAAGATACTTTTTTCTTAAATGAGATTAAGGTCTCGTCAAAAAAAAGAAGATACAAAACCTCTACACTTAACGATTTTTTCGGGCCTGACATTCATTATACCCAGGCTCACTTTGACAGTTATTATCAGGTCGCCCGTAAATTCATCGGTAAAAAAGAATTCGGCAAATTAAAAGAGATCCGCTTAGCAAGATACATTGACAAAAAGCAAAAGAATATAAAAACAAAGTTCAGGCTAAGGGTATATGATGTCAATCCTGCAACTGGCGGTCCGGGTCAGGATATTTGTCACGAGGTAATTGAAGTACAGAATGACGATAATACTTTTATAGAAACAAATGTTACGAAATACAACATAGTAATACCAAAAAAGGAATTTTTTATAGCCGTAGAATGGCTGTATATACCTTATAATGAATACTGTGGCTACAATTTAATACCTGTTAGAAATGAAAGTGTTATAATTGGTTATAAAGAACAATACTCAACCCTTTTTCAACCTTCATTACGTCAAGTTCCTAACGATAGAGATAAACGAGATCGACAGACATGGTTATTAGATATTAATCAACCCTGGACCAATACATGGTTTAGAAGTTGGATTGGACTTACCGGCGAATTAGCATTGTCTGCCAAAGTAGATTATTAATAAGGGAAGAACATGAAAATTTTACAAATAATAACCTTTTTATTTTTACCTCTTATAAGTACAGGTCAAGTAACTCTAATGAAGGGGGAAGTAAAAGACAGCCAGGATAGCTCAAAAATTGCCTATGCGACCGTTAGTTTATTAAATGCAAACAGGGCGGTTAGCACAGAAACTACAGGCTTATTTCAGTTGCTTGTTCCAAAGTATTCACAAATAGATACACTATTGGTAAGTGCATTAGGTTACAAAACAATACTTATACCCGTCTCTATATTTGAGAAAAATCCAACGATAATTTTAGAAAAAAAAGCACATCAATCTACTTTTAAAAAGTATACAAAAAGCAAACAGAAAGAAATATTAAATAAATTTAATGCAAGCGAGACAAATTTTTATGTTGGTTTAAGTAAATACAGGCACAATTTTAATTATTTACAAATTGCACAAAAGTTAAAATTGAAGCATAAACAGGCTCAATTATCAAGCGTAAATATAGAACGGTTGGTCTATAGCGAATATCCAAATCTTTTCACACCAAAAGTACGGTTTCGAATACGGATTTATGATATTGACCCTACAACATTAGGTCCAGGTGCCGAACTCACCTATAAAAGTATCGTAATTAATGAGAGTGGTGATAAGGATATGATAAAGGTTAACTTATCAGACTATGATATACAAATCCCAAGTGATTGCTTTTTTGTTGCCGTTGAATGGCTAAGAATTGCTTATAACGAGTGTGAAAGCCATGCATTTTCGAGTAAAGATTACAGTGTTACAACGTCAGTGCGTTACAAAAGTGTTATTGATTATTTACCTCCTATTGGCATGTCATCAAAAAAAGGGGACGAAATTAATACGTGGGCCTTAAACTTCAGAAATCAATGGGAGATTTATACTTATTTCGCTCCTGATCTCACTGATTTCGCTATTTCGGCCGAAGTTCAATAATTGACAAGGCTTATGAAAAGCATCTGTATAACTCTATTATTGCTTTCACTTTCTTTAATTGCTTTTGCCCAGCAAACGTATATAGGCACCGTCATCAACAGGCAAACTAAAGCGCCCATTCCATATATAACTATTAAGTTAACTAAAGAGAAAATAGCTACAGCTGCCGATGACAAAGGAGATTTTGAGCTGGTATCAACAAATGGTAGGACTAATGACACTTTATTACTTAGCGGAGTTGGCTATAAAGCCGTAAAGGTTCCGATACAAGGGTTCATCAACAACACTAAAATTGAACTAATAGAAGATGCTGTTTTTTTAAATGAAGTTAGGATATCTTCTAATAAAAGAAAGTTGATAAAAAAAGAACTTAATCCGTTCAAAACAAGCCAAGTTACCTTACCTGAACAACCTTTCGCAATGATGGCTCAAGCCGCTATTAAATTAAGCTCACCCGAAATTTTCAGCCTTTTAAAAACAGTAAAAATAAATCGACGTATAGGAGATTATGATACTTACACAAATACAGAAGCAAGATTTAGGATACATGTTTTTGACGTAGATTCTGTTACCGGTGGCCCGGGTGAAGATATTGTACATCAAATAATTGAAGTTTATGATAAAGATAAAAGAGAGATAGAAATAGATCTTACTCCATACAATATTGTTATACCGGGAAAAGATTTTTTTGTAGGTGTGGAATGGCTGTATATATCCGCAAATGAAAGCATAAGTGGAGGCTTAGGTCATGAATTTCATGGTCTTACCTATATGGATTATGAGGTACTTTACCATCCCATCATTCACAATATACGCTCCGATAAATCGGGTCAAAAAATTCATACATGGTATAAAGTTGCTCCTCGTTTACCTTGGGAATTTCTTGGTGCAAAAGGGAAAACTTTTTTTTGGAACATTGCCATCTCCGCTGAAATAGAATATTGATCCTTAATTATCGATAATGAAAAAGTATTTATTGTTCGTACTATTCTTAACATTCCACACCCCAATCATCTTGTTAGCCCAGGATCAACTATTACAGGGCGAAGTATACGATAAGGTCACGCATAAACCGTTGCATTTAGCAACGATAATTTTAATGAAGGCCGAAGTCGCTTGTAATACCACTATTGATGGGGTGTTCTCCTTACAATCACCCAAGGTGGATTTATCTGATACGCTTTGGGTATCCTGCGATGGCTACCAGCCTGCAAAAGTACCTATCAACCAGTTTGTTAATAATTGGGTAATCTCTCTTCAAAAAAACACTCTTAAAAAAAGGCCGAAAAGCCAAATAAAAACTAACAACAAAGTAGAACTTAATAATTTGAGTAATGAGCGACTTCGGCACTTTACCGGTATAGAGCGATGGCTTGAACCGTTTAACTATATACAACTTGCTCAAAAATTTAATGCGCCGTCAGTAAATAGTAAACTAAAAAAAATTACTGTCCAATTATATATTAGTCTCTACCAGCCAATGCATGATAGTTGCATGTTTCGCGTCCATGTTTATGATATGGATAAATCAACTGAAGGACCAGGCGCAGAATTAACAGAAGAAGGGATATTAGTTAAATCATATGCAAGAATAAATGTAAAGGTTAATATTCCAGACATCCACATTTCGGGCAAAAACTTTTTTGTATCCATTGAATGGCTCAGGATACCTTTTAATCGAGCAGATATTCAAAATGAAATATATGTACCTCGAGATAGAGGTTCTTTTAAAAATAAAATGTTTAAGCCAATTATTGGCATGTCTAACAAAAAAGGAGAATTCATTAACACCTGGGCTATGAATTTTAAACACGAATGGCAGTTGTATACGTACTTTGTGCCCTATCTCACTGATTTCGCCATTTCTGCTGAGGTGGAATATTAACCTAAAACCATGAAAAACATTTGCCTAATTTTTTTTCTACTTATTTTTTCTATCAGCTCTTTTGCCCAGCAAACTTTTGAGGGCACAATCATCAACAAGCAAACCAAAGCGCCCATTCCATATATAACCATTAAGTTAACCAAAGAGAAAATAGCTACAGCCGCCGATGACAAAGGAGAGTTTAAATTAACATCAAATAAATCACAGCTAAATGACACTTTATTATTTAGCGGGGTGGGTTACAAGTCTTTAAAAATTGTAGCACAGGATTTTGTTAATAAAACTAAAATTGAGTTGGAAGATGATGCAGTCTTTTTAAACGAGATAAAAGTGTCATCTGAAAAACGCAAAAAAAAACATTCGGTATTAAATAATTTCAACGCAAGCAGGCTGACTTTTCCTACCCGTCTTTTTTGCCTAATACATCAGGCAGCTATAACATTATATTCGCCGGAACCATTTGGTAAATTAAAAAGAGTAATAATCAATCGGTTAATAGATATTTCCAATAGAAACACAAATAACGAAGCAAGATTCAGACTGCATATTTATACTATTGATCCGGCTACCGGGGGGCCTGGTGAAGATATTGTACACCAAATAATAACTATTTATGATAAAGACAATTCCGAAATAAAAGTTGACCTCGAAAAATATGACATCGTTATACCCGAAACGGTATTCTTTGTTGCCATTGAATGGTTATATATCCCCCTAAACGAAACCATTCTAAGTTCGTACGGCGAAGCTAATCATCTTATGTATCAACCGAGGGTTTTCAATATGAAAGAAGACAAAAGTGACAAAAAAACACGAACCTGGTATAAATTGACACCAAACAGTACATGGGAAGATGTAACTAAGCAAAATTATAACGATTATAATATTATAACCATTTCAGCCATTATCGAGAACTAATCAATGCAATTAGCCATGAAAATAATTATACTATTATTACTACCGTCAACATTATTTGCACAAGTTAGCTTACTGCAAGGCGAAATAAGGGATAAAGCCACCCATGCACCAATAGCTTTCGCTTCAGTGGTGTTGATGAAAGGGGAAGCGGCCTGCAATAGTGATGACAAAGGTGTATTTAGATTAGTTTTGGTCAAGGTAGATTTGAATGATACCTTGTGGGTGAACAGCTATGGTTATAAGGATGTAAAAATTCCGGTTAGTTCATTTTCAACCAATTGGAAGATTTTGCTTGATACCAATAAGCTAAAAAAATTGCCTGAAAATAAATCGAAAGGCGCAAACAAAGCTGTGCTTAATGGTTTTGACAATAAACTTGCACAATATTATACAGGATTTGAACGGCCTTTGGAAAGATTTAAATATTTACAATTGGCGCAAAAGCTGACCGCCCCGGCAAATAACAATATTTTAAAATCAGTTAATATTAAGGTACTAATAGCGGCTTACGAACAAAAATATGATAGTACAAAATTTCTTATCCATGTTTATGATATGGATAAAGAGACTGATGGTCCTGGTAAAGAAATAACGCCGGGCGGAATATTGGGTGAAACCAACGGAAAGTCTGTTATTGAAGTAAAGTTGCCATCTGCAATCAATATTCCCGGGGAAAACTTTTTTGTAGCAATTGAATGGTTAAGAATTAAGTTTAACAGAAATGAGATTAACAGGGAACATTTCGCAAGTCTTGATCAGGGTTTAATTATGCGAGAAACTTACAAACCCATCATAGGCATGTCTAACAAAAAAGGAGAATTCATAAACACCTGGGCTATGAATTTTAAACGGGAGTGGCAGCTGTACACCTACTTTGTGCCCTATCTTACTGATTTCGCCATATCTGCCGAGGTGGAATATTGACGCTCATGGCTTTACGATAAGCTCAACTAATAGTGGATTACTCCTTTTGTCATTTTTCTTCACAAAAGCGGCCAACTCCGGTGTTAGTCCATCTGTTTTTAAGCCAGTGCTTAATATATCAACAGCACGTACGGAGCTAAAAAACGATGCCACTCCGTCGCAACCATGTATACTCAGTCCTAAAGGTAAGCTATGGGTTAGTTTGTCCGCAGTTGTTCCGCTAAAACTTACCAGTTCGCCGCTTTTTAAATTGTATATAAAAACATCCATAGATTCGTACGAATATGATTTAAAGCTTAAATGATTACCCGCTTTGTAAAAGTCTCCTATAAGATTGATAAGAGGTTTATGCTCTTCTGCGTAAATTCTGCGCTTGTTCAGATAAACTTTATTATATAGAAAATCCCTCGGTAGCGATTGTTCCGCAGGAAATATAAACTGATAATTTACTGCTAAGGCAGTACCTTTCAAATGATAAACGCTGTAATCATAAGGCTTTGTCAGGTAAGTGTAGTCGCCGCTTGTTCTGAAGTATTTGGCTAATCCACCCGCGTCGTTATAATTAAATGCTAAAGTATCATACGGTAAATAATGGGTTGCAAAATTCTGCCGATTTTTAGCAAATAAAACATTACTGTATTTTAATGCGGGTGTATTAAGTGTTGGCTCAAATTTATCCTGTACGAAAGAATACCCCCTGTAAAAAGCAGTTGTATTGTCTTTTAAGAAAGTGAAATCCGCGAAGTTGATATACGGCAGTTCACTCCGGAGCAATTTCCCTTCATAATTAAAATGCATCCATTTACCATCATCAAAATTAAGCACCGAAATTTCTTTTTTTTCTCTGTTCACAGCAAAGTAGATCGTTCGGAACCCCTCCAGCTTGCTATGAAATTTACCATCTTTTGAAAATAAAAATATGCCCGATTTACTTTGGGAATTAACAACAGAAACAGCTGCATCGAGTATGATAAAATATTCATCAGTGATCTCTAACTGATCAACTTTGCCAAAGGCGCTTTTGCTGGTTGACTCTAAGGGAATGTACCTTACAGATGAAAATACTTCACTTGCTGCATACTCCTCCCCTTTTGCGGCTCTAGGGTCAATTCTAATTTCTGTAACATTATTTGTATCAGGCTGATTATTTCGGGCTTGCGCATATCCAAAACCTGGTTTTAAAGATAAAAGTAACAAAAAGTTAATGAGCAAACTTTTTGAGTTGGAAATGAAAGATAACATAGGTTGATAAGGTTTTATTAAGTCAAATCTAAAAACTTGATTTCTAAATCCATATCAAAACGTACTTTTTAATTTCTTAAACGAATATATATATTGTTCGGTAGTATCTACAATTGTACAAAAAACCTGTCGCCAAGATATTTCATTACCCACACCGCCATGATTAGTTTAATAGCTTAACACAAACTAATTTCATGTAAACACTTGCTCTCGGGCATGAAACTACCAAGCCGGTATAAATTATGATGGATGCTCCACACAGACAACATTTCATGAAGGCGCTTTTCAAAGGCCGAAACTTTCACTAACTATTACCACATATACGCCACCTTTCCCACTTACAAGTGGTTGCTATTATGTGTTAAGGATTTTCATACTTTGTCTATCCCAAAGTTCTTTCAATTGAACTGCGTGTTCTTTAGGAGTAACCTTAATATATTTTAGAAATGCTTTCTCTGTACGGTGCCCGGTAATAGCCATTATCGTAATAGACGGAACCCCCATTAGATACATATTAGTTGCAAATGATCTTCTTGCCGTGTGAGTGGTAATGAGTTTATGGGTTGGAGTATTTTCAACAATTATATTGCCACCCTTGTGCGATTTAATTTGCTGTAGTTCATTAAATCCTGCTTCCTTTGCGAGTTACTTCAAGTACTTGTTCATATTAACATTCGATATAGCAGGCGGCAGCCCATTCACTGTTAACCCATTATACTTTTGCATAATGATTTTAATAGTTTCATGAATAGGGATAACTACTCTTTCTCCTGTTTTCTGCGTTTCTATTCTATGCAGTCATTAAGGATGTTTTTAGGCCCTATAGCATTGAAATCAGAAAAGCGCAGACCTGTCCAGCATCCAACTAAAAAAAGATCCCTGACGCGTGCTAGGCGCGTGTTATCCGACAGATCCAAATTGTATAAGGTATCCAATTGTGATTTATTTAGATATACATTTTCAGTATCGTTTTGTAGTTTGGAAAAATGTTTGTGATTGTGCTTTTGGTATATTTTGAAAACCGTTCTAATGATCTAAGTGTATTTTGATATGCTTTATGCGAATCGGGACTTAATCGACGACGCTATCTCATTTAAGTGATGGTTAAATTCAGGGTGCTCAACAAATTGTTTGGTCGCTTTGGCTCGTTGTTTCTCAGTGTCCCCCAATTTAGGCTTAATTGTTTCTACACTGGATATTACAACTTTCAAATTATTGTACCTAAGAACACAATGTATAGCAGTGTTTTTATCCTTACTTAATTGATCGCGAAGATTGAAATTTACCTTAACTGGTTTAATATCCTTAATTATCATACTATTTGATTAAGCATTACAAATCAAATCATGAATACATGTATCTATTTTATCAAAGGTAATAGTCCCAGCGGGATCACAAATCCTCAGAGAAATCTGAGGATTTGTTCGTTTTATACCATTTTGAAATTGCACTGCACGATAGAAAATAAAACGGTTCCAAATTTACCGGTCAATTATATTTTTAATCATGGCACTACAAATGCCTGCCTAATAACAGTTATCAACTGCCTTAAAGAAAACAAAGTGTATCACCCCCAAATAATAACTCCTATTATTGCACTTGGTTATTATCCTGCACGAGTGTTAGAACCACTTTATAAGCTATTTTTTTCTCCCAGTGTGCTATTAACCAGGCAATAAAGCTTAAAGTGAAAATGTCGTTATTTCCTGCCTCATCAAGTAAGTTTAAGACAGTTTTTCTATATGCTGGGTCAAAAATCACATCGGGCTTTAGCAGATATCTTTCAACCATCTTCAAATACAACAATACGCGTTCTTCAGAGGTTTTTAACAAATACTTCTTATATCTACGGCGGAAACTGTTTAGCCGGGACATGGCAAGCTCGATGTTGGAGAACTGCGCCTGAACCAAAATTTCCATCAGGTTTTTCCGGATAGTCCATAACATGCCCATCTTTTTTTCGTACCAGGCATCGGTGCGGGTGAGTAACGTCAGTTGTTTCAAGCCTCTACGGTCATTACACAGGGCTAAAAACATGATGATGCTTATTTGTAAATCTTCCACATCCTCCGGTTTAGCTTTATGCTTTGTATTAGAAAGCGATTCCTGTAATAGCATAATCGCATCGTTAGCGAATCCAGTAAAGAACAGGTTGAGTGCAGCGAGCAACTGATAACGTAAATAAAACAGCGCGTAATAGCGATTATCCATCACCATAAGATCCATCATTTCCTTAAGATAGGACACACTCACTGCGAAGTTTTTTCGCCGCAGATGAAAGTTCGCCAAAAAATACAAGATGGATATATGATAAAAAAGATAAGCCTGTGTTTTATGCGGTTGGTTCTGCATAAATTGATCCGTTCGCTTGATATAACGCTCTATTAATCCATAATTCTGCTGTATGGCTGCGTATTCATTCGCGATAAAAAGAATTTGGTAAATAGACTTATAGGTCATCAGGTCCTGTACAGAAATTTTGTATTTCCTGATTGTCATTATCATCAAGGCTGTCAAATTAACAATCTTCCCTTTCAGATGTATCTCCTGCAATTCCTGCCTCAGAAAGGCGTAAGCCATATTAAGCTTAGCCTCGCGTTGCATGTGCGACTGGTTTTGCAGGAAGCGTGATGTTAAAGCCTCGAAGTTTTCGGTTCCGGGCAAATGGGCATACTGTAGCTTCAGTAGCAAGAGTTCATTCAGCAAATTAAACTGTTCCAAATGTTCAGCCAGTCGTTCGGCCTTATCCAAACACTTGAACGCTATTTTTACTACCTCATTTTCTAATAAAAAACGCCCTACTACCACCAGGCGCAATGCATCATAGGTGTCAGAATTATTGTTTTCAAAAGTTTTTTGCGATAAAAATAACAGCAAATTATCCTGTAGCCTTTTACGCAAGGCATGGTATGCATCATTGTTTTTTTTAGAATTGTAAAGCTTACTTAATCCATTTATATCATCAGTTTTTATCAAATTAAGCAATTGCAAATTCTTTACATCTAACCTTTTATTTTTTTGCTGAAGAAACTGTTTAAAAAGCTTAATATCAGTACTATTAAGGAGATTTATCAACTCTGAAAGAGAATCCATATAGATAAATTGGTGTATATAAAAGTACATTAATTGCAAATTATATCATCAGTAATTTTCACATTTTAATTTTTTCAGGTTTGTATTGTACCCGACATTTGCTTTCATATTAATCATTAAACAAAAACAACATGGAACCGCTACAACCAAGAACAGAAGAAAATTCACCCATTGTAAAATACGGCGAAAAAACAGGAAGCTCGTTTAAACCAACCGGCGCATTTATAGGAGCCTCCTGGTTTGCTTTATTAGCCGGAGTGGCGGGATATTGCATAGGCTTATGGAACGCAAGTATGGAGTTAAACGAGAAAGGCTATTATTTCACCATTTTATTATTTGGCTTATTCGCGGTAATCTCGGTACAAAAAAGCGTAAGGGACAGGTCTGAAGGGCTTGCCGTTACAGACCTTTACTACGGCTTGAGTTGGTTTGCCACTATTGCCGCAATGGTATTGTTAACAATTGGGTTATGGAATGCAGGTCTCGCCCGAAGTGAAAAAGGCTTTTACGCCATGGCATTCTGCTTAAGTATGTTTTCGGCCATTGCTGTACAAAAAAATACCCGCGATGCAAAGATGTTTGAGGATAAAGAACTGTAACGTAGCGGTTGCCTCCCCGCAGTGCATTGTCCGGCAAGCCTGCGGGGTTATTTAAATACATTTAATAGAGGCTATCAAATTTAATTACCTAAACCTGGTTCAAAAAAAGTCTGATAAGGACAAGCCACAAGACCTTTCAAGAAGTCGAAATTTAAAAAGAGGCCGTTTCATAAGTCAATTATGAGATGGCCTTTCTGCACTTAAGGCTACTTCAACTCATCCATGATCTTTTTAATATCAACCCTCCCCTTTTCCGAAGCAATAAGATTTAACAGACCGGCCATTCGTTTCAGGTAGGTGTGCACGGCAATCTGTTCGTTATCTATCAGCCCGTCAATGGTCGCTTCGCATATCCACAAACGGCTGGTTGCCGCTAATGCTTCAAGCACCGGGGCCATCTCCTGGGTAGACAACGGCAACAAGTAACCCTCATTTACCAAAGCTTTTATTTCTTGCGCAAACAATGTTCGCCTCGACGCTTGCATAGCGCGGTATGTTTGTGCAAATTCAATATCTTGCTGTAGCCATAATGGCAAACTGATAAAGTACGACCGGTATTTATACTGATTAAAATACAAGCGCCGGTTCATATCCATAAAACCATATAAACCGGGTGACTTGGGTTCGTCCAGTATCTCTGTGTTTGTTATGGTTAGCCTGTTGGAGATCTCACGCAGCAGGTCGTTTTTGGTAGGGAAATAATAGGTGATGTTTCCGCCTTTAATCTCCAGTTCTTTGGCCAGTTCGCGCACGCCCACATATTCTACCCCATAGGCATTATACATTTCTAAAGCCTTAGCAATTATTAATTCCCGGGTTGTGATTTTTTTATTTGACATTGTCAAGTTTATTTTCCTATTTTTGACATTGTCAAAAATAGGAAAATATGCAACAAGATAAAAATCGTGTACAATTACCATTAGAGATTGTTAACGGCCCCGATGATATAGTTACCTTTCACCGCTATTATGTTGACGAACAGGGGCGTGAGGCTGTAGCTGTGGAAAATAGAATACCACCTAAAGGTGGTCCGCCAATGCACGTGCATTACAGGCAAGATGAATCATTAACGGTGGTGGCAGGCACCATGGGCATTAAAGAACCCGGGAAACCCGACCGTCACATTACCATTGGCGAAACAGTGACCTGGAAGACAGGTCAACCCCACAAGTTTTGGAACGCGGGGAATGATATATTGCACTGTACAGGCTGGGTTGCACCCGTTGATAGTTTTATATTCCTGCTATCGGAGATACACAAAGCGGTTAACGCGGGCAATGGTAAGCCAAATATGTTTGATATCGCTTTTCTGATGCGCAGATACAAATCGGAGTTTTACATGTTAGAGATTCCGGCGTTTGTACAGGCAACATTTTTCCCGCTCTTGGTGTTCATCGGTAAATTTGTGGGCAGGTACAAAAAGTATACTGATGCGCCTGAACCTGCTACTCATAGTTTAAGTGTAACCGATATTTAATCAACAAATGATAAATCTTTTTTTGCAATTCTATAGGTTATAGTATCTGAAATACTTAGTAACTTTATATAACCTACAATTTACCAATAATAAACTTAATGAGTATGAAGATTTTAAGCAATGAAGATGCGTCGCCTCTTTCGGGATTAGATCAGTGGGAAGATGATGTATTGCAACGCTATCCTGAGCCCGGCGCAGCGGCAAAAAGCAAAGATGAATTCAGAAATTATGATAGCCCTGAGATTGATGGGGTGCGCGAATTTTATCGCCTCAACCATAAATACCAGACGTATGAAAACGTATTGGCTAAAAAAGCCAATTTCTTAAAATTCGATAAAAAGGAAATGCCCTGGTGGCAAGCCATGGAGTTTTTAAACACACTGGTTGACGATTCCGATCCGGATATTTCACTCGATCAGCTCCAACACTTGCTGCAAACCGCTGAAGCAATCCGCGCGGATGGACACCCGGATTGGTTTATTCTTACCGGCTTTATTCACGATTTGGGCAAGGTGCTATGCCTGTTTGGCGAACCGCAATGGAATGTAGTAGGTGATACCTTCCCGGTGGGCTGCAAATTTTCAAACAAAATAGTTTATCCCGAATTTTTTGCTGATAACCCTGATAGTTATGATGAGCGGTACAATACTAAATATGGTGTTTACTCGCAGCATTGCGGATTAGATAATATCCACATGTCGTGGGGGCACGATGAATATTTATACCACATCACTAAAGATCACCTGCCCGAAGAAGCTTTGTATATGATCCGTTACCACTCGTTTTACTCACAGCACCGCGAGCACGAATACGATCATTTGCTCAACGCGCACGATCATGAGATGTTTAAATGGGTAGATAAGTTTAATCCTTACGATCTTTATTCAAAAAGCCCTAAGCCACCAGTGGTAGCCGAGTTAAAACCTTTTTATGAAGATCTGATAGCGAAATACCTGCCAGGAACTGTGAAACTGTAGCGGCATAATTTAATTCAGGGTACTACCGCATCAATTTAATATTAGCCGGTAGTACCCTGACTTTATTAAATATTCTCTTTGTCCGGAAAAACCGGTATTGCTTTCAAAAAATACAGATAAATTGGTCAATAGCTTTTGGCCAAATGACCCTATTTCTCTTCCACATGCCCACCCCAGTTCATCGTAGCTACGGGGTTATCCTTACTTACCTTTAAATTATTATCGCAAACAAATTTTCCGCGGCTGCCGTCAGAGTATTCGAGCATGAGCGTGGGCTTAAAGATCCAGGTATCATCTCCTTCGGGTATTATTTTGAACGTAATTTTCCCGGACACGAATTCTGATTTGGGTATGAACGGCCTCGTTGCTGTGCGCACGTTGAGCTTCACTTCATTTTTTGAGCCATCGTTAGCAAACTCCTTGTCTTCGTTGTACAAGGTTTCTGAGCTGATAAACCCGTAGGTGCCCTGTATCTTGATGTTGATCTTGGTATCATGGTCTTTATTGTCCGATTCTTCGGCACCTGCCGGTGTTACGAAAACCATCTTTGCAGCTTTCAGATAAGTGTAATGCACCTGCGCTTTTCCGGCCAGTGCAAGCAGCGTTAGCGATATTAAAACAGGGAGAAATTTATGATTTGATGTCATTATATAATGCAGTTTTTAGCCGTTTAAAACTATGAAAAAATATCATCACAGTTAATGGTGATATTAACGTTGAATTGTAAAATTCCGTGTATCAACGACCAAAAAGGCTGTTTTATCCATTATTTGGCTGTTTTGTTTAGTAAAATGGCAGTTTTGTTAAGGTGTAATTGAAGTAGCTTCGCACTCCTTTTAGGAATATTTAAAATATCTACTTAATTATTATTTAAAATGGTTGTTACCCCTGCAAACCAAACAGAAACAAAATTAGTGTGCCCGAGATGCCAAAATCATGATGTTACAAGGATCCCAAGATCACGACTGGTAAGGCTGATACGGTCGGCAAATGTTAAACATTATAAGTGTTTCAAATGCTTTAAAACTTTCTACAGTAAACATGCCGTAAACCAGAATCAATAATGAAGTTCATTATCCTGTTTTTAAGCATTGCCATTGTTTATTTAATACTTACCGATCGTCGCGAGTAATCTGCCAAATTTCAGATGGTTGACAATATTAACCTGTTGTTTAAAATGATGGCACGATTGGCGATATTTTAAGTCGGATAATGACATTAAAAATTGCTAATTATCATATTCTCAATAACAAGCCCGTATTTGGCGCTAAAAATAAAATATTCCTAAAAGGAATATTTGGTATAACCGTTTAAACATTTTATCCGTAAAAGTTACATTATTCAACGCTATTTAAACTACACAAATATGGATACCCCTGATCCTAAAAAAGAACTCAAATGCCCAAGCTGCGAAAACAGGTATGTTGATCGTATTGCAAGAGGCGCTATCGTTAAATTACTTTTGCCCGATAACATAAAACGGTACAAGTGCCAGCGGTGCTATACCAAGTTTTATAGCCGGGCAACGCGCGAAAGCTTTGCTTAAATATGGGCATTGTCGTTTTTATAATTGTTATTATAGTAATATACTCATTGTATAATGATGGTAAAGAGGATAAGAACGAGTATTAATATTATTTATCAACATTTATAATAACGCGGCATAACAAAAAAAGCCCAACCATTTAGAACGATCAGGCTTTTCTTCATTATTTGATGTTAATATAATACGGTAAACACTATCGAAATAATACATACGCTGGCCAGCATCAAACAAACGTTAAAGCGTTGGCGCGATCTTAGTATTTCGGTAATTCTTCCGGTATCTATCAGTCTGAGGTATTTCATTCTGTAATACGCGGAAAATAAAAGCAATACGGCAGGTACCAATAGTATCAGTATCTTCATGGTGTAATAACATTAAGTTTTTAATAGGTTAATAATCGAAGTATTAAACCACATAATTCCTAAAAGGTTTAACGGTAACAATAAATACTTTCTAAAAAGTAAGTAACAGTTTTGTTATACAACAAGCGTGTTTGTTTTGCGGGCAATTGACTAATAACAATAGTAATAATAACTTTGTGCCATGCCTGCCATTCAAAATATAAAAGTTGCTGTTGATGCCGTAGTATTTGGTTACACCTCTAAAGAGGGTTTATCGGTACTGCTTATTAAGCGCGACGTAAAACCTTTTAGAGATGAATGGGCACTTCCCGGGGGCTTGGTTGGCGATGATGAATCGTTAGAGGATGCTATACAGCGCGAACTGAAAGAAGAAACAGGTATCGGCATTAATTACCTGGAGCAGTTGTACAGCTTTGGCCAGCCCGGTCGCGATCCGCGAAACAGGGTGATCTCCATTACCTATTATGGCCTGGTAAAGCCCGATGCCTTTGAACTGCAAGCCAATACCGATGCCAATGACGTGGCCTGGTACAACATAAAGAAAGTACCACAACTGGCGTTTGACCATCAGCAAATTATCGTGGTAGCACGTGAACGCCTAAAAAACAAAATACTGTACCAACCGGTTGGCTTTGAACTGCTGGAAGAGAAATTTCCGTTCTCGGAACTGGAAAAACTGTACATGGCTGTTTTAGATAGACCGATTGATCGTCGTAACTTTAAAAAGAAGGTGCTCAAATTCGGCTTTTTAGAAGAAACCACCGAAAAGCAACTGCTTGACGGCGCCGGGCGACCGGGCAATCTTTTCCGCTTTAACGAGCAAAAGTATTTTCAGCTTAAAAAAGAAGGTATCAGCTTCGAGATATAGCTCACCATAAACTTTATTGAAAAAAAGTAAAAAATAATTTGCGTATTAAAAACGCATATTTATATTTGCGTATAATTAACGCAAATATAAAATGAAAACAGGAGTTATCATTGCACGTTTCCAAACACCTTACCTGCACGAAGGGCATACCCGGCTTATTAACCAGGTAAAAGAGAGTCATTCAAAACTGATCATTATTTTGGGCGTAAGCCCGATAATGGGCAGTCGCAAAAATCCGTACGATTATTATACCCGCGAAAAAATGATCAAGAAAGATCATCCCGAAATAATTGTATTGCCGGTAAGCGATCACCCGAGCGATAAAATATGGTCGGATAATTTGGATAGCCTGTTGCGTGGTGTTTTCCCTGCCGAGCAGTTTTGTTTGTATGGCAGTCGCGATAGCTTTATACCTTACTACAGCGGCAAGTGTGAAACTGTTGAACTGCCCGAGCATGGCGACTACAACGCTACCGAGCTTCGCAAGCAGTTTGCTGATAAGGTATTTGATTCGCAAGATTTCAGGGCGGGCATTTTGTACGCTTACTATAACCAATACACCAAAGTTTACCCTACGGTTGATGTAGCTGTTTTTCGTGATAATAAAACTGCGCTGCTGCTTGGCCGCAAAGCTAACAGCAACAAATGGCGCTTTGTTGGCGGCTTTGCCGATCCGGAAGATGCGGGTTACGAAGCTGCCGCGAAACGGGAGCTTGGTGAAGAATGCGGCGATATTGAAACAGGGGAGATGCAATATGAAACATCGGCACGGATAAACGACTGGCGCTACCGCAACGAGGCCGATAAGATAATTACCCTGCTATTCAGCTGCGAGTATACCGGCGGCACACCTGTAGCCCAGGATGATATTGTTGAGCTTCAATGGTTTAAACTTGCCGATTTGCCCCAAATGATAGCCGCCGAACAAACCAATACCGAGCATAACGGCATGCTTAACTTCATTATTAATAAATACCTTAAAACCTTATAATCATGCAACGCGATAACCTGATACTGATGGCTGATGCTTACAAATACGCTCACCACAAATTGTACTACCCGGGCACTACGCAAATTTACAGCTACCTCGAAAGCCGTGGCGGTATGTTTAATGAGACCATATTTTTCGGTCTGCAATATTTTTTAAAAGAGTACCTGCAAGGCCCTGCCTTTACACAAAATGACATTGATGAGGCCGATGGTTTTTTAAAACAGGTTTTTGGCCGCGATGATGTGTTCGACAAGGCAAAGTTTCAATACATTTTAGATAAGTACGATGGCCGCCTGCCTGTTAAAATAAAAGCGGTAGCCGAGGGCACTGCCGTACCCACAAGCAATGTGCTGATGACCATTGAAAACACCGATGCGGAATGCTATTGGCTTACCAATTTTTTAGAGACCCTGCTGATGCAGCTATGGTACCCATCAACCGTGGCTACGTTGAGTAACCAGATCAGGAAGGTGGTAACACAATATTACAACGAAACCGCCACCGAAGGCAGCGATGCAGGTATCGATTTTGTGCTGAACGATTTTGGTTTTCGTGGTGTAAGCAGTATGGAGAGTGCCAAATTAGGCGGCGCGGCACACTTGCTCAACTTTAAGGGGAGCGATAATTTAGCGGGTTCTGTAATGGCCATGCAGTATTACGATGCCGGGCATGTACATGGCATGAGTATACCGGCTACTGAACACAGCATTTGTACCTTGCTGGGTAAAGAAGGGGAGCAGGAAGTTTTCAGGCATGTGCTCAAAACTTTCCCTACAGGAACTATCGCATGCGTGTCTGACAGTTATAATATCTTCCGCGCATGCGAAGAATATTGGGGCGAAGAGCTTAAGGCAGAAATATTGAACCGTAAAGGTACGCTGGTAATTCGCCCGGATAGCGGCGACCCGGTGATGACCTTGCTGGCCATATTTGAGATCCTGTTTAAAAAGTTCGGCTATACCGTAAATGAAAAAGGTTACAAGGTTTTGCCGCCGCAATTGAGGGTAATACAAGGCGACGGCGTAAATTACGAAGCCATTAAAGGTTTATACCAGACCTTAAAAGAAAACCACATAAGCGCCGAAAACCTGGTACTGGGTATGGGCGGCGCATTACTGCAAAAGGTTGACCGCGATACCCAGCGTTTCGCTATAAAATGCAGCAGCGCGGTGTTGAACGGCAACCAGGTAAATGTAGAAAAAGCACCCACAGAAATGGATGCCGAAGGCAATATTACCGGTAGTTTTAAAAAGAGTAAAGGCGGCCGTTTAAAACTTGTAAAAATAAATGGCATCTTTAAAACCGTTAGGCAACAGCAAAATCCTGAACTGCCCGACCAATTGCAAACTGTTTTTGAAAATGGCGAATTATACAATACGCTAACCTTTGGGCAGGTTATTGAAAATACTAAAGCTTAATAATGAAGAAGATACTATTCTATATAAAAGACTACGAATACCTGGCCGAAAAAATGTTATGCAGCGGCCTGTACGAAAAAGGCGACCTGGAAGTAAGCACCTTTACCGATGGTGAACGCTACCAGCGCATATTATCAGACGTTGAACACCGCGATGTGATAATAATTGGCGGTACGGTTAACGATGTCGCTACGCTCGAACTGTTCGACCTTGCTTGTTCTGTGGTGAGTTACGGTGCTAACTCCCTCACGCTGGTAATTCCTTACTTTGGTTACTCAACTATGGAGCGTGCCGTTTTAAAAGGCGAAATTGTTACCGCCAAAACACGCACCAGGCTTCTCTCGGCCATACCTAAATGTAACCGGGGCAATAAAATGTTTTTGTTTGATTTGCATGCCGAGGGGATACAGTACTATTTTGAGCAAGACCTGTACCCGGTTCATGTTTATTGTAAGGATATAGTTATTGAAGCGGCCCGCCAATACGGCGGCGATAATTTTGTGATGGCCAGTACCGATGCCGGTCGTGCTAAGTGGGTGGAATCATTAGCGAACGATTTAGGCGTTAACGCGGCCTTCATCCTAAAAAGAAGATTAAAAGGCGACCATACCGAAGTAAGCGCCATTAATGCCGATGTAGCAGGCAAAACAGTGATCATTTATGATGATATGATCCGCTCGGGAGGCAGCATTGTTAATGCCGCGCAAACCTATAAAAATGCCGGTGCAGGCGATATTTATGTAATTACCACACACGGCCTGTTTGTAAACGACGGTATTAACAAACTGAAAAATTGCGGCTTTATCAAAAAACTGATCTGTACCGATTCGCATGTTAATACCCAATACATTAATGATGATTTTGTAGAGGTACGCAGCATAGCCGGCTTAATTTGTTCGGTAATATGATCCGGGTATTTTCCTTCACAAAATTGATACACAATTAATAAGCCCGGCCTCTTGCATTGCTCGGGGTAATGAGTGATATTCGTTTTAGCAATCTGCTTATCATCATATAAACCTACGTTCAATGGAAAACTCACGCCGTAATTTTATCAGGCAGGCATCCTTAGCGGCCGCCGGTACCTTAATAGCCAAAACCAGCTGGAGCGCCAAAAGCTATAGCCGCATTATAGGGTCTAACGACCGTGTACGTGTGGGCGTTATCGGCTTTTCCGACAGGCATAAAGGCTCGCACATCCCCAGTTTTATGAACCACTACAAAGAACTCAATTTTGAGGTAGTGGGCGTGTCAGACATCTGGAGCAAACGCCGCGAAGAAGGTGCTGCCATTTGGAAAGAGAAAATGCAGAACGACGTGAAGGCCTACCGCAATAACGAAGAACTGTACGATAGCAAAACGGTTGACGCGGTATTCATCAGCACGGCCGATTTTCAGCATGCCCGCCATGCCATTGAGGCCGTAAAAGCAGGCTGCGATGCTTATGTAGAAAAGCCATTTGCCGAAACTATGGAAGATAACCGTGCTGCACTGAAGGCGGTTAAAGAGTCGGGTAAAATTGTGCAGATAGGTTCGCAACGCCGCAGCGGGGCAAACTACCATGCTGCCAATGAGTTTATCAGTTCGGGCAAATTCGGGCCGATAACCATGGTTGAGCTGAAATGGAATGTGAACCAACCCGGTCGCTGGCGCAGGCCTGACCTGCTTGGGCAGCTAAAGGAGGCCGATACCGATTGGAAACGTTTCCTGCTAAACCGCCCCTACGAGGCATTTGATGTACGTAAATATTTAGAATTCCGCCTGTTTTGGCCGTTCTCGTCGGGTTTACCCGGCCAATGGATGAGCCACCAGATTGATACCGTGCACTGGTTTACCGGCCTCAAACATCCGCGAAGCGTAGTAGCCAACGGCGGTATTTATATGTGGAAAGATGGCCGCCGCAACTGGGATACCATTACCGCCGCGTTTGATTATGGTCCGCTGGATGATCTTACAAAAGGCTTCCAGGTAACGTTTAATTCGCGCATGCACAATGGCGACGATAATCCTTCGGAGATCTATTACTCCAACGGCGGCGAGCTCAACCTGGTAACCAACAAAGTATCGCCTACCGGCGGATTAACCAAGAACATGGCCGCAGCTATGCAAATGCAGCCTAACCAGCTGCCCGACATCGCCCTTAAAAGTACCGAAAAGGTAGTGGCATCGGCCAATACAGGCGGTGATATACTTACCTCAAACCACGTGCGCAACTGGATGGAATGTGTACGCAGCCGCAAGCAACCCAATGCCCCGGTTGAGGCGGGTTACTCGCACTCGATAGCCACCATCATGACCAATGCTGCCGTGCATACCGGTACCAAGGCAACCTTCGACGAAAAGAACCAGGAAGTACTGGCAGGTGGTAAAATATTTAAATATTAAGCCATGATGAAAGCTAAAATTTGGTGTTTTGCTATCGCGATAACAATGGGCTATACCGCACAGGCACAGCAAAAAGAGCAGGTTAAAGTGGTTAAATCTGCCACTTCAAATAAGGTAGATGTTACCATAGGCGGGCAACCTTTTACCAGTTTCCTGTACCCGGATACGCTGGAAAAACCGGTGCTGTACCCGCTGCACGCGGCTAACGGTACTATTGTAACCCGTGGTTACCCGCTGGCGCCGCGCCCCGGTGAGCCTACCGATCACCCGCATCATATAGGCTTGTGGTTCAATTTTGAAAACGTGAACGGGCTTGACTTTTGGAACAACTCATTCGCTATTCCGCAGGATAAAAAGGACAAATACGGCTGGATCCGTACCGACCGCATCCTGGAAACAGCCAGCGGCACTACCGGCAAACTTGCGTACCATGCCAACTGGATCAACCAGAAAAAGGAAGTACTGCTGGAAGAAACCACCCGGTTTGAATTCAGCGGCGATAAGCAGCAGCGCGTCATAGACCGTGTTACTACCTTGAAAGCCGTAATCCCCGTTACCTTTACCGATGCAAAAGACGGTCTGCTGGGCTTACGCTTAGCGCAGGAACTGCAAATACCCACCAATGAGGATAAAAAATTCACTGACGATAAAGGCATAGTAACCGAAGTAAAGGCAGGTACTACACATATCGCCAATGGTAATTACCTTACCAGCCTGGGCAAAAGCGGCGATGCCGCCTGGAGCACTCGCGGCGCATGGTGCAAGGTTTACGGCAAAATGGGTGCTGATTCGGTGAGCATCGCCATTATCGATCATCCTAAAAACCCTAACTATCCCACCTTTTGGCATGCACGCGGTTACGGCTTGTTCGCGGCTAACCCGCTGGGCGAAAAGATATTTACCAATAACGCGTCAGCAAAAAACCTTAGCCTTAAACCCGGCGAATCGGTTACCTTTCGCTACCGCATAGTAATAAACAATGGTAAGCAAGACATTAGCCCTGCTAAACTGAATGATATAGCGTCCGCTTTCGCTAAGCGATAATTTCTTTTTGTTTACCTAAAATTTGATTTCCCAGTGTAAAAAACCAAATTTTAGGTAAACATTTTACTCTCTCTTCTCGGTAAAAATATATATTTGTTAAGCTTCGTATTGCGTGGAATGCAATACTTGTCGGCGTTTGCCGGGTAATATGAACTTTGTTCAAAAACCTCCGGTATTCAGGCAGATAGGTTTATTTTTAGCGCGATCAACGGCGTCTGCATAAAAGGAAAACCCGGTGCAGATGTAATATTGTAATGCCTGCTTTTGAGTTGCAAGAGCCGCGCATTTACAATATGAAGCCCAACAGTACGTTTTAACTTAACCAAAAACAATTACAATATGAAACTATTAAGATCATTAACAATTCCGTTCGTCATTATATTTGCTATTGCTGTATTACCGGCTTGTAAAGCAAAAAAAGTAGTTCAAAAGCCAACGCCTCCGCCTCCGGCCAAACCAGCCCCGGCGCCCGCGCAAGCACCAAAAGCAGAGCCACCGGTTGAAAAAGTAACACCTCCGCCGCCACCTGCAAAACCCGATTATAACTTTAGCAACATACAGTTTGAGTTTAACTCAGGCATCCTGAAAACAGCATCGTTCCCTATTTTAGATAAAGCTGCTACCGAGATGAAGAAAGATCCGTCGGTTAAGTTTGTGCTTGATGGCCACTCATCTGCCGAAGGTACACCGGAGCATAACCTGTCTTTATCAATTGAGCGCGCGAACGCGGTAAAAACATACCTGGCTAACACAGGTGTAAACGCGGCCAACTTAAGCATTAAAGGTTATGGCGAAAGCAAACCAATTGCCGACAACAAAACCGAAGAAGGCCGTGTGTTGAACCGCCGTGTAGAGATCAAAAAACAGTAAGAAAACTCACCCCGACTGCGCTACGCTGGTCGACCCTCCCTGCGCAAGCGCAAAGAGGGTGAAATAAACCCAAACGCTTTCTTTGCGCAGCAGAGAAGGTGGTCGAGCGAAGCTAAGACCGGATGAGTAAAATTATGGCGCTTCCTTTAACTAAGAAGGTAAGCCGATAGAACATCAATGAAAAAGCCCGGGTTTAAACTACTTAAACCCGGGCTTTTTCATTGATGATAATTTTGAATAATTATCTATTTTCAAACCCTACAAATCACCATGCAAAACATTCTTCAACAGCAATTCGGCAATATTGATATTTACCTGTTCGATCAATTACTGAAAGGCACCTACAGCAATTGCCGCAAGGTGCTGGATGCAGGCTGCGGTGGCGGGCGTAACCTTGTTTATTTTTTGAATAACGGGTTTGAGGTATATGGTGTCGATCCTAATGTGGATGCGGTGGCAGCGGTGAAGGGCTTGTCGGCAAATTTGGCGCCTGCTAATCCTGTGGATAATTTCAGGGTGGCAACTGCGGAAAGCTTACCTTTCGGGGATAGTTATTTTGATTTGGTGATCAGCAGCGCGGTACTTCATTTCGCCCAAAACGAGGCTCATTTTGATGTCATGTTGCGCGATATGTGGCGGGTACTTAAACCGGGCGGCTATTTCTTTGCAAGGCTGGCCTCTGATATTGGTATTGAAGAATTGGTTCAACCGCTTGGTAACAGCCGCTATTTGTTGCCCGATGGTTCCGAACGATTTTTGGTGAACCAGCAAACACTGTTGAACTATACTCAACAGCTAAACTCCTACCTGCACGAACCCATTAAAACCACCAACGTACAAAATCTGCGCTGCATGACTACCTGGTGCCTGCAAAAGTTATAGTATTATTGCAGCCTATGGGTATATTCAATATGATCCAGCATTTTTTTGCCATCGGGTTCTTCATTAAATACCGAATAAATGATGTACTTTTTATCTTTATCAATCCCTTTTAAGGTATTGCCTATTACTTTTCTGATGTTTACATTTTCGCGCCTTACCCCAACGGTATCTTTCAGGCTTATCGGCGATAAATAGCAAACCGTAGGGAAATCGCCTTCGGGTAACGTAGTGGTATACAGACGCAGCACGCGCGGTTTGGTTGGCACCCCGGCTATAATTAACGGAAGCTCGTATGTTTCGCGGTTTACCTTTACCACTTCGCCGTAAAAATTCAGCATGGCATCATTGTTTAAATATTTCCACTCATCATTAGGTTTACCCGCGGCATTGGCCAGGGTAATGAGCAGGTAGGCATCTACCAGGTAACCTTTATTAAAGCATTTTTTGGCTTCCTCATAAAGTTCGGGGGCAGTTTTACCATTGTACATGTATGGTTCGGCACTAATTTTTATCAGCTTCCAACCGTAATTAACCTTACAGTATACCAAGCTGATCATCTGCCGGCTTGCACCAGTTTTGGGCGCGAAGTAAGCCATGTACATTTCTTCGGTAGAGCCCTCGTAAACAAGGTTATGGCTATTAATGGTTTTGTTTTTGGTAAGTACGGTATCGTTAGTAGTGTATTTGTTTATTACATAATACTCTTCCAGCATTTCGTATTTATTAGTTTTTAGGTAGTAGCCAATATTTTGAAGCTTCTTTAATTTCTCGCCGCTCTCTATCAGTTCGGCAGTCATTAGTTTTTCAGCTTCGTTGGTATTATTGGCCAGCGCCGCTTTCATAAATTGGTTATTCAGGTCGTGAAATGTTTCGCGCATGTCGGCCGGAATTTCAGCATCTTTCCAACTGCCGGGCGTACCCGGCCCGCAGCCTTGAATAATAAGTATTAACACCAGCAGAACCGGTAGTTTAATTAAAGAGGGGATATATTTCATTAATGTTGATAGCGCAATAAGGCCGGTTAATGCTGTAAAAATATCTGTTTTACAGCATTAATTATTCGCCGGCTTTTCTTTTGTTCACTTCCTGTGTCATTTTTATGGTGAGGGTGATCAGCACAATCAGCACCACTGCTATAGCCACCCAAATAATCCACGACGGAAAGCCTGATGGTTTGGCCTCTCCCGCAATTTTATACAGCGGGTTATTGCCGACTGCCTCATGCCTTAGTTGTGGTAACTGCCTGTGCAAGCTATCGGTAAACGCTTGCAGGTCGTAATTAGGGGCCGATGCCTTTGCATCGCCAAATACGAGGTAATAAGGCTGCCCTTTTTCAAAATAACCTATGAGGTTTTCACTTAGCTGATAGGCTTTTACCCCACTGATAAGCAACGGTGGGTTATCCTCATTGTTGATCTCTATATCCAGTTTAGCAGCTTTGGCCGATAGGTACAGATCCTGCCCCCCGGCAGAACTGATCACGGTATCAAGCACCAACTCGCGGTTGCTGCCCGCTAACTGATAAACCGTAACTGCCCGTTTATAAAATTTGGCACCGCCGATGTTCAGATGCAATTTAGCCAGCGGGTACGGCGCCTTAAGTTGCAAGCTGATGTAACTTATTTTAGCGCTATCCTTTTGCGATACAAGCACAGGCGGCAACTCCACATATATTTGTTTGGCAAATTCCTGTTGATAAATACCTGCCTGTAAAATGTTTATCGGGGCTTTGTGCCGGTCGTTGATCAATATCTTAATATATTTATAAGTGCTCGCCGGGAAATTCAGCACCTGTTCATAAGCGCCATTCCGACTAAAACCGGTTTCCTGCAAGGGCACATCCTCTTCAATAGCAAACCAGTTTTTAAGATCGTCGCTACCCAATAAATTCACCGTGCGGCTTACCGCAGTATTACGTAGTTTGAGCCACAATTCGTTAATGCTTAAACGCTCCGGTATTTGTATCACATAAGCTTTAAGCGAATCGTTAGCAGCGGCATTGCTTACCTGCGCGAAAACGATGTAGCTCTTAACATCCTGCTTTGGTAGTTGGCTACCCAATATGTAGGGTACAAACTTGCTATCGGCGTTCATTAGCCTGATGTCGGCTAAATTACCGTTGCTTTTGGCCAATACATCAGGTTGCAGGTCGATGCTATAAAACCCGGCCGAATCTGCCTGCTGTACCTTGGCGCTGTACCTGAAGTTCTGTTGGGCCAATACACCGGTTACCTGCAAAGCCAGCAGGCTAAAAAGTATCGCTGCTTTATTCCTTCTCTTTAACTTCATCTTCAACAATAATTTTTTTAACCTTTTGATACATAAATGAAATAATGAGCAGTAAAATACCGAGGCAAAAGAACGCCGCTATTTTACCCGCAGGTGGTATATTCTGAATATCGAACAGGAACAGTTTCAGCAGCGTGACAGAGAATAAAGTAAGCGATATGATACGTAACGTACGCGCCTTATGGCGCATACCCAGCATCATCAGCGCGAACGATAACAGTCCCCACAGTATTGGCAGCCCTGTTTTAATATATACGGTACGGATGTGCTCAATGGTGTTAGTAGCCGAATAAAACATGAGGTTGCTGGCCAGGCTAACTTCCAAACTCAAGAACAATACGATAAAACCGGCCAATACCCAACCGGCTGCTTTTTGCATGCCCGACGTAAAATACTTTTGGGCTATCTGCGTCAGTTCAAAAAACAGTAAACCGATGAACACTGCCCCTATCCAATGCGCCGCGAAATGGGCCGACGACAATTTATGCTGAAGCAGGATACTGTATTGCAGATCAAAAAAATCGGGAGTAGATAAAGTATAAACCACAATAGCCGCCGCAATCAACCCGGTATTTAAAGCCCACCTGAAATGATATTTTTTTGATACCAGTGCAAACATGTACACAAATACAGGCACATACAACATCAGATACAGCGTATTAAGCGCGGTGCCGGGGTAACGGTTCAAAAACTGGTGATTGATCTCCAGCAATCCGCTTAAAAACAAAAATACCAATGCCGCAAACCTGAATATTTCCGCAGGTAGCTTGATGCCATACAGATCGAGCACTTCGTCTTTTTTAACCAGCCAATAAAGCAAATAAGTACCAATGGCTGCCACCAAAGTAGTGATGAAGCCTTTATTGGCTATGATGGCTATAGTAACATCCGATTGGCCGTAAATAACCCCTAAATCCATGAGCAGGCTAATCACCATGAGGCACCAAACCGTAAAAGCGGTAAGCTTCATGAGCTTAATGGTCGATTTTTGGTATAGCCAGTACAACAGCACCGCCTCGGCAGCCCAAAACAGGGTAATGTTGTGCCCGTGCAGCTGTATTGGCGCGGTGAGCGATATAAACGTAAGCGTGATACCTATTAGCAGGTAAAGTATATTGGTATCAACCTTTTTGTTTTTAAACATGAGGTATGATAGCAGCAGGTTCACTATTGCCAGCAAGGCCGAAAACAAACCACGATAATGCTCGTAATGCATTTCGGTAAGCAGGTACAGCCCAACCGCGAAGTACAGGGCGGTGTTGATGAGCAGGATAGAAAAATCTGACCCGATGAACTTTTTGTTTTCCTTTAAGTTATTGGCGATGTTAATGGCGAAGAACATGAGGTACAAAATGCTGGCATACATTAAGCCGGTACCATAAGACGGCTTGGTAAGCGTAAATACCACGCCCGCAAACACGATAACCGTTAAGCCAAAGGCCGATGCGTTAAGTATTCGCCACGATTTATTATAGGCGATAACCAGCAAACCGGCATTTAATATCACCATATAAATAAATAGCGCGCTATAATTAGCCTGGCCGCTGCTCACCATAAACGGACTGCCCAGGCCACCCACTAAGGCGATCACGCCGAGTTCCTGCCTGTCGTAAAGCAGGGAAAGCACCACCGCGAAAATGGTGATTACAATTAAAATAATGAACGACGCGGTTTGGTTAAACAAGTGAAACTGGTGATAGGCCAGTGTAATGGTAAAGTACAAAACGGCCAAACCGCCACCCACCAATACCGAACTGAAAGCCGCGTATGATTTGCGTAAGCGGTGTGCTACGCCTATCAGGATACCGCCGCATAATACGCCGATACCTACACGCCCTGCCGGGCCAACCCAATTGTTATCAATAGCGTATTTTACAAAGAAACCAATGGCCAGCACCAATATGGCGATACCTATTTTATTGATCAGGTTTTCGCCGATGAATTTCTCCAGATCGGGATGGCGCTCAAAGAACGACAGCTGCGGCTCGGCCGGTTTACGCGGTGGCGGTAATGGCGGCAAGGGGCGCGCCGGGCGATGCGCATCGGAGATTGGCGTGGTGATCACCTGCTTTTGTTGCTCTACAATTTCTGATGGAAAAGGCTGTGGTTTAATATCACTCTCAACAACAGTCGGCGGAACAACCGGTTTTGGAGGTTGAACTTCCGCAGGCTTTGCGGGCGGTTTAACCGCTGTGTCTGCAGCTGGTTTGGGTGCTTCGGCCGTTGGCCCCGGCGTATTTATATTTTGTTTTATGAGGCGTTGCAGCTCCAGGATCTGCGCTTCCAATTGTGCCAGTTTTGAACTGTTGCTGCTTTTATTAGCGACGATCAGGTAGATGATCAGCAGTAAAAACACCACATATATTGCTTCCATTTATGACGGGTTTAGGCAATAAATATAAAGTTATTTGTTAAACTTTTGGTTTTTATAGGTCGATGAATACTCTCCCGGATTATGCTTTAAGGGATAAATTTCACTTTGGGTAAACGAAAAAAGAGGAAATTTAAAAGCTTTTACAATTTTAAAAAGCTAGCAAAGTTTACATCCGCAATGCAATCAGCACTACCGTGACAGCCCTAAACCCGGGAGTAGCGGATACCGGCCCAAAGCATAAGGCCTGCGGGTGTATGAGCGGATCACGGGGCTATCCGGACCGAAGCACCACAAGCCTTGCTTTTCGAATGATTAAATTTGGCATTGTCTGGAATGACATATACTTCAACTAATTAAAAAAATGCTAAAACTTGAACAAGGACAGCCAACATTCGCTATACATAATTTAAACAATCTCTACCATACACTGTATTTATAAACAGTACATTATCAAGTTAAACTCATACTAACACCTTGTACTTATGATTTTTGAAGAATTAAAAACCACTATAAAAGGGCCAAAAGGTTTTAAAAGAGTGATCCATATAAAGGCGCAGCAGGAAGTAGCCGAGGAGTACCGTCCGGATGATAAACCACATGTTTTTAAGCTGCACGATGTACAGCCCGGTCTGAACGGCGAACCTGTATTTGTGGGCGTTATGGCTTTCGACGAAGCTATATCCGAGTGGACCTATACCGGTGCCGAACTTAAAAAGGAGGTTGAGCAGCAAATTGCCGATGCCATTAAAAGCAATTGCACAGCGGGCGACTAAGCGGAATATTTAATGCTAAAATTTTGTGCAATCATGTTAAATAATCGTTTATTTTTGCATGAAGCATGTTATTTATCACCTCATTAAATTCGGGCAGCAACGGCAACTGTTACTACATTGGTAATCAGCACGAAGCTGTATTGATTGATGTGGGTATCTCCTGTCGCGAGGTTGAAAAACGCATGACCAGGCTTGGTCTGAGCATGGGTAAAGTAAAGGCCATATTTATTTCGCACGAGCATTCCGACCATATCAGCGGGGTAACCGTGCTCTCCAAAAAGCATAGGCTCCCGGTTTATATTACCGGCAAAACCTGTTTACATGGCGGCCTCCGGCTTGATGAGGAGTTAACACGATCTTTCAACGGGCACGAAAAGGTTTATATCGGCAACCTGTGTGTTACCGCTTTCCCTAAAGAACATGATGCCGCCGAACCGCATAGTTTTATTGTGAGCGAAGGTGATGTTACGGTAGGTATATTTACTGATCTGGGGATTCCCTGCGAAAACCTGATCCGCTACTTTAAGCAATGCCATGCCGCTTTCCTGGAAGCTAATTACGATGAGCAAATGCTGGCCAATGGCCGCTATCCGTATTTTTTGAAGCGACGTATCACAGGCGGCAAAGGTCACCTTTCCAACAGCCAGGCGCTGCGCTTACTGCTCGATCATAAGCCCGCCTTTATGAGCCACCTGTTACTGGCCCACCTTTCTAAAGATAATAACTGTCCCGATCTGGTACGCGAGCTGTTTACCCAGCATGCGGGCAATACCCATGTAGTAGTAGCCTCACGATACGAAGAAACTGCCGTATATACCGTAAGCAGCGGAGCCGCTGTTAACCAGGCGCCGCAATACCTTTCGCCATTGGCAATGCAAACCTCCCTGTTTTAATTTACAGCCAGCCCTTTCGCCGGAACCAAAAGTAAATGGCTATAGTAATAACCGCCATCAGCGCCAGCACGGCCGGGTAGCCGAGGTGATGATGCAGCTCGGGCATAAACTCGAAATTCATACCATATATACCCACTATAAAAGTAAGCGGCATAAAAAACACCGAGAACACGGTGAGGATACGCACGGTTTCGTTAGTGCGCTGCGATGATACGTTGAAATAAATATTGAGCAGGTGGTTGGTATTTTCAGATAGCGCGTCGAATATGTTCTGCATACGCACATACAGGTCGCGGGTATCGCGGGTGTTTACGTCGCCTTTTTCAGCATCAATATTATCTACAATATCATACGATAATATCAGCATCCGGCGAAGCAGATCGGTTTTGCGTTTCAAAAAGTACAGGCCTTTCAGCAGCGGTACATTTCTCTTTTTCAGGAAGATCTGGTCTTCGTAATATTCCAATCCGCGCAATAATTCATTCGACGGTATATCGTAGGTAGTAAGGCAGCCTTTAACAATATTATTGAGCAGGTGAAAAGAGCTGGTGCATTTCCCTTTCGCTACATCTTCGGCAAGGCCGTCTAAAAATTTATGTGCCTTGCGGTGAATGGTCACCACAAAATCTTCCGAGTAAAATATGGCTACCTTATGGGTAAGCTGCTGCACGGTATCGGCCTCCCTTATCTTGGCTTCGGTATGAATCCTGAAAATGATGAAAACATAGGTCTCCATACTCTCGTACTTGGGCAGATGGTCTGATTGTAAACTATCCTCCAGCAATGCTTCGTGCAGATGGTATTTTTTGGCCGTGTCGTGTATCTCGTCGTGCTGCGGATCGGTAATATCCACCCAGTCAAACCCATTGGCCTTTTTGGTAGCAAATTGTTTAAGCATATTGCAAGTTATCCAAATTACAACAGTTTACTAATAAATATGTTCGCTGCTTTTAAACAAGCAAAGCCAATGTTAACCCTGCGCAAATACAAGCATTACTTATCAATTACTTAACAAACAACATTGAAAATTAGCCTGTTATTTAACTTAGATTTTAAAATTTAAACATAGGCTATGGATACATTTGAGTAAAGAAATTTGAATTTAATATGCGAACGGCAAGCTTAAATGTAAAATTCCTCCGAACGGCAATCCTGCTGATACTGATATCTCTTCGGCTACCTTGCTACCCCCAAAACATCCCCCTCCCCAACGCATTTGCACACAACGATTACTGGCACAAACATCCGCTTCGCGACGCGCTCGACAATGGGTATACGCATATAGAAGCAGATATTTTCCTGCGTGGGGGTAAGCTGGTGGTCGCGCATTTCTTCCCGTTCTTTAAAAAGAACCGCACGCTCGAAAAACTGTACCTCGAACCACTGTTTGAGCAGGTACAAAAGAACGGGCAGGTATTTGACGGCTACAACACGCCCATTACCCTGATGATCGATATTAAATCGGGAGCGGAATCAACCTACAAAGCCTTAAAAGCAGTGCTCGAAAAATACCGCCCCATGTTATCCAGCTACGAGAACGGACATGTACGCTACGGGCTGGTCACCATTGTGCTATCGGGCCATAAGCCTTATCAAATGGTGAAAAGCGAAAACAGCCGCCTGGTATTTATTGATGAAGACCTCCGCAAAATTGGCCGCGACTCATCACTGATGGATGTATACCCGATGGCCAGCTGCAAATACACCTCCATACTTAACTGGAAAGGCAAAGGCGTATTGCCTGCCGTAGAAAAAGACCGCCTGTGCAAACTCATCAATACCGCGCATAGCATGGGTAAGAAGGTGAGACTGTGGGCTTCGCCCGAAAACAAGGTGGTTTGGGAAGAACTGCTGAACTGCGGTGTAGACCTTATCAACACCGATCAGCTGGTTACCCTCAAAAACTTTCTGAACACCAGCTTTGCCAATAGCAAACTTGCCGAAAGGAAACAATTAAGCCGGTAAAACCTATCCCAAATAAATCACCCGAAAAATGAAAAGGTCAGTCTTTAACAGCAAATGTTTTATGAGGATGATCGAAAGCATGAAAGCACTCGAGGTATTGCTTTACCATTTTATCCCAACTGAAGTGTTTCAGCGTATATGCCTTTATTTCCTCTGGCTGTAAGCATTCCTTACTGTTTTCGTTAGTTAACTTGCTAAGTGCGGTTACCCAGGCATCGGCTTTGCGGGCAGGTAACAAGTAGCCGTTTTGCCCGTGGGTTATCACATCGGTAATACCATCAATAGCCGACGCGAACACCTTGGCACCGCATAAACAAGCTTCCAAACATACCAGTCCAAAACCCTCAATATCGCCCGATACCGGGATGTTAGGCATCACAAAGCCATCGGCTACAATCAGCAATTGCAGCATATCCTCGTAAGGCAGTTTACCCAGGTGTTTTACTTTCTCGCTGATATCGGGCCGGGCAAGCAGTTTTTGTATGTCGGCCGTATCGGTTGGTAAACCTAAAAAGAAGGATACCTGTCTGCGTACCTTGCGGGGCAGCAGATCAAACATCTTATCGGCAAAAGTTCGTTTTTGCGCGTAGGGGCCTACCATCAGCAATATAAAATCGTCGCTCATTTTGGGCATCACGTTATCAATAAACCACGAGAAACCCTTGCGCTTAACCGGGCGGCCAATGCTCATGAGTATGCGCTTGCCATGCAGTTTTATTTCGTAGGTTGATGACAGGTAAGTGAGCAGATCGGGCCGCGGTTTGCAATCGGCAATAGAAGCATCTACCCCATTCTTTATCACCGTTATTTTTTCTGCCGGGATGCCACGTTCAATACAAGCGCGGGCAGTAGCGTTGCTCACGGCGAAGATCTGGTCGAAATTGCGGTAAGCCGGTAATACCGACCGCCGGTAGGTGTTATTAGGAAATACCACATCCAGCCCGTGCAAAGTTACCGTGCGTTTTAAATGCCCGTAGCCTTTATGGTTAAGGCATATTGCAGCCATCAACCCATCATTATAGTGTATCACCGCTATCCCCGGGTGCTCACGGCACATTTTTAATATCCGCCTGTTAAGCGAGGCAAAAAACCTGATCTTACTTTTACCCGTTTGATGGATAATGGTATGCACCTTTACATATTTGCTCATCCCCTTTATCAGTTCAAAGCTTTGCTTTTCCATGCCGCCTATACTTGGCGGGTATTTATGGCTTACAAATAAAACTTCCATCAGGCATGCTCCTGTATCATAACTTTCTTTCTGTCAATAATAAAATAGGCTACCAGGCCAAAGGCTATCCAAAATAACTGGCGCGCACGGCGCAGTATGGTAGCAGTTAACCAAATAGCCACGCTTTGTATGCCCACTGCCGCAAGCATAATTTTGTTGCCATACTCTTCAATACCAATTTGGGCAGGTACAAACGCCCCTGCCGATTTTAGCAATATCACACTCATATCCACAAAAATGGCTTCCATCAGGCTGGCCTTTACACCCAGCAAACGCAGTATCACCCATAACTCGCCCGAGCCAAACACCCAGTGGAGTATAAAGAACACCACCGATAGAAAAAGATATTGGCGATTGTTGTTAAAAAAGGCCGATAGCTCTGTTTGCGCTTCGCTGATTTGCGTGCGGGCTTTAAGCGTACGGTTGTACAGCCACAAGCCGGCGCGGTTCTTTATCGCTATGCGCTTTACCTGCGTACGTAACCTGTATAATATGATAAATACCAGCGGTACACCCGTCATTACGTAAAACAGTTTTAAAATACCGCCGAAACCCGCCGGCAGGCCATGGTACAGGTATAAAAAATAAATAGCTGCCGCAACAAACAGCAATACCTGTGTTAGTATCATTACCACGCGCGATACCAATACCGAAGTAACCACCGTTTTACGTGGAATAGCGTAATTGCGCAGCAGGTAAATCTTTACCGCCTCGCCTGCCACAATACTGGCCGGGTTTACAATGCCGGTGGTTTCGCCAATGTGGCGGATGATGAATAAGCGCAGCAGCGGTAGTTGCCGCCCCTCGCTGCCCATGCAGAAACGCCAGGCTATGGTGCCTAAAAAGTAAGAGCAAAAAGATACCAGTATGATCCAAACGAAGTTATAGCTAACCCGTTTTAGCGAAACAGCCACCTGCTGCATATCCGTAGCCCTTAAAAAAAGACCGATGCATACCAGCATTACCAGTACTAAAAATAGCTTTAAATACTTCATGCTTTAGTACGCCAGTTCCTCGGCCATTTCGTGGCGGGCCAGGCGTTTTATGTCAGTAAAATATACTTCGGCAAGCTGGTTCCAGTCGAATTGCTTACTGTAGTTTAAGCCTTCGCCAATAAATACATCGGCAAGCGAATCATCTGTAAGCAGCATAGCCAGTTTTTCGGTATAAGCATACTCGTTGTAAGGCTCGCATTTAAAACCGTTAACGCCGTTCTCCACAAAATCTGCCGAACCGCCGCCATCAGCTATTACGCATGGCAAGCCCGATGCCATGGCTTCCAGCACTACGTTGCCATAAGTTTCGGTAACCGATGTAAACAGAAAGGCATCTGCCGAGGCATACATTTCGGCCAGTACGCCATGGCTCACTTTGCCTACAAATAAAGCCTTGCTCATACGTGCCTCACAGGCTTTTTTAGCTACGCCATCACCCGCTACTATCAGGTTGAAAGGAATATTCTTCAGTTGCAGGTCATCATAGATCCTGAAAAGCGTTTCGAGGTTCTTTTCCCAAACCAAGCGGCTGGCGAATAATATAGTGGGATAATTATTACCGGTTAAACGCGGCATCAGGTAGGGGTCTTTACGCGAGGGCGAAAACAGTTCGGTATCTATCCCCCGCTTCCACAACTGGATACGCAACGGCGACACACCCCAATCCATCAGCTCATTGGCCATACTTTCTGATGGCACGTAAATAACATCGCACTGGTTATAAAAGGCTTTTTGCCCTTCTATCACCTTGCTTTTTACATAATCAATTAAAAATGGCGCGTTTTTAAGGTAATAATCAATGTATGATACAAAGTGCGTATGGTAAATAGATATCACCGGGAGGCCTGTTTGTTTGGCGTGTTTTACGGCAAATTCGCCCAGTAACGATGGCGTTGCAATGTGCACTACATCAGGCGCAAACTCGTGTAATTTTTCGCGTAAACTGTACTGTACCAGTTTAGGGAAAGCCATTTTGTAGCTTGTATTTACAGGCACTGTAAAGGCGGGCACTTTTATACACTCAAACCCCTGCACCCTATCGGGCCCTACACCGCACACAAAAAGATATTCAAATTTATCGGCATCAATGCGTTTTATGAGCTGGAACATGGTACGGGTTGCACCATCATGCTCATTTTCAAGTATATCGGCAAAAAATACTACTTTAGTTTTTTTCATAAGTGGTTAAGTGATCACTATTTCAAAACTAAAAGCCTAATGTTTTTTGGATATTAATTTAGTGTTGCATCTTTACTACTTAGTAACAATTTTAATAAGGTAATGTAACAATTACTCTACATTTAGTAAACCGATTTATTAATTTAAATCATTTGCATACTGCGTGTTGCAAATTTTCTATATTAGCGACCATCTTAGTAAAAATTATGAGAAAAAATTACTTATTAAAAACAGCAACCGCAGGCTTGCTGTTTGCTATTGTTTCATCTCCAATAATGAGCAGTGCACAAACGGCTGCTTCGGGTCAGGTTCCGCTTGATAACTTATCAGCATTTAAAAGCCCATCTGCAAACTGGTCTATCGCAGGATCAGCCGTTGGCGATTTCAATAAAGCCAATACCATCAACAAAAAAGATGGTACCGGTGTACTGGTAACCATACCCGGCAAAAGCAAAAATGAAGACATTTTCACCAACATGGAGCATGGTGATATTGACCTGAGCTTTGATTTTATGATGCCTAAAGAGTCAAACTCGGGCGTATACCTGCAAGGCCGTTACGAAATACAGCTTACCGATAGCTGGGGTAAAGATGCCCTTACCAACAGTGACCTTGGCGCTGTTTACTCACGTTGGGACGAAAGCCGCCCTAACGGACAGTTTGGTTACGAGGGTATTGCACCACGCTTAAACGTAAGCCGTGCACCGGGCCTTTGGCAAAACCTGCGCATTATTTTTCAGGCGCCTAAATTTGATGGCGGTAAAAAAGTTGCCAACGCGCGTGTAGTAGCTATTATATTAAACGGTGTTACCATTACCGAAAACGCCGAGCTTACCGGCCCAACCCGTGGTTCGGCATTTGCTGAAGAAGCGGCAACCGGTCCGTTAAGGTTACAGGGCGATCATGGCCCGGTGGCTTTCAAAAACATTAAATACAATACCAAGGTTGATCCGAGAATTGTTGACGGATCGCGCCGTGTTTGGGACGATGATGATAAACCTGTTACCATTGATGTAAAAGGCGAGCCTGTAGTATTCAGGAGCTTTGTTGACATCCCGGGCAAAAGGGTTACTCACGCGGCCAGCATCGGTTACCCGCACAACATCAGCTTCGGTTATGATTTAGATAACGGCGCTATTTACCAGGTTTGGAAAGGCGGCTTCCTTGATGCATCGCCAATGTGGCTGTCACGTGGTGATGGTAATTCAAAAGCTTTAGGCAGTGTTATCAACTTAAGCGATGCATCATCATTAGCTGTTTTAGATGACGTTAACGCCGCATGGCCTGATACCCTTGCATCATTGGTATACCGCCCTAAAGGTTACGAGCTTGACGCGCAAGGTTACCCTACTTTCAAATATATTTTTAACGGCGTTCATGTTAATGATAAGGTTACCCCTACCGAGGGCAAATCACTTACCCGCGTTATCAGCACAGACGGCCCCGCGCCTAAAAACGTGTATGCACGTGCTGCTGTAGCCAATGATATTACCGAAGTAAGCGACGGCTTATACAGCATCAATAACTTTGAATACTATGTACAGTTTGATAAAGGCACCAAGCCGGTATTACGTACAACTGCAAAAGGTAAAGAATTACTGTTACCGGTAAAAAATACCGACAAAGGCACCTCTGTTCAATACACACTGATCTGGTAATTCAATTCAAGAAGAGATTAAAAAACTTATCAAATGAAAGCTATTTTTAAAAATATATTCATGACTTTTTCTGTGACAGCGGCTGTGGGCCTTACCACAACGTTTGCGCAAGATAAGTCGGCCAACCAGCTACCTACCGAAAAAGATTACTACCGCATTGTTACCTTACCTACCCCGGAGGGCGTTGAGCTTGAAGTGGGTGGTTTAGCGCTGATGCCTGATGGCAGCATCGCGGCATCAACCCGCCGTGGCGATGTGTACATTATACAAAACCCGTACATGCTTAACGGCAGCCTGCCTTACTACAAAAAATTCGCTTCGGGCTTGCACGAAATTTTGGGTTTAGCTTATAAAGATGGTGCATTATATATGGTGCAGCGCGGCGAGCTTACTAAACTGGTTGATAAAGACGGCGACGGTAAAGCCGACGTTTACGAAACTGTATACGCGTGGCCAATATCAGGTAACTACCACGAGTACTCTTACGGACCGATCATTATGCCTAACGGCAACATGATGGTTAACCTTAACGTAGGTTTCGATAACGAATGGTGGAGAGGTAAGAGTTTGGTAAAATGGAGAGCATGGTCTTTAGAGATCGCTCCTGACGGCACCATGACCCCGTACGCTACCGGTTTACGTTCACCTGCCGGCCAGGGCCTTATTGATGGTAAATACTTTTACAGCGAAAACCAGGGCGACTGGATTGGTTCTGGTTACCTGATGGAACTTAACAAAGGCGATTTCGCGCCGCACCCTGCCGGTTTACGCTGGGCTGCTGATCCGCTATCGCCGGTTAAAGTTCGTACCGAAGATATTTACTCACGTGTTAACCCGCGCTTTAACGACCCTGAAGGAAAAATTGAAGACCGCGACCCTAACCGTCCATACAAAACATTATACGAAGTTGCTGCCGAAGTTAAAGGCATGAAACTGCCTACTGTTTGGTTGCCGCACTCTGTATTGGGTACCTCAACCTCATCAATGGTACAAATACCTAACGATGATAAATTTGGTCCGTTTGCAGGCCAGGTGATCATTGGCGACCAGGGCCAGAGCCGTTTGAACCGTGTATTCCTTGAAAAAGTAAAAGGCGAATATCAAGGTGCAGCGTTCACTTTCCGCGAAGGATTTGAATCGGGCGTATTGAGACTGGCCTGGGGTAATGATGGTTCATTATTCGTAGGGCAAACCAGCCGTGGCTGGGGTTCAAAAGGTCAAAAACTATTCGGATTGGAAAGAGTAGTATGGTCAAAGAAAACTCCTTTCGAAATGAAAGCCGTACGTGCTATGGCCGATGGTTTTGAAATTGAGTTTACCCAACCAGTTAACAAAAAAGCTGCTGCTGATCCGGATGCTTACGGCATCACGGGTTTCATTTACAAATACCACCCGGTATATGGTAGTAACACGGTAAGGGAGAAAACTCATATCGTAAACGCGGCCATTGTATCTGAAGATGGTTTAAAAGTACGTTTGGTGGTTGATAGCCTGCGCGAAAAATTCATCCACGAAATTCGTGTTGATGAAAAAGTAACCGCTGTTGAAGGTAACAACCCATTATTGCACAATGTAGCTTACTACACCCTGAACAACATTCCTGATGGCGCTAAGCTTAACGTGCCTAAAAGGAAAGCTAAACCTGCGCATGACATGAGCTCGATGCCTGGCATGAACATGGGCGGCAAAACTACTCCAGCCAAGGTAAACACACCGGCAGCTGGTTCTAACTTAAAAAAGAACCAAACTACCAAACCTGCCGCATGGACAACTATCGATCAAACGATAGTGATTGGTACCAAACCGGGCTTAAAGTATGATAAAGACGAGCTTACTGTAAAAGCAGGCAGCAAAATCAAATTAACTTTTACCAACAATGATGATATGCCGCACAACTTTGTAGTGGTAGAGCCGGGCCAGGCAGTTGCCGTAGGCGAGCTTGCCATGAAGTTAGGTTTAGCCAGCACCAAGCTGAGCCACATACCTAACACGCCTAAGTTGTTAATCAATACAACATTGGTTGGTCCTGGTTCGTCACAAACCATTTACTTTGTAGCGCCAACAAAACCCGGAAAATACACTTACGTTTGTACAGTACCGGGCCACTTTTACGTTATGCAGGGTATACTAAATGTTGAGAAATAAAATATAACCAAGTGATAAAAAAAAACACCATCCTGGGTGCAGGGGTAGCGGCCGCGGTTTGCTTTACCCTGTACTCATGCGATAAATTAACAGGCAAGCCCATAGGGCTTGCCTTTAACGATATTAAGGGGGTAAGTTTTACCGCCGTATCAAACGTTTTAGCAAGCATAAACCCGTGGGGAGAGCAGCCTGAAAAGAGCAAACAAACCGAAAAGCTGACAGCAGAGCAACGTTACCTGAAACACATTAACGGTGACATACAGCACGCCTTTGCGACTGCTAATAACGGTACTAACGCTGCCGCTGATACCAGCAAGCCCGAGGAAAACCGTTTTGTAAAAACCACCTTAACGCAAGGCGGCTTTTACGAACCTACCGAACTGGCCGTATTGCCTAACCTGGATGTACTGATCACCCAGCGCCGCGGTGAGCTGATGTTATATAATAACACCACTAAAACGCTTACACAGGTGGGTACCTTAAATGTGTACCACAAGGCCAACGTACCCGATGTAAACTCCGAAGAAGGTTTGCTGGGTATTACTGCCGACCCTAACTTTGCTACCAACCATTACATTTACATGTATTACAGCCCTGCCGGGGATAAACCGATTGATCGCCTTTCGCGGTTTGAGTTTAAGAACGGCGCGCTTGATAATGCCAGCGAAAAAGTAATATTGGAAGTTGGAACCCAGCGCGATATTTGCTGCCACACAGGTGGTTCTATCGCTTTTGGTAAAGATAATTTGCTGTTCGTATCGGCAGGTGATAACTCCACGCCGTTTGATGAGCCTAACCAGAAATACCCAAGCCATAGCTTCGGGCCGATGGATGACCGCCCGGGACACCAGCAGTACGACGCCCGCCGTTCGGCAGGTAATACTAATGATCTGCGCGGAAAAATATTGCGCATCAAGATCAATGCAGACGGTACTTACAGCATCCCCGAAGGAAACCTTTTTCCGCAGGGAACACCAAAAACACGTCCCGAAATTTACGTGATGGGTAACCGTAACCCTTACCGTATATCGGTTGATAAAAAAACCGGCTTTTTATACTGGGGCGAAGTTGGCCCCGATGCCAACGTTGATAGCATAGGCACCCGTGGTCCGCGTGGTTATGATGAGGTGAACCAGGCACGCAAGGCCGGTAACTTTGGCTGGCCGTTTTTTGTAGGTAATAACTATGCCTACAACATCCACAATTACGATACTAACGAAAACGCCGCGCCTGCCGATCCGGCGAAGCCGTTGAACAACTCGCGTAACAATACCGGTTTGGTTGATTTGCCACCGGCACAAGCGGCTTACATCTGGTATCCTTATGCCGAATCGCCGGATTTTCCGGAAGTAGGTTCGGGCGGTCGTACCGCTATGACGGGGCCTGTTTACCACACGGCAGATTTCCCGGTCAAAACACGTTACCCGGAGTATTACAATAACAAATTCTTTATTTACGAGTTCATCCGTGGCTGGATAAAGGCGGTAACGCAAAAGCCTAACGGCGATTTTGTAAAGATGGAGCCATTCATCCCGAAAACCAAATTCAACTCGATGATAGATCTGGAAGTTGGTCCGGATGGCCGTTTTTATATACTGGAGTACGGTAGCGGCTGGTTCAACAAAAACCCTGATGCAGGTTTGGTACGTATTGATTACCTGGCAGGCAATCGCCCGCCGGTGATAAGCGATATACAGGTTGATAAAGCAAGTGCTAACCTGCCATTCTTATTACACGCCAAAGTAAAAGCAACCGATCCTGAAAAGGATAAACTTACCTACGTTTGGAACATTGGCGGCGTTAAAAAGACCACCCTTGTGCCCGAGCTAAGATACCCTATAACCAGCGCGGGCGAAAAGGAACTGAGCGTTGAAGTATTTGATAAGGCAAAGGCATCGGCCGAAAGCAATACCATAAGCGTAGTTGCCGGTAACGAGCAGCCGCAGGTAAACATCAGCATACTGGGTAACCAAACTTTCTATTTCCCTAATTCGCCGTTTACCTACCAGGTTAAGGTGACCGATAAAGGCCAGCCTGTTGATTTAACCAACCTGTATGTTGCAGGCAGTTTCATCAAAGGGCAAGATATGGCGGGTGCCAATTTAGGCCACCAGCAGGTATCAGAAGCCATGATGGGTAAAAACCTCATGCTATCGTTAGATTGTAAGGCCTGCCACAAGGTTGACGAAACCTCAATAGGTCCCGCGTTTACCAAGGTAGCCGAAAAGTATAAAGACAATGGTGATGCTGATAATTACCTGTCGAAGAAGATCATTGCAGGCGGCAGCGGTGTTTGGGGCGAGGTATCCATGCCTGCACACCCATCGCTTAAGGAAGCCGACGCCAAGCAGATCGTGCATTGGATCCGCTCGTTAAGCAACGAAGCCAACAAGCAAAAATCAATGCCTGCCAAAGGTACCGTCACTCCTACCGATGGCGACATTAAGGAGCAAAAAACGGTATACAGCCTTAACGCTACTTATACTGATGCAGGTTCGGCCGGTGTAAAACCTTTATCGGGTTCAAAAACGCTGATATTGCGCAACAGTAATATAGAAGCAGGCGAGGCGAAAAACCTTACAGGCGTTACCGCTAAAGATTCGGCAGGTACAAAATACCTGGTGCTACCGGTTACTACCGGTAATTTCAAATTAGGCACTTTCGACCTTACAGGCATCAAAGCCGTTGAGCTTAACGCCATTACTGCTACCGAGGCCACAACGTATGTAGTTGAACTGCATGCCGATAAACCAACAGGGCTAATTGCAGGCAGCGCTACCCTTAACTTTAAGGCAGGCCAGCAGGCAGCAGCCTTTAGCATACCGGTAAAATTATTGCCGGGGGCTAAAACACGCGGCTATTTTGTAGTGCTTAAGCAAACTACCAAAGCGCAGGCAACACCTGCTATTAAGAGCTTTAAGTTTACTTCTTTATAAAGCAAATAAATATTTACGCTAAAAACCCCGATTGCTTGCTGCAATCGGGGTTTTTTGTTTAACTTAGTCATGTTCAGCCTTTACTTTATTTCAGACATCATATCCCCTACTACTCCTCAAAGTGGTAAATGTAGGTTGTCGCAGATATGCTATCTTGAATAAAAAAATGACAAATACCAAACGCTTGGAAAATAGATGTGGAAACATTTTTTTTCAGGAAAACGTATTAGCACACCGTAAATGGCGTTTTATGAGCAATATTTGCATACTATTACTTGACCCAAAAAATGCGCGCCGAAGCCCCATTACCCATATATAAGAAATTGATTGACGATCTGCGGAAGCTGATCGATGAGGGGACTTATAAGAAAGGCGATCTGCTCCCTTCTGAAAACGAACTTTGTAAAACTTACAATACCACCCGCCCTACCGTTAGGCAAGCCCTTACCGAATTAATGAACGCCGGTTATATTACACGCCAGCAGGGTAAAGGCAGCATTGTTAGCGAGCCAAAAACCGGCACCGGTATTATTGTGGTGAACGGCTTCGCTAAGGATGCCGAAAAAATGATCAATACCACTATCATTGAAAAGCCCGAAAAACGCCATTGGGATATCGATTTCTTTTACGAACTGAGCGAAGAGGAACTAATGGCCGGTAACATCTATTTTTCGCGCTTGCGAAGTGTGAACAATTCGCCGGTATTGTTTGAGCGCACCTTTATTACCAATATGTATTTGCCACGTTTTACGGTGCGTAATTTGCAAAACCAGTCGTTATTTAAAACGCTGCAAAAGCATTATAACATTGAAATAAAAGAGGGCGAACAAAAGATTTGGGCCATTGGTGCCGATAAACACATCGCCAAATTGCTTAACCTGCCTGTTGGCAGCCCCATTGTACACATGAAGCGTAAACTGCGTACCAATATCAAAAACCTGAATATTTACTCGTGGTTGTATTGCAATACGGCAGAGTATTATTTGCATGATGAATTTTAGAGATTTCCTGTTTGAAGATTGGGTGATGATTTAACCACAAAGGACACAGAGGTTTTCACGGAGTTACACAGAGGGGAATTGAGTTTCTTTTACTTTATGTCATTCAATATTGCTTATTGCTGTTCGAAGTCTCCTGACTTCGAACCTGTATGCCGGTAGACTCTTGTTTACCCGAACACACTGTAGACAGCAGTCGGGGGAAATAAATGATTATTCTTCTTTCTTATCCATTATACTCGATTTTAAAAACCCAACAACAAGACCACCGATGGACCCGTCGACAAAAAAATCATTTATATTGTCCAATTGCTCTTTTTTTAGCCAACAGTACTGTTGCGGTAGTAGAACATGAAGTATTTTTATAACAATTATTCCACCTACAGAAATCAGGCATAC
Source organism: Mucilaginibacter gynuensis (assembly GCF_039541195.1). Classification (NCBI taxonomy): domain Bacteria; kingdom Pseudomonadati; phylum Bacteroidota; class Sphingobacteriia; order Sphingobacteriales; family Sphingobacteriaceae; genus Mucilaginibacter; species Mucilaginibacter gynuensis. The sequence continues at coordinate 88,447 of NZ_BAABFT010000008.1, forward strand.
CCAAACAAATATTATAAAACACCAATTTATTGCCCCAAACCGACGAGCTTCTCTGATATGTTTCTTATACAGGGCCCTATTCTCTAAATTTGCTCTATAATCAGGTCTTGGGTGTTGATTTTCTGATATTCTATCTAAATCATTTTCAGCCATTTGATTTACCTGATTTTTTCATATAATAATCAGCTATTAGATCATTAGGTATGATAGCGCCCTGTTTATTCTTGCCTCCCTGCTTATTCCATACTGTATCCCATGGGCTACCATCCTCATGCGTTAATGCAGACAATTCGAGCCCAGTCCAATTTTTATAAACATCCCAAACTTTTAATAATAAAGGTGTTTTTTGTGTATCACTTAATATTGGATAAGTCAATGTTGTAGGATCAAAACCTAAACTCGTAATTTGGCTGTCTTTAAATGATTTAAAGTCATGATAAACAGAATTTATAACTGGGCCAAACTTCCATGCTTGAACAGCCTCTGAAATTAATGGAGTTGCGTTATTAAGGCCAAGATGCCAACCATGAGCCAAGTAAACTAACTTTAACAATTTCATAGGAGTTAATTCAACTCCTTCCGAAATGGCTTTGTTAACAAAAAAATTTGAAATAGAAATGGGACTTATTTGAGTAGATAAATTCATGCTTACTAAATTTATTAGTATTTCCGTGCAAAAATATACTTATTTACAATAATACCAAATAGTTGCTAAAATATTTGCTTTTGTAATAAATAACTTATGAAAGTAATTATGTACAGTAATGAAGAAGATGTCTCACTACGTTCGACATGACAGCTTTTTGAGGCCGTCTCCTATCACTGAAACACATAATCCCCTGCCGTATTAACAGCGTACTTCAGTTCCTGGTGGTTGGTGTTGAATTTGGTGTAGCCGGTTTTGAGGTTGTTCCAAAAGCTGAGCATGGGTTTGTTTGTGGCGTAGGTATTCATGCTGCCTTGCGCGCTTACGCCATCAAACTTAAACGGGAATATATATACAGGTATTTTAAGCTGCCCGTTTTGGCGGGCTTGTATGGCGAGGATGTAAATCTCTTTGATGTAATCATCCGTCATGGGCATGCAGCCAATGGTGAGGCATTTGCCGTGTATAAAGATATCGCCACCCGGTTTGGCGCTGCCGCATTTTATTTTATCGGCAGCGTTAGGGAAGTTCAGTCCCAGCGAGAGGTGATAGGCGCTTGTGGGGTTAAACCTGTCTATATAGTAAAAACCTTCGGGCACCTGCCTGTCGCCGTCTTTACGTTTAGGGCCCAAACTGCCCGACAAAGCGCAGATATCATAGCTGGAAAGCATCTTGTAAGCGCGCTCATCGGGGCGTTTGGCATATATACATAGCTGCCGTTCGTTCTTGTATACCGTTATCAGGATATTGATGTTACCCATATCCAAGTTGAGACGTTTCAGGCGTTCGGTTATTAACGATTGCTTGTCGGCATAGGCCGTTTTAACACGGACATTGCTCTTTTGGGTATCTAAAAAACCTTTATCCTTTTTAAAAGCTACCGATAAAAAGATCAATAAAGGGGCAAGTACCGCTACCGCGGCACGTACATAATTAAGGCGAAACAAGGGCTGCATGCTATGAAATATTTAGGCTACAGCAATATAACTAATAAATTAGTTATAAATTATCCTACCTTAAAAATTTTCCTTTATTTATTTCTTCATTCCCTTTACCAGCCAGTCGTACAATCGCTCTACATCATCTTTTTTGAAGAGCTCTGTACCCGGGTTCATAGTAGCGGCCGAACCACAGGCTATACCCATACGCACGGTATGTTGCAGATCGTATCCTTGCATTAACCCGTAAACCATACCGGCAACCATACTATCGCCCGCACCTACCGTGCTGCGTTTACGTACCGATGGCGCTGTGATCTGCTCCGAAAATTCGTCGGTAACAATTTGCGCGCCCTGCGGGCCCATTGATACCACTATAATTTTACACTTGCCTTTACCGATGATCTGGTGAGCGGCTTCCTCTACCGACTCATTATCTTCCACATCAATCCCCGTTAGTTTGCGCAGTTCGCTTTGGTTGGGTTTTAACAGGTATACGCCTTCGTCCACCGCTTGTTTAAGCGCGTCGCCCGATGTATCAACAATAAGGCGGGCGTCGGCTTTATGGGCAATACGAGCGACCTTGGCTAAAAAATCGGTGCTCATGCCCATTGGCAGGCTGCCGCTGGCAACAATGTAGCTGCATTTGCTGCTAAGGTCTTTAACCACTTTTAATATTTCGGCTTCTTCTTTTTGCAATAATTCGGGCGCGGGCATCCCAAAACGGAACTGCTCGTTAGTAGCACGGTTAACAACAATAAAGTTTTCGCGGGTAAGGTTTTTTGTGCGGATGGCGTGTTGTACAATGTGCTCTTCGTGCAGCAGGTCTTCCAGCATTTCGCCGGTAAGGCCACCCGAAGGGAATATGGCTATGGATGATTGCCCAAGGCGTTTTAAGGCGCGGGACACGTTGATACCGCCGCCTCCGGGCTCAAATTTGGGTAAATCGCAATCCAGTTTATGTTCGGCCATGATCTTATCAACCGTGGTGCTTTTATCAATAGTAGGGCTTAACGTTAGCGTTAGTACTTGTTTCATGGGGGTATTTAATATAGCTAAATCAATTTTGGCGCAAATATACGGCTTGTATATGACGTAAATACTACCGATGCAAATATGAGCAGGTATAGTTGGTGATATTACTAACGGCTAACACCAAACTATTGCTTACTTTTGCCCCTCTGTTATGACGGTACTTGTATTCACGGTTATTTTACTTTTAGGATCGTACGCGGCGGGTTTGCTGGGTTCATTAACCGGATTAGGCGGCGGCTTCGTCATCATTCCGCTGCTTACATTAGTACTGCATGTTGATATCCATTACGCTATCGGCGCGTCGCTGGTGGCCGCCATCGCTACCTCTTCGGGTTCGGCGGCAGCCTATGTAAAAGAGGGCATTACCAATATGCGGCTGGGTATTTTTTTAGAAATAGCCACCACCATTGGCGCATTTACAGGGGCTATTTTAGCTACCTACATCCCAACGCATTACATCGCCATATTATTCGGGGTGATACTTATTTGTTCGGCGCTGATATCCTTACGTAAAAAAGCCATTGAGATCAACCAAAAGAAAAGCGCGCTGGCCGAAAAGCTTAAGCTGAACGGCAGTTATCCCGAAGGCGATAAAATAATAAGCTATAATGTAGCCAACGTGGGCGGCGGCTTTTTTATGATGCTGTTTGCCGGTATCATATCGGGCATTATCGGCATTGGTTCGGGCGCGCTTAAGGTGGTGGCTATGGACGGCATTATGCGGATCCCCTTCAAGGTATCAACCACCACCAGTAATTTTATGATAGGCGTTACCGCCGCGGCCAGTGCCGTGGTGTACCTGCAACGTGGTTATATTGAACCGGGGATATCTATGCCGGTGGTTGTAGGTGTAGTGCTGGGTGCCATCAGCGGATCGAAAATATTGGTAAAGACCACTTCATCGGCCTGGCTGCGTTATCTGTTCGCGGGTATTATACTGATACTGGCGGCGCAAATGATCTATAACGGGGTGTTGGGTAAAATATAATATACCATGGCGAATTTTAAAGACACAGATATGCAGCTCATTATAGGACGGATACTCCGCATCGGGGTATTTGCTTCTATCGCTATCGCTTTTTTGGGGGGCATTGTATACATAGCCCGCCACGGCCAGGAAACTGTTGATTATACCCACTTTAAAGGCGTACCCGATTTTGTAAGCCATATCCCTACCCTTATACACGGTGTTTTTACGCTGCGCGGACGGGCCATTATACAAACCGGTATTATCCTGCTTATTGCCACCCCGGTAATAAGGGTGCTGTTTTCAACCATCGGCTTCGCGATAGAAAAAGATCGCTTGTACACTATCATCAGCGCCATTGTATTGCTCATCATCCTTTTCAGTATGCTGAGCGGGCACGCGGGTTAAATCACGGCAATTCACACTTTGGTATATATTTTGACTTGCATTAGCAATGCAACGCGTACCTGTACAATCATCGGCCTTACAAAGCGTAGGCTACAACCCCGATAATAAAACGCTCGAACTGGAATTTCGGGAGAATGGCGATGTGTGGCAGTACTTTTCGTTCCCGGCATCGGCTTATAGAAGGTTTATGAATGCCGAATCATTAGGGCGATTTTTTGTAAAGAAGATAAAGGGGAAATATGTGGAAGAGCAGGTGCGCTATGCTTAGTTTTCGCTGCTGCTACCGCTGAGGCGGGTTTGCTCATCAACAGCCCCTCCTACCCGTTTACGCGCGCTTTTTACTGATTGGTTACCAAACCTGTAGGTGAATGACAGGGTAACGAAACGTGTCCCCGCCTTTTCACGCCCTTTCAGGTCGAGGTTCATGAAACGGGTGTTGTACCTGTCTACATAAGTATTAAAAATATCGCTCATGGCCAGCTTTACAGAGCCATAAGTATTAATTGCCTGGCTTAAACCCGCGCTAAAGTAATACTGCTCACGGTACGATTTAATACCGAAGTAGGTAGGCGTTTCGTACGAGCCGTTAAACTCGGCCTTAAGCTCGGGGGTGATCACAAAGGTTTGGTTCACCTGCAACAGCATATCGTAAGCGTGTTTGGTTTGCGCGGTTTCGGCATTGTAGGTATATTTTTCAATGGAGCCCGATAAATAATTGCTGATTTGCCACCAGCTGGTTACCTCAACAGGAATATTAAATTCGGCATTGTACTGGTAACGGTTACCAAAATTGTTTTTGGTAGTGGTGTATACGCCGGTGACATCATTTTGCAGATAAACCGTGGTATAGAACGCGTTGATCAGGTTCACTCCTACAGTAGCTTTATACTTACCCAGGTAGGTGTCAGAAAATTCAAAGGCATTGGTATACTGCGGGCGCAGGAAAGGGTTACCTGTGCTGTAGGCATATTTATCAATATAAGCCACAAACGGATTAAGATCCTGGTAATTGGGGCGACCTATACGTCTGTTGTAATTAAACGTAAGTTCGTGTTTATCATTCACCTCATACACCACCTGCGCCGTTGGGAACAGGTTGAAATAGCTGGTATCGGCCACCCTATCCGGATTGAATGATTTGCGGTTGGCATTGGTTTCTTCGGCACGTACGCCTATGGTAATATCGGCCTTGCCAATGGTATTGGTGTAGTTCACATACCCCGCCTTTATGCGTTCCTTATAAGTAAAATGATCAGTAAGCGATGGCACCAGCGTGTATTGGTTATTTACCAGCTCTTCAAAATCTATCTGGTTATCACTGTTTACATCGCTGTATTTTACGCCGGTTTCAAAGCTGCCCTTTTCGCCTATTTTCTTGCTGTAATCTACCTTGAACGATTTAATATTGATATCGGCCGGCGAAGTAACCTCAAAGAATACCGGGTTACGGTACGCGATACGGTTTACATTCAGAAAATCATTCCTCAAATTTTCAAACGAGCGCCTGTCATATTCCGAAAGGTCAAAATCAGCCGAGAGTGTATGGTCTTTATCCTTACCGAAAGTACCCTTGTAATTGAGGTTGTAGTTGATGTTATCAATGCGCCTGTTGATGGTAGACAGCGAGGTTATGGTAGAATCTAATATGCCATTGGCTGTTAAATTGGTAGTGTTTGTTTTATCAACCTTAACAGGGTTAACATAACCGGTAACCAGTACGCCAATGTTGTGGCCGGGCTTTACAATAAAATCGGCACCGATGTTAAAATTATGATTTTTTGCTACTGTGGTGCCTAAGTATTTAACATCATAACCGGAAACAACATCATCCATCAGGATATTGCGGTTGATATCCCAGGTACGCGGAATCTTGTTTTGTGAGAAATTGTAGTTGCCAAAAAGGTTAAACTTTTCGGTACGATAATTCGCGCTGAAACCGGTATTCAGTTTATACTTATCGCCGATGGAAGCGCTCTCGAATACGCTTACCCGCAGCCCCAGTTCTTTATTTTTTTTAAGTACGATATTGATCAACCCGCCACCCGCGGCATCATACTTAGCCGAAGGATTGCTGATGAGTTCTACCTGGCTTACGTTGGCGCTTTGGTAGCTTTTCAGCAGATCGCTTAACTGATCGCCGCTTAGCAGTACCGTTTTACCGTTAATGGCTATCAGGGCTTTTTGTCCGCCTTTAAAAATCACTTCATCATTCATCACCTTTACACCGGGGGCTGTCCGCAATACATCCAATATGGAATTGCCCGATGCCACAATGCTTTTATCAACGTTCAGTACTGTTTTATCGGGCCTAACTTCAACAAACTCGCGCTTATCGGTTATGGTGATCTCTTTTAACTGTTTGGTGATCGGGATCAGGCTGATGTCGGGGGTTTTGATACTATTATCGGCCACTACCTGGTAGCGCAGCGTGTATTGCTTACGGTACCCAACCTTGGTGATCTGTATAAAGTAACTGCCGGGTGTTAATGCCTTAAACTCGAAGTAACCGCTTTTATCGCTGATGGTGGTACGTATAATGGCCGAATCGGGATAACTCAACAGGCGCACGGTGGCTGCATCGGCCGGCACTTCGTTCTCCGATAATACTTTACCCTCAATACCGGTGGCCGTTGTTTGCGCATGCGCATAACAGCTCAATATTCCGAACAAGGCGAAAAGTAAGTATCGGGTCAGTAATTTCATTAACAATTAGTAGGGAAACCGATAAAGTTTCGGTGCAACACGTTTGCAATATAAAAACATTTATTGGCTGTTACAGGTCATTTTACGCAATTTTTTAACGTACAAGCAACAGCAAACCACTTATCTTATCATCTAAAAATAAGCCGATTAAGTATTTAAAAACCGCGTTAAACACATGTCACTAAAACATTTAACGCCCTTTGTAACATGCTTAAGTATCAATATGCACATCACATACAAAACTTAGGTTTTTTTTTATTTTTGGATCAGTAATTTTTGACAAGCAATGATCAGACTGTTTTTTTTAACGATAGCTTTATTATTTACCCTGCCCACTTTTGCGCAAACAGAACCGCCTGCCAATGCCGAAGCGGTAGCCAATTTTAAAAAGTTTTATAACGCCGGGCAGCCCGATAGCTTATTTAAGCGCTTTAGCACCGAAATGAAAACGGCCCTGCCTATCGACCAGTTCAAGGCTACTACCCTGCAACTAAAAAGTCAGCTGGGGAACCTGCAAAAAGCAGAGTTTATAAAAACAGAAGGCCCGTTATCTATTTATAAAGCTGCTTTTGATAAAGGCACTTTTTTACTGAATGTAGCTCTAAACGACCAAAAGCAATACACCGGCTTGCTGCTCAAACCTTATGAAGCCATTGCACCTGCGGTCGCTGCCCAATCATCAGCATTGGATGCAAGCCTGGCAGAAACCCCATACAATTTAAAAACACTCGCAGGTAATATATCAGGCTCTTTGGTGATGCCTAAAAATGCCACGGGCAAAATACCTGTAGTGCTCATTATTGCCGGTTCGGGCCCTACCGATCGTGATGGTAACAGCCCCAAACTGGGCCTTGCCGCCAACGATTACCTGCTGCTGGCTAACGAACTGGGTAAAAACGGTATTGCCAGTGTGCGTTATGATAAACGCCTGATTGGTAAAAGCACCAGTACCACCAAAGAATCGGAGTTAAAGTTTGACGATATGATTGAGGACGCCCTTGGCCTCATCAACCAATTGAACGACGACCAGCACTATTCAAAAATTATTGTGGCCGGCCACAGCGAAGGCTCGTTAGTAGGGATGCTTGCTTCGCAGGATGCCCCGGTGAATGGCTTTATATCGCTTGCCGGTGCCGGTGAACAGGCAGATAAGATACTTACCGAGCAAATGAAAAGTCAGCCCAAGTTTATTGCCGATGGCTTTAAAGCCGTGCTGGATAGTTTGCGCAAAGGTAAACTTACACCGAATGTTGACCCGGGATTGTACGCTGTTGCACGTCCAAGCATCCAGAATTACCTCATGACCTGGTGCCGTTTCGACCCAGCCCGCGAGATCAAGAAATTGAAGATCCCGGTACTCATAGTACAAGGCACTACCGATTTGCAAGTAACTGTTGCCAATGCCGAGAAGTTGAAAAAGGCTAAATCAGATGCCCAACTGCTCATCATCCCCAACATGAACCATGTACTGAAGGATGCCCCGGCAGACCCCGCGCAAAACAAAGCCACTTACACCAATCCCAACCTCCCCCTCAAACCCGAACTGGTAAAAGCGGTGGTTGATTTTGTAGGGAAAGTGAAGTAACCCCCCAGCCCCCTGAAGGGGGAGCTTTTGAAAATCTTAAGTAAAAAAGGATGCTGTGGTTACGGCATGCTTTTTTATTACTCTACCCTTATTTTAAAAGATCGTCATGTACGTCAAAAATTCCCCCTTCAGGGGGTTAGGGGGTTACCATGCCCCCAGCATTCTCCTCACGGCGATGATCTCGCCGGTGTGGTAGGAATTATGATCGGCAATTTGGAGGGCTTCGCGGAGTATGGTTTGGCCGGTGCCGTGTGGGATGGGCGCGTATATATCTACCGTTTGTATCAGTTTTACAAATTCATCCAGGTTTGCCTGTATCTCTTTTACCGTTTTATCCCAGGCGGTATCGTCTTTCGGGGCAGGGTCTTTCGGCCAGTAATCATCGGGCCAGTTAGGCGATTCGTGGCTGCCATCTTTACTGAACTCCAGCATATCCCATTGCGCTATGCGGATGTGCTCAACCAGTTGCCACACACTGTAGGGCATATCGTCGGGCTTTACACCGCGCAGGTTGGCAGGCAAATCTTTAATGGCATCATCAAACGAGGCATGGGCATTGCCGCCCTGCAATAAATGTATCAATTCGTCAATAAGTGTTTTATGCTGATCGCTCATGGTTATTGTTTTTTAGGTAGATAACAAACTGTTGCGGAGTTGGTTTAAGTTAAATGGATTGATGGTTTTTTATTTCCTATAAATGCCTTAAGTTTATCCACATAAAATAAAATTAATACCACGTGTATAAAAAACTATTCTTTCTTACGCTTTGCGGTATGGCCATGCTTATTGGCTGCAAAAAAGAGGGCGAAACCCAGTTAGCCCCCGAAAACAAGAACGACGCGGGTTTTACCACCTACGAAACTCATTTTCTGGATGCCATGTGGAAGCTCAACCCCGATTGGGCCACGGTATCGGGCTACCATAATTACGATAGCGTACTGATCGTCCCGAATGATCAGTACAAGAAAAAGGTGATCGACTTCACCAAGCTTCACCTCGACTCGTTGAGCCACTACCCCGAAAATGAGCTTACGGTAAATAACCGTATGGATTATTACCTGATTGAGAATTACCTGCGCGGCACACAGTGGAGCGTACAGCAGTTAAAGGCAGGCGAGTGGGACCCAACGAGCTACAATATCATCAGCACCTTCGCGCATATATTGAACGAACCTTATGCTCCGTTGAGCAAACGCTTAACCAGCTTTTATTATAAAATGGAAAATATTCCGGCTTATTATAAAGAAGCGCAAAAGCAAATCAAAAACCCTGTACCCCAGCTTACCGCACTTGCTGCCGACCAACTAAACGGCGGTTTAAGTGTATTTGAAGATGACTTTGCCGATTCGTTAAAGAAAACCAGCATCGCTAAAGATCAGCAAAAATTGATGCTCGAAAGGGCTAAACTATCGGTAACGGCTATTAAAGACTTCGCCGAATGGTTAAAGAACCTTAAAAACGATAAAGGCCGCAATTTCAGGCTGGGTAAAGATTTGTATGAGGACAAGTTTAAGAACGAGATAGCATCGGCAGGTTCGGCACAGCAAATTTTTAACGCGGCAGTCGAGCGCAAAAAGTATGTGCACAAGCAAATGATCAAGCTCACCACGCAGCTTTGGAGCAAGTACATGGCTGACAGGGTAATGCCGTCTGACTCGCTGGAGCAGGTTGCATTGCTAATTGACGCGTTATCGGCCAAGCATGTTGAGCCGGAGAACTTTCAATCGGCCATTGAAAAACAATTACCTAAGCTTACCGCTTTTGTGGAGGCTAAAGATCTGCTAACTCTCGACCCAACCAAACCATTGGTGGTACGTAAAGAGCCTGCTTACATGGCGGGCGTAGCCGGTGCATCGGTAACGTCGCCTGGCCCGTACGATAAAAATGGCAAAACCTATTACAACGTAGGCAGCCTCGCCAGCTGGAATAAGGACAAAGCCGAAAGCTACCTGCGCGAATACAATGATTATACGTTGCAAATACTTAACATACACGAGGCTATTCCGGGGCATTACACCCAATTGGTATATGCTAACAAAGCGCCAAGCCTTATCAAGTCTGTTTTAGGTAACGGTGCCATGGTTGAAGGCTGGGCCGTTTATGCCGAAGAAATGATGCTTGATGCAGGCTATGGCGATAACGCGCCCGAAATGCGCCTGATGTGGTACAAATGGAACCTGCGATCGGTGTGTAATACCATTTTAGATTACAGCGTACACGCCGGCAGCATGACCAAAGAGCAGGCTATCGCGCTACTCACCAAAGAGGCCTTTCAGCAGCAAACCGAAGCCGAAAACAAGTGGAAGCGTGTAACCGTAAGCAGTGTACAGCTTACCAGCTATTTCACCGGTTACAAGGAGATAAAAGAACTTCGCGAAGCCTACAAAAAGAAAATGGGCGATAAATACCGCCTGAAAGACTTTAACGAGAAGTTTTTGAGCTACGGCAGCGCCCCTGTTAAATACATTAAGGAGGCTATGCTGGCTAAAGATAAAACGGAAGAAGGCAAATCATCGGGCGATAAAGAAGATAAAGTCAAGGATGAAAAAGCACCGGAAGCGAAACCGGCCAAGGAAAAACCCGCGGCAGCCAAGCCCGGCGAAGCCAAAAAAGAATAAAAGCAAAACGGCTATCCCAAAACGGATAGCCGTTTTGCTTTTTATATAATGGCGGCAAGCATCACCATAAAAAATAAGCAGCTGGATATGAGCCTATTGATTAATAATGTAAAATAAACAGGTAAAACCGTTAAACCAATAGTGCCGTTACGGTGTCATAAAGGCGTTTTTAACAAAAAAAATCAACTTAAACACGCAATTATCTTTATGAACAAGCGCTTCGCTATGCTCGTGCTAGGTTTTATCGCCTTTAAAACCGCCACCGCACAAACTGAAAAAGGAACTCAAAATTTAGGAGCAACCTTTGGTATCACAACAAGCAAAACAACTTATGACTACCCTGATGCTGAAACCGTAAACTACGATTACAAAAGCACCAATTACCAGATCATCCCTAACTACAGCTATTTTATTGCCGACAAGTTGGATTTGAACGTAAACGCGGGCTTTGCCTACACCAAAACAACTAATGATGCACCCAACGCTTCACCGGTAGAGCAAAATGGCAAAACCTGGTCGGCATCAGTTGGCTTGAGGAAATATTTCCTATTTGATAATAAGATTGGTATACGTACAGGGCCTTATCTTGGTTATTCGCATAACAATGCCAACTATTCTGCATTTGCAGGTACAAACAACGAATCAAATACAAAAACCCAAACTTATACAGGAGGTCTTAATCTTGATTTTGTTTTTTACCCGGTAAAAAATATCGGACTGGCCGCCCGCCTGGCAGATCTTTCTTATTCACATCAAAGAATCAATAATTCGTCAAACCCTACCAGTAAGGCAAACACGTTCAACTTCAGCGTTACAAACAATATACTCCTATCAGTTTACTATGTATTTGGTAAGTAAACACGTTCATATTCGCCCTACATCCTATCTCCTAACATCTTAGTCAACTTAATACATATATTAACATGAACAAACATATTGTAGCGATTGTACTCTGTTTTATTGCTTTTAAAAACGCAAGCGCGCAAACGGAAAAAGGCAGTCAAAACCTGGGCGCGTCATTTGGTATCAGTACCACAACATATACTACCGAAGGTTACGACAGCAAAACCAAAGGAACATCGTATAACATCAGCCCTAATTATAGCTATTTTATTGCCGATAAATTAGATATAGGTACATCATTAGGTTTTAATCGTGTAGTTTCAACTGTAAAAAATAGCAACCCTACCAATATTAAGCAAATAAACAGGGAGTTATCAGCATCCGTATTTCTTCGTAAATATTTTTTGTACAATAATAAGATCGGCATACGTACAGGGCCATATTTTACCTACACGCATAATAAAAGCGGAACAACCAATGCTGATGCGATTTACAATTCAAATTATAAATCAAACTATTACAGGGGCGGCGTAAATCTTGATTTTGTTTATTATCCAACTACTAATATTGGCTTAGCTGCCGGCATTGCCGATATCAGCTATATACATGAAAAAGCTGAAGCATCAAACTCATTAGGCGCTGCAAACAGCAATACTTTTAACTTACGTTTTATGGATAACCTTTCGTTATCAATTTTTTACGTATTCGGCAAATAAGCAACCCTCCACCTAAATCTTGTACATATCAACCGGCGGGCTATAAACTTTTATAGCCCGCTGTTGTTTTTGGTTCGAGGTAAAACAGTTAAAATGGCTCCTGTGGCAAGCAAATCGCATAGCTAACTCACCCGGTCTACGCTTCGCTGGACCACCCTCTCTGCTGCGCAAAGAGGGATGAAAAGATAATAAATATACAACCCCTCTTTGCGAAGCAGAGCAGGGGTGACGAGCGAAGCGATGTCGGGGTGAGTCAATATCGATCAGTTATACCTATATTACAAACCAAACAGCAGTAAATGACGGGGTACGAGCAACAGGCTTATATACAGCTACAATTTTGGCAGCATAAAATGCAAAAAAAGCCATCTGCGGACAACCGTATTGCCCGTGCCGTTCAAAATAAGATCAACAGTTTTATACCCGAAAAGGTGCATAATGCCATTACCGTAGCTATCGAAAAGATGGTAAAAGGCGTGTTATTCGGTGCCAAGCACACCACTGCCGAACCACGGGAGGATGCTTCCCTCCAGCTTCGCGAAGCTTATGTAAAAGAAAAAATAAGCTTTTACCAAAACACAGCCACTGTAGAAGGCGCCGTTACAGGCGCGGGCGGTATATTGCTCGGTTTGGCCGATTTCCCGGTGCTGATAGGCATTAAAATAAAACTGCTGTTTGATATTGCCGCGCTTTACGGGTACGATGTGATGGATTATAAAGAGCGCCTGTATATTCTCTATATTTTTCAACTTGCCTTTTCAAGTCAGCAAAACCGTAACGAGGTATATAGGCTGATGGAAGGCTGGCAGGGTTACAGCAAATCATTGCCTGATGATGTGCAGGAGTTTGACTGGCGCACCTTTCAGCAGGAATACCGGGACTATATAGACCTGGCTAAGATGGCGCAGCTAATACCTGTTATAGGTGCCGCTGTGGGCGCCATTGCCAATTACAAGCTGATAGCCCAACTGGGCGAAACCGCCATGAACTGTTACCGCATGCGCAAGATCAGTCCGCTGAAGATAATTACCTGATAAAACGAAAAAGGCCACCCGTTTTGGGCAGCCGATATAGGTTGGTAGATGTAAGGTCGTATTATTTGAAAGTATAGCGTAAGCCAAGGCCAAAGCGGGCAGGCTCAAAATCAGAACCATCGCTTAACTGAATGGCCGGGCGCCAGTCAAAAGTGATGCTTACCGGTGCGGTTTTGATCTTATAATCCAAACCACCTATCGGGCGTAAAAAGAAGGTTGAACCACCATCGTACAAAGCTACCTGCGGACCAACACCTAAATACCATCTTAATTCGCTGGCTTCTTTAAACGATTGATGATACTGGTAAAAACCACCGATCCAGGTAGCGTCACCGCCGAAAAGCACATCGCCTTGTATAACATCGTGCGAGTTGAAAAAATGTTTTACGCTTGGACCCACAAGGGTTGAACCATCGCCAAAATCAATACCTAAACCTAACGCGGTTTTATAGCCCGACTGAGCGAATGTGTTTGTTGTTGATAACGCTACGGTTAAAATTGCTAAGAGAATAAGTTTTTTCATAAAAAGATAAAGTGTATAGATGAATAAATAATCCACAAAAATCAATTATGATGCCATTATTGTCATTACACCGTCACGCACAGTTGCCTTAAGATTAATTTATTTATATTTTAACAATTATTATTTAATCAAATACGAGTGAACAGAATGCACTACACTTTTTTGTATGGCATACTGTACAAAAGTGGGTGCGAATAATTTAACCTTCGAGTTAGGTACCGTATTGGCAATAATTAGTATTTTTAGGGAATAATACACTTTATCACATATGAATTTTAAACTACCAACGCTGGCCATATTATTGGCCTTAGCGGTTTGCGCCTGCAAAAAGAAAACAGACGACGTTGATACACAGCAAGATCTTATTTACACATGGGCAAAAGAGCTAAATGCAGGAGCTTTAACTTCCAGTCAAATGGTTAGAACAGATGTTGAAGGTAACATATATATTGCTGGTCGTTTTGAGGGAACAGCCGATTTTCAACCTGGAGCCTATATACATACTATAACCTGCAACGGCTATGTTGATGGTTTTTTGGCCAAATACGATCCCACAGGCAAATTAATATTTGTAAAAAAAATAGGTGGTACTGGTTATGATTATGTCACTGATATGGTAATTAATGAAAAAGGGAATATATATATAACAGGGGTATTTAACGGAAAAGAAGCTGATATGGACGACGGCTCAGGTACGCATATACTTAATGGACATGGCTACGAAGATATATTTGTTGCTGCTTATACTTCGGCCGGAGATTATATATTCAGTACAGATATTGGAAATACCACTACCGATCTTCCTTATTCTATAGATGCGGATGCGGAAGGTAATACTGTTATTACAGCTCGCAGAACATCTAATCTTTACATTGACCAAACAACCCCGGGTGTAATGCTTAAAGGTATGGGTGGTTACATATTCAAATTAAATGCATCAGGAAATTTTGTATTTGTCAATGAATTAGCATGTGCATCACCTTTTTACCTAAGTTCCAAAATTGATGCTTCCGGTAATATTTATGCCACAGGGCTATTTTATGATGAAACATTACCAACCAATGGTCAAAGTGACAACGATTTTTACACCCTTATTAAATTTAACCCTGAGGGGAAGCAAGTATCAGGTTTAAAAAACGATTTTGGATCGTTTCGTTACGATATGATGGATATGCAAGCAAATGGGGACGCGTTAATATATGTAGTTGGGGAAGATCGGCAAAATATCTTCCTAACAAAATACAATGCAAATGGAAATAAATCGGTTAGTAAAAAGATTACAGCAATGGCTACGCCCGATACCGGAGGAGTAGAACTTAACTATGTTACAACAGATATCGCAGGAAATCTATATCTCACGGGTTATTTTAAAGGCGGTGCAAATTTTGGTAACAACAAAATTTTGACCAGCAAATCTCCTGAGGCTAATGAGTATTATATAGCTAAATACAATACTGATGGACAATGTGTATATGCCAAAAAGATTGATGTGCATGGAGACATTGCCATTGACAAAAATTTCAACGTGCTAATGTCGGGCAATATCAAAGGCACACAAGATGCCGACCCCGGTGAAGAAGTTCACAATTTAGTAACGTGCTGCAATATTAATACCGATCCGTTTATTGCGAAATACGCGCAAAAGTAAATAAGGCAGTTATTATATAACTGAAGCCTCCCCTGCTAATTGATACATTAACAGGGGAGGCTTTTTAATATCCCTTGCGCAGTGATTTGGTAAATTCCTATCTTCGTTGCTATGTCGTCCACCGAAGCTCAAAAACAAATTGCAGACCTTACTGCCGAACTTAAACAGCACAACTACAACTATTATGTGCTGGCCATGCCTACCATTGCCGATTATGATTTCGACCATAAATTAAAGCAATTGGCCGAACTGGAAAAGCAATACCCCGAGTTTGCCGACCCTAATTCGCCCACGCAACAGGTTGGCGGCGAGGTAACCAAGGAGTTTGTGAACGTGAGGCACAAATGGCCCATGCTATCGTTAGGCAATACCTATAACGAGCAGGAACTGATTGATTTTGATCAGCGGATACGCAAGGCCATTGGCGACAATTTTGAATATGTTTGCGAACTCAAGTTCGACGGATTATCGATGAGCCTCACCTACGAGGGCGGCAAGCTGGCACGTGCCGTAACCCGCGGCGATGGCGTGCAGGGCGATGACGTAACCACCAATGTACGAACCATCAACACCATACCTAAGCACCTGCACAAAGGTGATTACCCCGAACTGTTCGAGATACGTGGCGAGGTTTTTATGCACCGCAAGGCTTTTGAACGCCTCAATGACGAGCGCATGGAGAACGGCGAAGTACCTTATGCTAACCCACGCAACTTTGCATCGGGTACTATAAAAATGCAGGATTCGGCAGAAGTGGCCAAGCGCCCGCTGGATTGCTTTTTGTATGGACTTTATACCGATAAAACCCTTTTTAAAACGCATTGGGAAAGCTTACAGGCCGTAAAAAGCTGGGGCTTCCATATAGATAATCACAGCAAATTATGCGGTAATATTACCGAGGTGCTCGAATTTATTAACGAATGGGATAAAGAACGCTTCGGGTTGAGTTACGATATCGACGGTATTGTAATTAAGGTGAACAATTACTCGCAGCAGCAGGAACTTGGCTTTACGGCCAAATCGCCGCGCTGGGCCATATCCTATAAATTTAAGGCCGAACGTGTGGAAACCGAATTGCAGGCGGTAACCTATCAGGTTGGTCGTACGGGCGCGGTTACCCCGGTTGCCAATTTAAAACCTGTGCTGCTGGCCGGCACTACGGTTAAACGCGCCACTTTGCATAATGCCGATGAGATTGAGATTCGCCTGCAATTACACGAACACGATTGGGTGTTTGTTGAAAAAGGCGGCGAGATCATCCCGAAGATCATCAGCGTAAATTTAGATAAACGCAAACCCGATGCGCAGCCTGTAAAATATATAACCCACTGCCCGGCATGTAATACCTTGTTAGAACGCAAGGACGGCGAAGCCGCTTATTACTGCCCAAATGATGAAGGTTGCCCGCCGCAGATTGTAGGTAAAATGCAGCATTTCATTGGTCGCAAAGCGATGGATATTGACGGCTTGGGTGATGAAACTATAGAAACATTGTACCAGCGTGGTTTTATCAGCCACATCAGTGATATATATAAGCTACACGAGCGTGCCGATGAATTGAAACAGCTCGGTCGTTTCGGTGAAAAATCGATCAATAACATGCTGGATGGCATTGAGAAATCAAAACAGATGCCTTTCGAAAAAGTATTGTTTGGTTTGGGCATACGCTACGTGGGCGAAACCGTGGCCAAAAAACTGGCAGCGCATTTTAAAAACATCGACAGGCTGGCTACCGCCCCTTATGATGAATTGATTACGGCCGATGAAATTGGCGATCGTATAGCACTAAGCCTCATAGAATACTTTAGCGGAGAAGTTCACCGCGAAGAAATTGAGAAGCTAAAGGGCTACAGGTTAAACTTTGTTACCGAAGAAAAGGAGCTGCAACTCGCCAGCGATAAACTGGCCGGAAAGAGCTTTATCATATCGGGTGTGTTTGAAACCTACTCGCGCGATGAGCTGAAAGATATTATTGAACAAAACGGCGGCAAAATCCTCAGCAGCATATCGGCTAAGCTCAACTACCTGGTAGCAGGCGACAATATGGGCCCCGCCAAACTCGAAAAAGCCAACAAATTGAATATCCCGATCATTAGTGATGCGGAGCTATTGAATCTTTTGTTGTAAGTTGTGTGTTGTAGGTTGTGCGTACTTAGTTTACGGTAGCTTTGCCCCTACAACTTACAACACACAACCTGCAACTCTCACACAACCTAAAACAAAAAATTACCTTTTACGCATTCGGCAGAATTGTCAAATTACTATCTTAGCAGCTTTTAAAAGTAAACATGAATAAATTTTTCGGAACAGGGGTTGCTTTAGTCACTCCTTTTCAGGCGGACGGGCAGGTTGATTTTGACGGGCTAAAAAACCTGATTGAATATTTGATAGACGGCGGGGTGGAATACCTCGTATCCTTAGGTACAACCGGTGAGAGTGTTACGTTGAATAAGGACGAGAAGAAGAAGATATTTAAGTTTACTGCCGAAACTGTTAACGGCCGCTTGCCATTGGTAGCAGGCATTGGCGGTAATAATACCGCCGAAATAGTTGAACAGGTAAAAGAATTTGATACTACAGGCTACGATGCCATACTATCGGCAAGCCCATACTATAATAAGCCAACCCAGGAAGGTATTTACCAGCACTATAAAGCCATTGCAGAGGCAGCACCCCTACCTGTGTTATTGTACAATGTGCCGGGCCGTACAGGCAGCAACATCAGCCCCGAAACTATCATCAGGCTGGCTAATGATTTTAAGAACATCATCGGCATTAAAGAAGCATCGGGCAACTTTGATCAGTTTAACCAGATACTGCGCGATAAGCCGGAGGATTTTCTGTTTATCTCAGGTGATGATCCGGTTACCTTACCAATGGTAGCTATGGGCGCGGCAGGGGTTATTTCGGTGATCGGTAACGCGTTCCCACGCCAGTTTTCGGATATGGTACGCCAAAGCCTGCAAGGTGATTTTAAAACCGCGCAAAAAGGCCACTTCAGCCTGGTTGATTTTACCCGTTTAATGTTTGCAGAGGGCAACCCGGCAGGTGTTAAAACCGCATTGAAACATTTAGGTGTATGCGGCGATACTGTAAGGTTGCCGCTGGTGCAGGTAAGCAGCAAAACTGCCGACCTCATTATTAAAGAAACCGACAAAATAAAGGGATAAGCATCCCGGTAAATTATAAAAAGAAAACCCGCCCTCTGTGAGAAAGGACGGGTTTTCTTTTTGGTCAGTTTTTAAAAATATCTATGAGTTAAGCTCCGGTATTTTTAGTCTCCTGAACTTCCAAACGGATAGCTTGAGCTAAGTTTTTAAGATCTTGCAAACCTTTACGCAAACGTGTTCCCGCCGCGCTGTTGCCTTTTGTGTAAAACTTGTCGGCATCCGCTTCCAGCGATGCAACAAGCTCTTTTACTTCGTTAAATTTTTTCATTTAGGTTACTCCTTTAAAATTGATGAGTTTAATTGTTTTACTAAAAGCTAATCTAAAATTGTTTTTAATCAAAAAAAAATTTTTATGACACAAAAACAACTTTAAACACCTATTTTTTTCCACAATTAAGCCTATAAGTGGCTTGTATATACTTATAAGTAGATTTTACTTAATAATTCATATAGTTGGCCTATCATCCCAATTATTAAAAGCCACCATAAACACCTCAAATTAAGCAATGTGGAAAACATTTCCATCCGCACAAAAACACACCTTTAAATGTAGATACATCATACATTTAAAAGCCGCTACGTAATTTTTGAGGGGTATTTTGCTATGCTACGTTTTGCTCTTTATACAATCCGGCTTTTAGCTTCTCGCCCATTTCGGTATAGGCATCCAGCGTGCGCTGTACATCCTCCATACTGTGTACCGCGGTAGGTATTAATCGCAGTATGATAAGGCCTTTGGGCACCACCGGGTAGATGACAATGGAGCAGAATATACCGTAGTTTTCGCGCAGGTCGCGGGTTAGGGAGGTGGCCTCGTAAAGGTCGCCTTTAAGATAAACCGGCGTAACCATGCTATTGGTGTTACCAATATCGAAACCGCGCTCTTTAAGCCCCTTTTGCAGCGTTAAAGCTACCTGCCATAGTTGCTCACGTAATTGCGGTTGCGAACGCAGCAGCTCGAAGCGTTTACGCAGGCCCAGCACCATTGGCATAGGCAAGGCCTTGGCAAAAGTTTGCGAGCGCATATTGTAACGCAGGTAATCGATGATCTGCTTATCTGAAGCCACGAACGCGCCTATGCCGGCCATTGATTTGGCAAAGGTGCCAAAGTAAACATCGACCCCGTCAACACAGTTTTGGTGCTCGTGCGTGCCGGCACCGGTTTCACCCATGGTTCCCAGGCCGTGCGCGTCGTCAACCAATAGCCTAAAGGTGTATTTATCTTTTAGTTTTACTATCTCTTTCAGCTTGCCTTGCGTGCCTGTCATCCCGAAAACACCTTCGGTAATTACCAGTATGGCACCGCCGGTTTGGGCCACTATGCGCGATGCGCGTTCCAGTTGCTTTTCGCAGCTGTCGATATCGTTGTGTTGGTAAACAAAGCGTTTGCCTATGTGCAGGCGTACACCATCAATGATGCAGGCATGAGCTTCGGCATCGTACACGATTACGTCGTTACGGTCAACCAGCGCGTCAATTATCGATACCATGCCCTG
Organism: Mucilaginibacter gynuensis; assembly: GCF_039541195.1. Lineage (NCBI taxonomy): Bacteria > Pseudomonadati > Bacteroidota > Sphingobacteriia > Sphingobacteriales > Sphingobacteriaceae > Mucilaginibacter > Mucilaginibacter gynuensis. The sequence goes on from NZ_BAABFT010000008.1 coordinate 108,777, forward strand.
GTAGCCGTAATTAAGTAAAAAGGCAGCTTTTTTGCCTACAAAAGCGGCCAGGTCATTTTCCAGTTCTTCGTGGTGAATGGTATTGCCCGACATCATGCGGGCGCCCATAGGGTAAGCCATGCCATAATCGGCAGCGGCTTGCGCGTCGGCCTGTCGTACTTCGGGATGATCGGCAAGGCCGAGGTAGTTATTGAGGCTCCAAACAATGTGTGTTTTGCCGTTAAAATTCATGTGAGGACCGATACTGCCCTCCAGTTTAGGGAATGAGAAATAGCCGTGCGACCATTTTTGGTGCTGACCGATTGGCCCGCCCATGCTTTTGGTGATTTTATCGAATAGATCCAACTTAGTGTGTAATTATAATACTTGTAGCAGGCCTGGGGCAACCCGTTAGTGGTATAGCAGGTTAAGCTTACAACAAATTGTTATGTTTAATAATACTATACAAATATAGCTTACTTATGTACGTATAACTAAAAAGCCCCTGCAATGTTTTTTTGCAAGGGCTAAAGGATATAAGTTTTGGGTTTGGATGTTAGTCTACATTATCATGCAGGAACGAGTTGTTGTTCCTGATCTCGGTTTTGCCCTGATCATCAGGCAATAATGAGAAACGCGAGATCTGGCTTTCGTCAGATGCAGGGGTTTGCTGCAACGCTATCTCTTTACGCCTGTATGCCGGTACATTTTCCAACTCCTGTATATTACCAGCCCTAAGCTTCATGCTCAAATCCTTCAAGCGCATAATACGCTCGCGCGATTTGCGCAATTGCTCTTCCATTGATTCATCTGTTTTATTGTCGTCAGCACCAACAATCGGTACTGGCTCCGGTTCAGGCTCGGGCTCCGGTGCACGTGGTGCTACGGGCTCAAATTGCATTACTGATTCTGTTACCTTAAAAGTAAAGTCGGCAGTATCAGGCTCGGCAGATGCTGAAGGCTCTTCGGGGCTAAGCGTATGCCTAACCACACCCTGGCTCTCTTCGGTACGGGTACCAAACAAATCAAACAAACCTGTTTGTTTAGGCTCGGCGTTAGCTTTCATGTAAGGCTCGGCAACAGCATCAGCTTTAACCGGGTTAATAAACTCATTAACCGGTTTTACCAAAGGCTCATTGTCAGGCATCAGCATAGAAACTACTTTCTTGTTGCTGATCTCTTTCTCGCGCTCATCTTTAGTTTGGAAACCTGTAGCTATGATGGTAACCGATAGCTTATCGCCCAAATTATCATCTTTACAGTTACCCCAAATCAGGTCGGCAGCAAGGCCTGCTTCTTCCTGTATGTAATCGGTAATAATACTTACCTCATCCATGGTAACCTCTTTATCGCCCGAGCTGATGTTAAGCAGGATGTAACGTGCGCCTTCAATCTCGTTATCTTTCAATAACGGCGATGCCAACGCGCCTTCCACCGCTTTAAGGGCACGGTTCTCGCCTTCGGCAGAGCAGCTGCCCATTATAGATACGCCACTGTCTTTCATAACAGTCCGCACGTCTTTAAAGTCAACGTTGATATAACCCGGCAGTGTAATAATTTCGGCAATGCCTTTAGCGGCAGTGGTCAAAATATTATCGGCCTGCGCGAATGCTGATCCTAAGGTTAAGTTACCAAAGATCTGGCGAAGCCTGTCGTTTGATATTACCAGGTAAGAGTCAACATATTTTTGCAGTTCGCCCATACCTTCTTCGGCCTGCATTTTACGGCGTTTGCCTTCAAATGAGAACGGGGTGGTAATTATACCTACAGTTAATATATCCAGTTCGCGTGCTGCCTTGGCAATGATAGGGCTTGCACCTGTACCGGTACCGCCACCCATACCTGCCGTAATAAACAGCATTTTGGTGTTTGTACCAAGCATTTGCTTAATATCGTCGATATTTTCGATAGCAGAGTTTTTACCTACTTCGGGTATTGAGCCCGCGCCCATACCTTCGGTTAAACTTGCACCTAATTGTACTTTATTTGGTATAGGGCTTAACTCAAGCGCCTGCGCATCGGTATTGCAAATTATGAAGTCTACACCGGTAATACCCTGCCTGTACATGTGGTTTACCGCGTTTCCCCCGCCGCCGCCAACACCAATTACTTTGATGATAGACGACTTTTCTTTTAACATCTCAAACTGCATATTCCTTGTTTTCAGTTAAATGTGACTTAACGATCAGTTAGATTTCGCTAATGTAATATTATACTTTTTTCAACAATGTTTTTCCACAATTGTCAATATTGTGGAAAAATTATCGTTTGTGAACAATTACTTCAGGAAATCCTCATCCTTGATGTCGTCCTTAATAAACTTCTTACCACTCTCTAATATCTTGCTGAAAAGGCCGTATTTCTTATCCTCTGAAGCAAACTTAACTTTCTCGGGCTTGGCCTCGGGCGCGGTGTGCGTAATGTTATTGTATTCCATTTTCTGGATACCTTTTATCAGCAAACCAATACCTGTTGCAAACGTTGGGCTTTGCAGCTCTTCGTATACATTTTTAGGTAACACCTCGTTTTTGGCCAAATGCTCGTTAGGGTAACCCACGCGGCAATCAAGGCCTGTTACGTACTCCACCAATTGGGTTAAGTGTTTTAACTGCGCGCCACCACCGGTGATCACTATACCTGCAATCAGTTTCTTTTCGTAGCCTGATGATTTTATTTCGTAGTATACGTGCTCAATAATCTCTTCCATACGGGCCTGTATTACGTAGGCCAGGTTTTTAACCGAGATCTCTTTTGGCTCGCGGCCACGTAAGCCCGGTACGCATACAATTTCGTTCTCTTTGTTCTCGTCGGCTAAAGCAGAGCCAAAACGCACTTTCAACTGCTCGGCAATGTTGCGCATTACTGAACAACCTTCCCTGATATCTTCGGTTACACTGTTACCGCCAAATGGAATAACGGCTGTGTGACGGATGATACCTTCGTGGAAGATGGCCACATCTGTAGTACCACCACCAATATCTACCAATACCACACCGGCTTCTTTTTCTTCGTCGCTTAATACCGACTCAGATGATGCCAACGGCTCCAGTATCAGCTCCTGGCTTTCCAGGTGCGCTTTGTTAACGCATTTAACAATATTTTTAATAGCCGTAACCTGGCCCGATATAATATGGAAGTTAGCTTCGAGCCTAACACCTGCCATACCAATAGGGTCTTTTACGCCCGGTTCGTTATCAACCGTAAACTCCTGCGGCAATACGTGGATGATCTCCTCGCCCGGAGGCATTACCAGGTTGTACATATCTTCTATCAGTTTATCGATATCCTTGCGGGATATTTCGCTTTGCAGATCGCGGCGGGTTATCAAACCGCGGTGCTGCAAGCTTTTTATATGCTGACCGGCAATACCTACATTCACAATCCTTATCTCAACATTAGATTGTGTTCCTGCTATATCAACCGCCTGCGTAATACCCTGTACTGTTTTATCAATATTTGAAACCATACCGCGCGTTACACCGGCAGATTCCGCTTTACCCGTACCTAATACCTCAATTTTACCGTTTTTGCTGCGGCGGCCAACAATGGCGCATATTTTAGTAGTCCCGATATCCAATCCTACTACGATTGGCGAACTTTTTTCTTGTGATAAACCTTTGTCCATTTTATTGTTGCTTTATTTGAGATGTATCTTTTTTTACTCTTGTTGTATCAGGTTTAACAGTACCGGCGCTTTTAACTACCGAATCTGTTTTAATGCCTATTACCTGATCGGCATATTTAATGTTGATGGTTTTGTATTTATCCCATCCTACTTTTGGCAGCGCCTGCTTGTAAAATACCAGCAGGTTCTTAAACCTTACTTCCAGCGAATCGGCATCGCCCAGCAATATGCGCTGGTTGCCTACGCGCGGTATCAGTTCAATCTCACGGTCCTGGTTCACGTAGATTTGCGCTATCTGCGCGTCCCACAACGAATCGCGCCTGATGAAATCGGCTGTTTTGTACAACGACATCGCCAGGTTTGTGTGCAGGGTATCAACCCGGTTTGAGAACAGTTCATCGATATAACCATTGGCCGCCAATACCCTCGCGGTAAAATTGCGCGACAGCGGCATTTTTAATCCGTGCTGATCCACATAAAAATCCTGATCGAAACGGTTCAAGATGCGCAATATAGGCTGGCGCTGGCTTATCTCCACCTTTATCAACCCATCCATATCGGTATATACCTTGGCAAACTCAATAAATGGATTTGCCTTCAGTTTGTTTTCCAGATCGTGAATGTTGATATCATCCATTTTACGGCCTACCAGCGCGTGGCTGCTTACCTGCAAAATGTTATCAACTTCCTGCTGATCTATAAAATACTGGCTGCCGGGTATGTACACCTTTACACCGGTGCATACGGTTTCGGCCTTTTTAACTTCAATAAAACCCATAAGTACCACCAGGCCACCGAGGCAAATTACCCAAGCAAAACCCACCAGAATGTGGTTAATTATGCGTTTTTTATCCATGCTGCAATGCTTGTTTTAAGGGTTGCACCAACTGATCTATATCACCTGCCCCTACTGTTAAAAGTAGTTCAGGTTTTTCATTCTTTATTATTTCAATGGCTTCTTCTTTTCCACATTTGCGTTTATTCCACAATTTCATCTTACTGAGTATCAGTTCAGAATCAACACCATCAATAGGCTGCTCGCGTGCCGGGTATATATCCAGCATCAGCAGTTCATCGGCCATATCCAACACTTCGGCAAAGCCATCAGCAAAATCGCGCGTGCGGGTAAACAAATGCGGCTGAAACATCACCGTAAGCTTTTTGGCTGGGTATAGTTTTTTTACCGATGCTATGGCCGCCCGTAACTCTTCGGGGTGATGGGCATAATCGTCTATATAAATGTGCTCGTCGTTCTTTACAATATATTCGAACCTGCGTTTTACTCCGGTGAACGATGCCAGCGCTGTTTTAACCGCATCAGGCGATACGCCTAAGCGAAGTGCTACTTCAGTCGCGGCTACGGCATTTTCTATATTGTGCAGGCCCGCTATCCCCAGCAAAATATCGCTGATCAGGGTGTCGCCGTTCCTGAAATCGAAATAGAAACTGCCATTTTCTATCCGGATGTTTTGCGCTACCGCATCAGCCTCATTAGTGATGGAATATGTACGACCACCCAGTAACGGCAAGCCTTGTTTATGGATCAGTACACCACCCTCCTTTATCTGCGAAGCAAACAGGTTGAATGATTCTGTCAGCTGCGAATGATCGCCGTAGATATCCAAATGATCGGCATCCATTGAGGTGATAATGGCCACATCGGGGTGCAGGGTAAGGAAAGAACGATCATACTCATCGGCCTCCACTACCACGATATTGCTATCGCCAAACAGCACATTGGTTTGGTAGTTGGATGATATGCCACCCAAAAATGCCGAGCAATCAATACCCGAAGCCTTCAGCAAGTGCGCTACCAAACATGAGGTAGTGGTTTTGCCATGTGTACCTGCTACAGCCACCGTAAACCTGCTTTGGCTGATTACCCCCAGCACCTGCGACCGCTTGAACAGTTTAAACCCTTTACGGGTAAAAAAGTTAAGGATAGCCGAATCTTTAGGGATAGCCGGTGTATAAATAATGAGCGTACTGTCATCAGGCTCGTGAAAGTTCAAGGGCACGCAGCCCTCGTTATCATCAAAAGTGATGCGGATGCCCTCATTATGCAGATCGGAAGTAAGATCGGTCGCCGTTTTATCGTAACCGCAAACAATGCAACCCAAATGGCAGAAATAGCGTGCAAGGCCGCTCATGCCTATGCCGCCAATACCTACCAGGTACACACGTTTTATGTTGCTTAATTCCATTTGTTACTCTCTTTTAAAATAAGGCCCCCGCTTTTGGTGGAGAGGGCCTTTGATTTAATTGTTAATTGTTATTTGGATAACTTCTTTAGCTATTACTTCATCGGCATTGGGCATAGCCAGTTTGCCAATGTTGTCGCTTAGTTTCTTTTGTTTTTCTTTATCGTTCAGCAACTCTATTGTTTTATCAACCAGCTTTTCGGCGGCATCACGATCGGCCACAAATTTGGCGGCGTTTTCCTGTACCAATGCCAGCGCGTTTTTGGTTTGATGATCTTCGGCCACGTTTGGCGAAGGCACCAGTATCACGGGTTTCTTCAGCACGCATAGCTCAGCTATAGTGCCTGCCCCTGCCCGGGATATGATCAGGTCGGCAGCGGCATAGGCCAGGTCCATACGATTCAGAAACTCGGTTATTTTTATATTAGGGTGATAATTTTCGCCCAGTTGCTCAATTATACCTTTATAATAAGTTTTACCTGTTTGCCATATCACCTGTATATCGGCAGCAATAAATTTATCTAACCCGGCCTGTATGCTATTGTTAAGCGTACGGGCACCCAGGCTACCGCCCAGTACCAATACCGTTTTTTTATGCGGCGACAGCTTGAACAGTTCCAGCGCCTGCATGTGCTTACCAGCAGTATTCACCGAATCGCGGCGGATAGGGTTACCTGTTTTCAATATCCTGTCGGCAGGGAAAAACTGCTCCATACCATCAAAGGCCACACATATTTTTTTTGCCTTTTTACCCAGCCATTTATTGGTGATACCCGCGTAAGAGTTTTGCTCCTGTATCAGTGTTGGTATCCCTTTTAACGATGCCGCGTACAATAGCGGACCGGAAGCATAACCGCCCACGCCTACTGCGGCGTCGGGTTTAAAATCTTTAATAATTTTAAGCGCGGCACGCACACTGTTAGCCAGCTTAATAGGGAACATGAGGTTTTTCAATATCGACCCACGTTGTATCCCTTGTATGCTTAGCCCAATAATTTTATAACCCGCGGCGGGCACCTTCTCCATCTCCATGCGGCCAAGCGCACCCACAAACAATATTTCGGTAGCAGGATCAAGCTTTTTTAATGCATTAGCAATAGCCACAGCCGGGAATATATGCCCCCCTGTACCACCACCGCTTATGATGATGCGCTTCCCCCTAACCCCCTGAAGGGGGAATTTTTGAGTTGCCATATTTTTATTGTCCTGCATTAATTTACTTTTTTAATTATTCCCCCTTCAGGGGGTTAGGGGGTTAAACAGCTACTTCCCTTATCTCGCCCACTACTACTTTTTGCGGGTCTTCAATATCGCGGCTTACCGATAGTATAATACCAAAGGCTAAGCTGGTGAACAATATTGATGTACCGCCCATACTTACCAGCGGCAAAGGCACACCCGTTACCGGGCCTAAACCTACCGCGACCGCCATATTGGCGAAGGCTTGTATGGTTAAACTAAAACTTAAACCCGCCGCCAGCAAAGCGCCGAACGCCTTGGGTGCCTTGGTTACTATCTTGATGCACCGGTATAGCAAAAACAGGTAAATAAGCGCCAGTGCAAAACCGCCTATAAAACCGTACTCCTCAATAATGGTAGCATATATAAAATCCGAATACGGGTGCGGTAAATAATTACGCTCGGTACTGTTACCTGGTCCTTTGCCAAATACCCCGCCTGTTGCAATGGCAATTTTGGAGTGATCTGCCTGGAATGATTTATCCGGATCGGCCTTTTCGGGGTGCATAAATGCCTCTATACGTGATATGTATGTTTGGCGGCGACCACCAAACATCATTACACCTGCCAATAGTATTATACCGGCCAAACACACCAGTGAAATTTGCTTGATGCTGATACGGCCAATGATCAGTAACAGGATACTCACACCAAACAACATTATAGCGGTAGATAAACCAGCCGGCGCGATCAGCACGAACACAATACATACCGAGCCCATGATAGGGATGAACGATTGCTTTACATCCTTAATATTTTCCTGCTTGCGCGATAGTGTACGTGCCAGGTAAGTGATGAGCGATAACTTAGCCAAATCGGATGTTTGGAAGGTTAATCCCGTACCGGGGATAGCTATCCAACGACTGGCATCATTCACATGGCTACCAAATACCAGCGTATACAATAGCAAAGGAATGGTAATGATCATCAGCAACTTTGAGATACCGGCATAGTAGCGGTAATCGAGCTTATGCGAAATATACATCAGCGCGATACCCGCAAATACCATAGCCATGTGCTTCATCAGGTACGACTCGGCACCGGTATTATGCTTATAAGCAATAGTACCCGTTGAGCTATACACCGCCAGCAACGAAATCATAGACAACACTATGACTATAAGCCATATCCAGCGGTCTCCTTTGGTGTTACTGAGTATTCTGTTCATTACTTCTTTATTTTTTTGTGATTTCACCGATTTGGGGTGATTTCACCGATTTTATTCTTTTGGGGATTTCACCGATTTGGCAGTGATCTCACCGATTATTTTTTTAACTCACCCGGTCATCGCTTCGCTTGACCACCCTCTCTGCTGCGCAAAGTTTTTTGTCATTCGGCATTTTGTCATCAGTTATTAACCTTTCCGACTTTTGCATTTCTGCTTTTACCTTTCAGCTTTAACCTTTATCCTTTCAGCTTCAATTACAGTTCCTTCACCGCATCTTTAAACTGCTGGCCGCGATCTTCGTAATTTTTGAACAGATCGAAGCTGGCACAAGCCGGTGACAGCAAAACAGTATCTCCTTTTTCAGATAAGTGGAAGGCTACCTGAGCGGCTTCCTGGGCCGAACCTGTGTTTACTATTACTTCCACATCGTCTTCAAAGGCATCGTGTATGCGTTTATTGTCTTTACCGAGGCATACAATGGCTTTTACCTTTTGCTTCACCAGGTCTTTAAGCATACTGTAATCGTTGCCTTTGTCTACGCCGCCTAATATCAGTACTACATCGGTAGTCATGCTTTCTAAAGCGTACCAGGTAGAGTTTACATTGGTAGCCTTTGAATCGTTAATAAAGCTGATGCCCGATATTTTGGCCACAAACTCCAAACGGTGCTCAATGTTCTTAAAGTTGCCCATACTCTCCCTCATCGTTTCATTACGTAACTCCAACACCTTGGCAACAATGCCCGATGCCATAGAGTTATAAATGTTGTGCTTCCCTTGTAAGGCCAGTTCTTTAATTGACATTGTAAAATGTGCTAATGTTGTGTTTATGACAATATTGTCGTTTTCGAGATATGCTCCCGGTTGTATTTCTTTTTGGATGGAAAATGGCAGCTGCTGCGCGGCAAAACTGCGGTTCTCCATACCTTTTATGGTTTCGGTATCATCAGCGCAGTAGATAAAATAATCCTCCGCGGTTTGGTTTTGTGTAATGCGGAATTTTGATGCCGCGTAATTCTCCAGTTTATAATCGTACCTGTCTAAATGATCGGGCGTAATATTAAGCAACACGGCTATATCCGCCTTAAACCGGTACATATCATCAAGCATAAAGCTGCTTAACTCCAGCACGTAATGATCAAACTTTTCGGTAGCCACCTGGTAAGCAAAGCTGTTACCTATGTTACCCGCAAGGCCAACGTTCAGGCCCGCGTTTTTAAGGATATGATAGGTAAGGCTTGTAGTGGTAGTTTTACCGTTTGAGCCTGTTATGCATATCATTTTTGCATCGGTATACCTGCCTGCAAATTCTATCTCGGATATTACCGGAACGCCCTGCTCCCTTAGTTTTTTAACAATGGGTGCCTTATCAGGGATCCCCGGACTTTTCACCACTTCGGCCGCTTTCAGTATTTCGGCTTCGGTGTGCTGTGCTTCTTCAAAGCGGATATTCCAATCGAGCAATTGCTTCTTGTACTTATCGGCAATAGCCCCAAAATCCGACACGAAAACATCATACCCCTGTTGTTGGGCAAGGTATGCCGCCCCAACACCGCTTTCGCCGGCGCCAAGTATTACAAACCTCTCCCCGGTTTTAACCGAAGTGCTGTTTGTAGTGGCAGATGTATTGTTTTCGTTCATTTTATTTGTTTGGGATTTCACCGATTTGGGATGATCTCACCGATTATATTCTTTTGCGATTTCACCGATTTGGGATGATTTCACAGATTCTTTCAACTCACCCGGTCATCGCTTCGCTTGACCACCCTCTCTGCTGCGCAAAGAGGGGTTTATATTTTTCGCCTCTGCACTCCCCTCTTTGCGTAGCAGAGAGGGGTTGGGGGTGAGTTAACTTGTTCGCCATTTCAACTCACCCGGTCATCGCTTCGCTTGACCACCCTCTCTGCTGCGCAAAGAGGGGTTTGTATTTTTTCGCCTTCGGCTTTTTGCTTTTACCTTTCAGCTTTCCGTCTTTTACCTTTCCGCCTTACCTCAACTTCAGCGTTATCACTGTTACAATAGCCAGCAGGATACAAATGATCCAGAAGCGGGTTACTATTTTTGATTCGTGATAACCTTTCTTTTGATAGTGGTGATGCAACGGTGCCATCAGGAATACTCGCCTGCCTTCGCCGTATCGCTTTTTAGTATACTTAAACCACGATACCTGCATGATCACTGAAATATTTTCCACCAGGAAAATACCGCACAGCAAGGGCACCATCAGCTCCTTACGTATCATAATGGCGAATACCGCTATAATACCGCCTATCGCTAAACTGCCTGTATCGCCCATGAACACCTGCGCCGGGTACGAGTTATACCACAAGAAACCTACACATGCACCTACAAACGCACCCGCAAAAACCACCAGTTCTCCCGAATTAGGGATGTACATGATATTGAGGTAATCGGCCATTACCGTGTTACCTGATACATAGGCCAACAATGCCAGCGTAATACCTATAATGGCGGATGTACCCGTGGCTAATCCGTCGATACCATCGGTTATGTTAGCGCCGTTTGATACGGCGGTTATAATTACTATTACAAAGAACAGGAATACCACCAATGAGTACTCTTCGTAGCCTGCACCTAAAAACTTCAATACCTTACCGTAATCAAACTCATTGTTCTTATAGAACGGCATGGTGGTTTTGGTAGAGTGGATATCCTGGGTATACACCGGCGCGTTATCGCGCATGTGGAAGGTTACCGGGGCATCATATATTACAGGCAGTTTTACTTCCTGCCGAATCACTATATTATCGTTGAAATACATTGTCCAGCCGATAATAAGTGCCAGGCCAACCTGCCCGGTGATCTTAAACCTTCCGGCTAACCCCTCTTTATTCTTTTTAAATACCTTAATATAATCATCCAAAAAGCCGATAGCTCCCAGCCAAACCGTGGTAATCAGCATCAGGATGATATAAACGTTCGACAACCTTGCAAACAACAGCGTAGGTATTAAAATACCCAGTATAATGATGATACCGCCCATGGTTGGGGTACCCGATTTTTGCATTTGCCCTTCCAGCCCTAAATTTCTTACCGTTTCACCTACCTGTTTGTAACGCAGGTAATCGATCAGCCTGCGGCCGTATACCGTAGTAATTACCAACGAGGTTATTACAGACATAGCCGTACGGAACGTGATGTACTGAAACACCCCCGCCCCGGGTATCTTGTAATGTTCGTTTAAGTATTGAAATAGATAATACAGCATCTTTTTAAATGTGCATATGTGCAAATGTGCGGATGTGCAGATTTACCCTATGCTTTTAATGTTTTTAATTTATTACTATTCATCTATATGTATGTGCAACTGGCTAACCAGATTTACGCTACACTTTAATGTTTTATTTACTTAACTGACGAAATTATCTTTCCTAAAACCTTCAATATTGATTGTATATCTATTAACATATCAGGTTCGTAAGGATAATTTTCAGCACTTGCGCATAACTTCAACCAGTACTCCGTTTCTTCCGCTTCCTTATAAGCTATTTTGCACTTATGTTTAAAATCATTTTTACTTTCCGCGCCTTGCGCCTCTCTTACATTTGCCCCTATTGATGTACCGCTCCTGAATAATTGATTTGCCATGTTATATTTCCTTTTCGCCTCCAACATCTCCGTAAACCGGATTATCTTTAAAGAAAAGCTGAATGTCAGGTCAACAATCAAATTAGGCTTATCATTCATCTAACACTATACATTTTATCAATCATCCAATCCACAATTCGTATATCATTCCAATCATCTGCACATTTGCACATCTACCTATCTCCACATCATTCTAATCATCTGCACATTTGCACATCTACCTATCTGCACATCATTCTAATCATCTGCACATTTGCACATCTACCTATCTGCACATCATTCTAATCATCTGCACATTTGCACATCTGCACATCATTCCATCTCTCTAAACTGCGCCAATAATTCCTCCATATCATCAAAGTGGTTTTTTACGCCTTTAATTTCCTGGTAGGTTTCGTGGCCTTTGCCTGCTAATAATATAATATCGCCGGGTTGAGCCAGTGCGCAGGCCGTTTTAATGGCTTCACGCCTGTCGACAATACTTAACACATGACGTTTAAATGCCGGATCAACACCTTCCTTCATTTCTTCGATGATCTGCGCCGGATCTTCGCTGCGCGGATTATCAGAAGTAAGAATTACCTTATCGCTCCACTCGCAGGCCACCTTAGCCATTATAGGGCGTTTGGTTTTATCCCTATCGCCACCACAACCTATTACGGTGATCACTTTTTCGTTTCCTTTGCGGATATCGTGTACCGTACTCAACACATTTTGCACGGCATCCGGCGTGTGCGCGTAATCAACTATACCGATCACCTTATTAGGTGCAACCACATAATCGAACCGGCCTACCGCGCCCGATAATTTGCTAAGGCTGGTTAACACTTTTGCCTTATCCTGATCGAGCAGCATGGCAGCGGCATATACCGCCAGTATGTTGTAGGCATTGAATGTACCCACCATGCGGAACCACACCTCTTCGTTATCAATATGGAGCAGCAAACCGCCAAACTGATTTTCGATGATGCGTGCACGATAATCGCCCATGCTTTTTAAGGCATAGCTTTTACGGTGCGCTTTGGTATTTTGCAGCATCACGTTGCCGTTCTTATCATCGGCATTGGTGAGCGCGAAAGCGTTTTTAGGCAGGTTATCAAAAAATGCCTTTTTAGCATCGCGATAGCTGTCGAACGTTTTATGGTAATCTAAATGATCGTGCGTTAGGTTGGTAAAAATGCCTCCCGCAAATTTCAAACTACCCACACGGTGCTGCGCTACCGCGTGCGAGCTTACTTCCATAAAGCAGTAATCGCAACCGGTGGCTACCATATCGGCCAGTAGCTCGTTAAGCGCTACGGGATCTGGTGTGGTATGGGTTGATGGGATTACTTTGCCGTTGATTTGATTTTCAACGGTAGACAGCAAGCCACATTTATAGCCCATATCGCGGAACAGCTTATATAAAAGCGTAGCAATGGTAGTTTTTCCGTTTGTACCGGTAACACCAACCAGCTTTAATTGTGCCGATGGGTTATCGTAAAAGTTAGCGGCAACGATACCTAACGCGATGGCCGAATTAGCAACCATCAGAAAATCAACTTCGCCGGTTACGTGTGCTGGTAACTCTTCGCATATTACCGCAATAGCGCCATCTTTAATGGCTTTTTCAATGTAATCGTGCCCGTCAACCACAGTGCCTTTTACGGCCACAAACAGCGAACCCGGCACTACCTTACGCGAATCAAAAACCACTGCCGTGATCTCTACATCAGCACTTCCCTGCAATTCGGTGAATGCAAGGCCTTCCAGTAAATCACTTAAGTACTTCATTGCAGTTCTAATGTTATTTTTGATCCTCTTGGTATAATGCTGCCACCCGTTACCGATTGTGTTTTAACCACTCCGCTACCGTGTACAGTTACCTTATATCCCGCGTTGCCCATTACATACAGGGCATCGCTTAAGCCCATGCCTGTTACCGCAGGCACAGCGCCTTTTTTAACTCTTGTTTCTTCAAACGCTATCCCGTTGCTGGTATCAATGCCATTATCAATAGCGCTGGCCGATGCATACAACGGCTTAACACCTAATTTGGCGTACACCTGTTTTAATGCCTTCGGGTTGCCTTGTTTTACACTTGGCAATATGGTATTACCTACCAGGTGTGTTGGCGGTGTTTGGTTAATATCCAAATCGCTTGAGTAAACCTTATCGGCCACTTCCCTGAAAACCGGACCGGCAACCGCCGCGCCATAGTAGCCGTTCTTAGGGTCGTTAATTACCACGATGAGCGAGTACTTAGGTTTATCTGCCGGAAAATATCCGCAGAAAGAAGCCTGATACTGCCTTTTAGCACGGTAACCTTTATTACCATCTGCCACCTGCGCCGTACCCGATTTACCTGCTATGCTGTAAAGCGGGTTATAGATAATATTTTTACCGGTACCTTCGGTTATTACCCCTTCCAGCATTTTGTGCATTTTGCTGAGCGTAACATCCGAACAGATCTTCTCGTTGATAACACGGGCATTAAAATGCTCTACCGTATTGCCTAACCTTCTTATCTCGCGCACAAAAACCGGCGATATATATTTACCATTGTTAGCTATAGCGTTGTAAAACGACAGCATTTTCAATGGAGTTAACTGCATTTCATAACCATAGGCCATTTGCGGCAGGGTCATGTTTTTGTTCCAGCTCCTGTTTTTAGGATTTTTCACTACAGGCTGCGCTTCACCCGGAATCTGCAATTTAAGCAGCTCGTTCAAGTGCCAGTTATATAGGTGATCGGTAAAGTCCGACTGGTTATTTCGGTAATGGGTATTAACCAAAAACGCAACCGCCGCGTTTGATGACTCCTCAAAAGCTTTTTTAACCGTTACCGTACCAATGCTACCGTGCGAATCCCTGATCATTTTGCCCGGAATTTGATAGTTACCCGTACCCACCATGGTATTGGTATCCACCTTATGATCTTCCAGCAGGGCCATGTATGATGCTACCTTGAAGGTAGAACCCGGATCCTGGTTACCGGCAATGGCGTAGTTAAACTTCTCTTTATATACACCGGTGCTTACCTTGGTAAAATTGGCTACCGCGCGCACCTCGCCGGTGGCCACTTCCATCAGTATTACCGCGCCGTGGTCGGCATCGCTTTTTATCAATTGTTTTTCCAACGCGCTTTGGGCAACATCCTGAAAGTTTACGTCGATGGTTGAAATAATATCGGCACCTTCTTTAGGCGCTACGTCATCATCTTCGTTAACAGGCATCCAGGTGCCACCGGCAATGCGGTGCATCAACCGGCGACCTTTTTCGCCATTAATATATTTCGCGTAAGCGCCCTCTAAACCAACCGCGTTAGCCACGTTATCATTTTTGTAACCTATAGTACGCGATGCCAGTGTTTGGAAAGGCAAAATGCGTTTGTTTTGCTGTATAGCTATCAACCCGCCTTTGTACCTGCCCAAATTAAACATCGGGAACTTGCGGATCTTTTTCAGCTGCTGGTAAGTAACCTTACGCTTAACCAAATAGTAACGCTCTTTATCTTTACGGGCCTCACGCAGCCTGCGGCTATAATCGCGGGCAGATTTATCGCCGAAAAACCCGGCAAGCTTAGCGCCCAGCGAATCTACCTTTTCGTAAAATATCTTATCATCTTCAATACCCCCGGCCAGCATATCCATGCGCAGCTCGTACTCGGGTACCGAAGTAGCCAGCAAACTCCCGTCAACAGAAAAGATGTTGCCGCGACTTGCCTCAACATCTACATAACGGATAGATAAACTATCAGACATGGACCGCCATTTTTTGCCCTGGGCAAACTGAACCCTACAAAGCTGAAAAACCACAGCAGTGGCGAAAAGCAATATCAACCCGAAAGCGATATATACCCTGAGTAATATATTGGTACGTATACTCATTCCTCGGCCTCCTCTTTGATGGTTATTTTTTGCGGCGGTTCTGTAGTAGCCCTTATACCCAGCGTATCGGCCCGTTTTGAAACCTCGGTAACCGTGCTGCGGTAAGCCAGCTCGGCTTTGGCCGATTTATAATCCCATGTAAGTTCTTTTACTTCTTTGCTTATCTTATCAATATCGCGCAGGTTCTTTTCGGCAAGGTGCCTGTTGGCAATATATAGCATACACAAAAAGGCTATGTAAAACACAAAAGGAAGCGCGCTCGTAGCCTCTTCGGTGGTTACAAATCCTTTGCTGAAAAACTGCGTTAAAAAATTGTCGGGAATTTCCTTTGCAGGTTTTTTCTCCTCAACTACCAATTGCTTCTCAGCTTCTTCTTCCTGAATTTCTGTACGTAAACGATTCGTCATTTTTTTACAGCTATCCTTAGTTTAGCGCTCCTTGCCCTGTTATTATTTACTATCTCTTCATCTGTTGCAGTTATAGCCCCGCGACTTACAGCATCAAACGGTTTTTGATCATTACCGTAAAGATCCTTCTCTACCTCACCGCTGAATTTGCCTTTGGCGATGAAATTTTTCACCAGCCTGTCCTCCAGCGAATGGTATGACATTACCACCAGTTTACCACCGGTGCCCAGCACCTCGGCCGATTGCATTAAAAAATCTTTCAATGCTTCCAGTTCCTGGTTAACCTCTATCCTGAGCGCCTGAAAAACCTGCGCCAGGTATTTATTTTCTTTCCCTCGCGGGATAAGGTTCACTATCGCGTTCTTCAGATCGGCCACGGTAACTATCGGCGCATTAAGCCTGTAGGTTACTATGGTTTTGGACAGCGTTTTGGCGTTCTGAATTTCGCCGTAAATACCAAATATGCGGTGCAGATCGGCCTCGCTATACGTATTTACTACTTCCTTCGCGCTCAATGTATCGGCCTGATTCATGCGCATATCCAGCTCGGCATCAAAGCGGATTGAAAAGCCCCGCTCGGCCTGGTCAAACTGGTATGATGAAACCCCCAGATCGGCCAGGATCCCATCAACCGGGATAGCACCATGCAAACGGCAAAAGTTTTTCAGATACCTGAAATTCTGGTCAACAAACGTAAGCCTGTCATCATCCGGGATATTTTGCTGCGCATCAGCATCCTGATCAAAAGCGATCAGCCTGCCATCGCTACCCAAATGCTTCAGTATCTCACGCGAGTGACCGCCGCCGCCAAAGGTTACATCTACATAAGTACCGCCGGGCTTAATATCAAGCGCCTCAATACACTCCTGCAACATAACCGGCACATGGTAATTACTCATTTAGCATTCTCCCGGCACTGCCCATTACTCTCTCTGCCATCGCGGCAAAATCATCAGGAACGCTGTTCATCAACTTATCGTAAGCAACAGGCTCCCATACCTCTATCTTATTCAGCTGACACGACAGGATAACCTCGTTGGAAATACCCGCGTAATCAAGCAGCGATTTTGGCAAAAGCACCCTGCCCGCCCCATCAACTGATAAACCCATAGCCCCGCGGGTAAAAAAGCGCAGGAAATCGCGGTTTATCTTGTCATATTGATTAAGTTTGCTTAAGTCATTCACTGTATTGTCCCACTCTGTTTTGGTATAAATTGTCAACTGTTTTTCAAAGCCGCGTAATATCACAAGGCCCTCATCTTCAACTCCGGGGAGTTGCTTTTTGAGGTCCGAAGGGATCATCATCCGCCCTTTGGCATCCAGTTTACAATCATATTCTCCTAACAAATGGGCCATTATAGTCTATCGGCAATTTTTGTAACGTAAAAGTAATTTACTTTTACCACTTTCTACCACTTTTTCCCACCAAAAAGTTATCAACATTTTTTGGGGTGGTTTGGCGTATCCCTGCAAACGCAAAAACCCGGCTATGGGCCAGGTTTTTAGGGGTGAGAAGTACAGATTTTTACGGGTTATTTATATTGAAGCTATTTATTAAACTACATTGCGCGTTGGTGGCGGCCGATGGCTCAACAGTTTTCCGACTATTAATCAATACACAGAAAAAACGGAGAGCACTAAATATAAAGTCATATTGAATACCTTATATTTAGCCAATTATAAACCTCAACCATTAATTGCATGAATAAGTTAACTTTTGTGCTTTGCCTTATCTTCACCTATTGCGGCACACAGGCTCAAACCTATCAAATAGAAAAACTGACTAAACCGGAAAAGCTTTTACCCACAGTATCCGGCGATATGTTATTTCAAAACATTGATAAAAACATCATTAAACTTTCCGTGACTGATGAAATTGTCGACCTCGGAACGCACGCGCTCATTTTAGGGTATTTAAGGGCCTATCAAAATCACTACCCGGTAACAATTAGCCCGGATATTATGTGGTTGCTCATCTCTAAAGGTTTCGCGAACCATGTAACCAGTAACCCCGAAAAGCTGAGGGCTAAACTTGTAAATTTTGAAGGAAAAAAGACTTTACAAGTAATACGCAACTCAAAAGAGCTTACGAACATGAAAGATTTCAAATGGGAAACCCTATTCCCGGAATTTAGCGAGCAGATAGCCAATTTTACAGGTAAAAAACTGGTGGGAAATTTAACGGCTGATTTTAGCACGACCACTTCAACTACCCGGCTTGCAAGCCAAGTGATGATCATGGAGTCGATGAAAGAATTCTTCAATTATAAAGTTAAGTTTATAGGCTGTGGCATACCTAAAGTAACTATTGAAGGAAGCGTTAAAGACTGGAAAAAAATCCTGACTCGCCTGGACTATTTATCCCGGTATGATTTGACCTGGTGGACATCTGAACTGAAGCCCGTAATTCAAAAGATCATCGATACAAAGAACGGAAAAGTTGACAAGCAGTTTTGGATGAACATGATCAAATACCATAAAGCAGGCATATATGGATCATACGATGGTATTGACGGCTGGCTGTTAAAATTTTATCCTTATTTGAATGCCGGAAATATGCCGGAGGAGAACGCAACAAAAGACAACAAAATTATTGATATACCGGTAGCAAATACAGACGACCCGGCATTCAAAACCAAAACTCTATATTTAGAACGATCTCAGTTTAAAGAAATTAAAAATGTAGACGACTTACCCAAAGAACTGTCTAACGTACCGTTTATAGTTGAAGTAGAAGATGAAGCCGGCAAAATAAAACAATCTTTTAATATGGAACTCTGGGCGGGATTTATGGGTGTCGCACAAAATCCAAACACATTTAATATTAAGCCGGTGATCGGCTGGGCAGTAAATAAGAAATCGGAAAATGAGATTGAATAGGTTTGCTTTCGTAATACAGCCCCTTAAATAATTTTGCTGTTTACCGCATAAGCCAGGGCTTCTACTATATTACTTACATTCAGGCGTTCAAAAATTCGGCGGCGGTAATATTTAACGGTATCGGGGGCTACAAATATTTTTTCGGCAATTTGGTTAATGGTTAGTCCCTGCGCGTGCAGATGCAGTACTTCGATTTCGCGTTTGGTAAGTTTAGGCTTAACCAATCTTAGCCAAACCTGGTTTGTTGTATCCAGCTGCCATATTTTATCGGTACCCTGTTTGGTAATAAAAGCATTACCCGCCTGCTGATGGTGCGATATGGAAACAACGCAGATGGCCTTCCACATTTTGCCTTCGCTTGTTAAAAAAAGGGGCGTAAGTTTATGGTTGATCAGCACCGGCCTGCCATCCTTATTAATAAGGTGAAAATCGTAAGTGATACTGTACTCTTTCTTTTCGTTGCCGGGCACTTTATCAAAAAAGTCGAAACCGGCCTGGTTAATGGCAGTAAGCAATTGCAGGTCTTGTTCGGGCACATTTTTGAAATAGAATTCGTAACCCATAGCCAGCACCTGCGCGGCAGTGAATCCGCTTAAAAACAAGGGATTATCTGATACATACTCAAACCCCATCTTTTCATAATCAATGATGTACACGCTCTTGTAAGTTAAGCGCGCGAATGATCTTACGGCTTCCAGGTAATCGTGCTGTTGCAGGTAATCAGCTTCGGCCACCTGGTTCACCTTGTTACGGGTCAGTAAGCCGTTTGTAGTATCATTTTTCATCGGTTAACGCTAAGTTACAAATCTACACCAAAGTGTAGTTAGCAAGAAAATCCCTTTTTTAATTTTTGTAGCAAAGCATTATCGCATTATGGAACAACTATCGGCATTAAGCTTAACCGAATTAACAGCGCGAAGAACTAAGCTAAAAAGCATTTTGATCACCTCTATTACCCTCGCTGTAGTTTTGCTTTTCGTTTATGCCTACCTGTATTTCTTCAAATCGAAAAATATATCAATAGGCTCGCTGGTTCCATTAATGGTACTGCCCATCACCTGGCTACCTATTTTTAATTCGTTAAAATCAATAAACGGCGAGATCAGCTCACGTAAGCAGGACGTAGCTGCCAATAACTAATCCTTCATTATTGTACTCATGGTAAATTGCGCGCATTGCAACACTGATATAACGCTTAACTACTGCCCGCAATGCGGACAATCGGCTAAACTTAAACGGATAGACGGGCATTACATTCAGCATGAAATATTGCACATCCTGCATTTTGAAAAGGGCATACTTTATACTGTTAAAGAACTTTTGCTGCGCCCCGGCAAAAGCATACGCTTGTTTATTGCCGAAAACCGCGACAGGCTGGTAAAACCCATTGTATTCATCATTATATCATCGCTGCTTTATACCATTGTTAACCATACTTTTCACATTGAAGAAGGTTATTTTCATATAGAAGATATGAAAGGCTCATCAACCAACGCGATGAACGAGTGGGTACAAAGCCATTACGGTTATTCAAACATTATTATAGGCGTATTCATAGCGCTTTGGCTTAAGCTTTTCTTCCGCAACAGCGGTTATAACTTTTTTGAGATACTGATACTGCTATGCTTTGTAATAGGCATGGGCATGCTGATATTTACTGTTTTTGCCGTGGTTGAGGGCTTAACCAAACTTAAAGTATTACCCGTTTCGGGCGTTGTTTACTTTATATATTCAACATGGGCCGTAGGGCAGTTTTTCAACGCCAAAAAAATAGGCGGCTATGCAAAAGCGTTCGCGGCTTACCTATTAGGTTTACTCACCGTTAGCCTGATTACGCTGATCATAGGTATCAGTATCGATCTGCTTATCAAGCATTAACCAAAAACCATACACATAACAACAAAAAGCCTTTGCAACCGCGGAGGCTTTTGTTGTTTTGAATACGTGTTATCAGTTAACCTTTAATTCACCTTTATTTGCTCCGGCCCCGAAATGCGTGCTACGTGGCAGGCACATACGCCGCCGGCAATTTTAACGGTGTCGCGCAGTTGCTTGTTAGTGGCGCTATCTGTAGCGGTAAGTAAAATATCGTCGCCCGCTTCTGATATGCGCTTGAGGTCGCTATCGTCGGCTATGGTAAATGTAGTGGCCGTTATGTTGCGGTTATCGGCATGGGTAATATCTTCTTTAGTGCGCAGGTTTATAACCTTGTAATTTTTTACCGCCGCGGGTTTGCCTGCATTATCAACATAGCTTACAGGTACGCTGGCAAATATCATAGTGCAAATTTTATCTGGGCATTTTTGTGTTTGCAACCTTTTGCTGCACGCAGCAAATACAATAACTAATAACGGGAGGTACAGGAGTTTTTTCATGGTGTTTTTTTGGTAAGATGTAATGCCGGTTAAGCTATACAAAGCTAAGCAGTATTTTTATAAGAAGTTATTGGGGTGACGTTTAAAAAGATAAGACCCGGCAAGCCGGGCCCCATCCTCAATTAAACACTATTATTTTAAGAAGAAGAACCTTTAGTCGAACTTTATTTGATCGGGACCTGATACTTTGGTAATATGGCAGGCGCATTTACCGCCCGATACTTTTAAAATGCCCTTTTTAGTTTGGTTGCCTGTAACCGATGTGGCAGATACCTCAATATCGTCGCCACCGTCTGATAACTTCGTTATGTGGCTATCATCAACTACCGCGAAAGTGCCGGGAACCGTGTTAATACTTACGTTCACCATACTTTTAACGGTATCTTTTGTGCGCAAATTAATGGCGTGGTAATCTTTCACCTCTGTAGGGTTACCATCCTTATCCAAAAAGCTTATCATTATGTAAGCGAAATTGGCCGTGCAAATTTGCTCGCCGCAGGTTGACTTTTTGGTTTTGCTGCATGCCGATGCCAGCAATGCTACAGCTAAAATGGCTAAAATACTTTTACGCATAATCGGGGCTTTTTACCTGATACGGTGATGACTACCAAAACGCAACAGTCTTAATCAACTATTTTTTAGTTTACTTCCAATTCGTCCTTCGAGGGTAGTTTCGGGAATTTGGCATGAGGCTCGCGCTGGTACCAGTAGGCCACCGTTATAATATCCGACTTTTGAGCCAGGTACCGCCCGCCATCGCGCCAGCCCAAATCCTGAATAGTTACTTTCAAATCTTTATCAAACCTCACCGGGTCCATAATATGCCAGCGGTACAGGCCAAACCTTTGCTGTGCCCGGTAAGCGCCATCCGGACGGATCACCTGGTGCAAACCCGCATAGGGTGTACAAAACTCCACATACTTGCCTCCCCTGTCAAAATTGTACGATCCGCAGAAATAATCTTCGGTGCCGGTACCTGCAATGGTGGGATATTCTTTATCGCCATCCATGTAAAACTTGATTTCGCCCTCACCCCACCAGCCATTATTGTTTACACCGATCCCCATGTAGGTACCCACATACTGCCCTTTGCCCTTAACGCCATCTAATATGGTATGTACCGATGTGGTGTTCGGGTTTGAGCGGCGGTATTGGGCATGAAAGTAAGCTTCGTCGTTCCCAACTTCGGTAAGGGTATAATTGATCTGGTAGTAAAGGCGCATTTCGGCAGCCTTGTTTATATTTTCTAAAGTAACCCGGCATTTTTTGCGGAATGGCATTTTCCAATAGCAGTTAAAAGCACTGCCGGGGTTAACAGTTACCGGCAATGAGTTGAGCGGCGCGTACTCGTTCCAGCCCATGCCGAAGAACGCGCCTACAGGGGCTTCTACCGATGGTTCGGTTTCATCATCCCAGTAAAAACGCAGGATGGAGAACTGCCAGTTACCGGTTGGTGTCATCCATATTTGCTGTATAGCGCCGGGGCCCTCCATTTCGGCAATGGTAATGGTTTCGCCGGGATTAACAATAATAAAGGGGTTCACTTTCCAGCCGATACCCAGATCGCGTGCTTCGTTAGCTGCATTGGCCACGTTGCGCTGCCCTTTGTTCTTCACCGGGTCGGCCATGGCTCCTTTTCCTTTGCCACCCGTAAAATTTTCCGGACTGATTGACCGTGTTTGCGCATCCGACAATCGCGAGAGATTGCCCAGGTTCATATCCAGTCCGTTGAATTTAGCAGGTTGCTGGGCGTAGCTGTTGATACCTAAGCATAGCAATAAAAGGGAAAGCAGTTTTTTCATAGCGGTGTGGTTTTATTGGTGACAGTAGTTTGTTGATACAAGCTAACCAAAGTTAATTATTTGAGGCTTGTTTAAGCGTAGATTTTTAACCGCGGAGGAAGCGGAGGTTTGCACGGAGTTACGCGGAGTTTTTTATTGAGGGATTATTTGACTCAAAAAGCGGGGCAAGTGCGATTCCCTCCCTCGGGAGGGTGTAGGGAGGGGTTTCGTAGGTATTTTTCCCAGAAAGGCTGCATAAACACCTCCCTGCCACTACAGTTCCCAACGCACCCCTCCTCAAGGAGGGAGTTTAAAACCTTTCGAATACCTCAAAAAACAAAACCCGGCCTGAACCGGGTTTTACACAACAATTAAACACTAAGAAGAATTAAAAAGCGCTTTTCAATTGTCAAACTTTATTTCGTCGGGACCGGAGATTTTTTTCACGTGGCAACCACATTCGTCTACCCCCACCTTTACAATGGCCGTTTTGGTTTGGTTGTGTAAAGAATCAGTGCCGCTTACTTTCAGGTCGATACCGGCTTCGGTTAGTTTATCTTTGTAGGAATCGTTTATTACGGTATAGTATCCCGGGGCGCGTAACTCGTTGATGCCAATACTCAATGTTCCGGTGTCTTTTATGGTAATGGTATCTTTTGTTTGCTGATTAACTACGCTGTAGTTTTTAACGATGATGCCGCTCCCGTCCTGCTTTAAAAACCGAAAGCCTACCGAAGCGAATATTTCAGTACATACCCGGTTACTGCATTTACCACTGTCCTTTTTATCGCACGAAGCCAATACGGCAACCAGCAATACCATTGTTAATTTCTTCAGCATAATAGTAGTTTATATAAGTATTACGTAAAGCGATACGGATATGTAACAGGGTATAGTATTTTTAATTGAAAGCGGGGGATCATATCGCAGGGAAAATATATTACCCAAAAACCGACCGTAGTTTTATTTTAAACTTTTCAATGTCGAAAAAATGCATGTCTGGTATCGTACCGAAGCCTGCCTCTTCTACAATTGAAAAACCAACAGAGTCCTCTTCTATTTGAACTACATAAAAAAGATCGCCGTACCAAATATCTATCATCCTACATCCGGAGTCAAATATTTGATCATTATACCTGATACTTTTACTATCCAGTTCAGTAAGCAGGTACTCATACATTTCATTAACATTATAAGTCATTTTGTTAAAGTATTATAAAAGCGGGGCGATTATCCTGTAGTAAGCATTCATTAGTACAACCCAACATTAACGCTGTAAGAACTATCACTAACCAACCTCTTACCATCTCACATTACCCTCACCTTCAAATAACTCGGATGCGCTTTTGAGGTATACACCTTATGGGTGGCTTTTTTGAAATCGGTATCCTTAGCTTTCATAATATCCTGAAACTGTTGGGTATTCCTGTCGATAAGCGGGAACCAGGTGCTTTGTACCTGAACCATTATGCGGTGGCCTTTTTTAAAGGTGTGCAGCAGGTCTTGCAGTTCAAAATTCACCGGACTTACCTTACCGGGGACAAACGGCACGGGCTTTTCAAAACTGTTGCGAAACTTACCGCGCATGGCCTCGCTGCGTACCATTTGTTGGTAGCCTGCCGGGCTTACATCTTTACCGGTGAACTTACCTGCCGTAGTGGTGTCGGGGTATACGTCAATTACCTTTACCACCCAGTCGGCATCGGTGCCTGTGGTGGCTACTTTAAGGTTGGCCCAAATGTTACCCGCAATGGTTACATCATCGGTTAATACGTCGGTTTGGTAGGTTAGCACGTCTTTTCTTTTGGCGGCGAAGCGCTGGTCGGCGGTCATGTATTCCCTGTTCATATCCATGCTAATACCGTCTATGAACGGCACCGGATTGGCCGGGTCTGATACGAACTCGTCGAAGCTGTCCTTAGCATCGGCAGGCGCGGTGAACGATAGTTTACCATTGGGTAAAAAGTACAAATTCTTTTCTGTAGCCTCTTTTGGCGGCCATACCTTATAGCTATGCCACTTGTTGGCTCCGGTTTCAAAAGCGGATATTTTAGGCAGATCAAAATCAGTCCCTTTCAGGTAATGGCTAAAAAATTTGAACTCGATATTTTCGCGGTAGAAAGGAGACGTTGCCGCACCGAAATCAACATCGCCTAAATGATCGCCATTGCCACGCGCCCAGCCGCCGTGCACCCACGGCCCCATAGCGAAGTATATGGGCGTTGCAGGATTTTTTTGCGCCAGCGTTTTATAAGTATTGATGGCACCGTAAAGGTCCTCGGCATCGTACCAGCCACCGGTTACCAGTACAGCGGTTTTAATATCGTGCAGGTGCGGCAATACGTTGCGGTCTTTCCAGTGCTGATCGTAATTGGGGTGATCCATCATTTCGTTCCAAAGGCGAATGGTATCCTTATAATATTTCACGTTGGAGTTTCGCATCGATCCCATTTCCATGAAGAATTTATAGCCATCCTCTGTACCCGGGTCAAAGCCCTTTCCCCTGCGCTGGGTGGGTTTATCATCCTGCCTGTTGGTAAAACCGGGGTAAAAGCCGAAGTTAGCCACCAGCATAAATGCTCCGTTGTGGAAGGCATCATCGCGGTACAGATCGGCAATGGGCGCCTGCGGCGATGCGGCCACCAGTGCAGGGTGACGGCTCAATAATGCCGTAGTAGTATAAAACCCGGGATACGATATGCCCCATACGCCTACCTTGCCATTGTTGTTCGGCAGGTTCTTGATCAGCCAGTCGATAGTGTCATAAGTATCGGTACCTTCATCAACATCGTTATTGGTTTTGTGCACTTCTTTTTCGGGCGTCATTTCCTCGTAAATACCTTCACTCATCCAGCGGCCGCGTACATCCTGGTACACAAAAATATAACCGTCTTTCATAAATAATTCCGACGGGCCAAGGCTACCTTTATATTTATCTGTTCCGTAAGGCGCTACGCTGTAGGGCGTGCGGTCCATCATTATGGGGTATTTCTTCGACTGATCTTTAGGAACATATACCGACGTGAACAGCTTTTTGCCATCGCGCATGGGTATCTGGTATTCGTGCTTAACGTAATTGTCTTTTACATAACCGGCATCGGGGGTTTGCGGCTGTGCGAAAGTAACAAACGCCAAAAGCATAAAGCTAAAGGCGAATAGTGTGGCTTTTTTCATTTTTACGAGGAAATTAACGGCTAAATGTAGTGAAAGTTAGGAAAACGGAGTATTGCAATTGAGAAAGGAAAGTTGCTGATACTACTTTATGATGATTGCGGTGACAACACCGGCCATAGGCTGATGCCCTTACTCAGACAATCAAGATTGCCTGAATAATGGTATTTTAGGGTATTATAAAATGCGTATGAATATTTCAAATTATGAGATATAAGCTGGTTTGATTTGCGGTGGTAATCACCAAATGCTTTAACCAGGGGCAGATATTTTTCAAATCGTATATTTGCGAAAACAATTATAGCTCCTATGGTGATATCTTTATTTGTATAAATACGCATGAAAATAGCTTTATTGGTATTGCTTGTTGGGGGTATGTCACTTTTATCGGGAACAGTTAACGCTCAGCATAAAACGTCTATCATTCCGCTTAACCAACACCGTTTAAATGATACACTGGTGGCTTCAAGTGCCGATACGATACAGCAGAAAGATATTTATGATGTTATTCTGGGCATTTTTAAAAAGCACTCTGCTGCCGACAATAAGTCATCGGTAATTGGTATCAAACCAGTTTTTTCGGTTTTGCCTGCTGTGGGCTACACATTGCAAACGCAGCTGGCAGCTACACTTTCGGGTAATGTTGCATTCCGTATGTCACCCGGTGCCCGCATTTCAACAATATCTTCCAATATTGCTTATACACAGCGAAAACAGATTCTGATACCGATCCAGTCAAACATTTGGACCAATAACAACGCATTTAACTACATAGGCGATATTAAATATTATAAATACCCCCAAAGCACTTTCGGATTGGGCAGTAATTCATCAACAGCCAATGATGATCCTATGGACTACACGCTGATCCGTTTTGCTGAAACCATCCTGAAGAAAATCAAGGGCAACTTTTACGCTGGTGCCGGGTTTATTTTTGATCATCATTATGGAATAGAAGAAAAAGGCAATCCGGATGGTAGCCTATCTGATTATGCACGCTATGGTCAACAAAGCAAAACGATATCCTCCGGTATAACACTTAACGCGCTTTTTGATATGCGTAATAGCACAATTACACCTACAAAGGGATTTTATGCGGCAGTAATTTATCGTGATAACAAAAAGTTTTTGGGTAGTACATCATCATGGAAATCTCTTATAGTTGACGTGCGCAAGTATTACAGGCTGCCTTCAGGTTCTAAAAATGTAATTGCCTTCTGGAGTTACGACTGGCTGGTACTGAGCGGAAAGCCGCCCTACCTTGACCTACCCGCCTCTACCTGGGATCAAAACAATGGTACAGGCAGGGGCTATATACAGGGGCGTTTCAGAGGGGCTCAAATGATTTACTTAGAAAGCGAATACAGGTATCAAATAACGACCAATGGTTTATTAGGTGGGGTGGTGTTTGTAAATGGCCAGTCGTTTTCGGCTGCTACAGGCACTGGCTTGCAGGCTTTGCAACCCGGTTACGGAGCAGGATTACGTATCAAACTAAACAAGGTGTCAAGAACCAACATCGCTATTGATTACGGGTTCGGCAATCATGGCTCAAACGGAATCTTCGTAACTGTAGGGGAGATTTTCTAAAGCCATACGATAATTAATACATTATTTGCTATATCGCTTATGTGCAGATTCTCTATAAAGAAAAACTTGATAAGTGATGTGGTAATAACACCGACCATAGACTGCCCAATATAAAGCTTTACGAAGCTTTAAAAACTTCGTAAAGCAGTCAACAACAAAAAAGGCAACCTTATCCAGGTTGCCTTTTTCTTGTATTGTTATGGTAACGATTACTCGTTGATGGCTTTTACGCCAGGTAGTTCTTTACCTTCCATGTACTCTAACAATGCGCCGCCGCCTGTTGATACATAGCTTACTTCGTGGGTAAGGTTAAACTTGGCAACCGCTGCTGCCGAATCACCACCGCCTATCAGCGAGAACGCGCCGTTTTCGGTTGCGGTTACTACTGCATCTGCTACGGCTTTGGTACCTTTTTCAAATTTTTCCATTTCAAAAACGCCCATCGGACCATTCCATAAAACGGTTTTTGATTCGGCTACTACCTTGCTGAATACAGCGATAGAATCCGGACCGATATCTAAACCCATCCAGCCGTCTTTAATGTTATCGTTTGGCGCGATGTCGGTATTGGCATCATTGGCAAAGTTATCGGCAATTACAGAATCGGTAGGTAACAATAGGTTAACGCCTTTTTCTTTAGCTTTTTCAATCAGACTAAGGGCCAGTTCAAGCTTATCAGCCTCAACCAGCGATTTACCAATCTGGCCGCCCTGCGCTTTAGCAAAGGTATAAGCCATACCACCACCGATGATCAGGTTATCAACCTTGCTTAATAATGCTTCGATCAGTTCAATTTTATCAGATACCTTAGCACCACCCATAATAGCGGTGAAAGGTTTGGCAGCACCGTTTAATACCTTTTCGGCATTGGCCAGCTCGCCCGCCATCAGGTAACCAAAGTATTTGGCATCAGGGAAAAACTGCGCGATAACCGCTGTTGAAGCGTGCGCGCGGTGAGCGGTACCAAAGGCATCGTTCACGTATATATCACCTAACTTTGATAATTTTTCGGCAAAGTCTTTATCGCCTTTTTCTTCTTCTTTATAAAAACGAAGGTTCTCTAATAACAACACTTCGCCTTTTTCAAGCTCGCCTGCTTTTTCAACAGCCTGCGCGCCAATGCAATCATCAGCAAATTCAACCTGCTGACCCAACAGATCAGACAAATGTTTTACCACGTGCTTCAATGAGTATTTTTCGGTCGGGCCATCTTTTGGTCGGCCAAGGTGCGACATCAGGATAACCGCGCCGCCATCTTTCAATATTTTTTTG
Organism: Mucilaginibacter gynuensis; assembly: GCF_039541195.1. Classification (NCBI taxonomy): domain Bacteria; kingdom Pseudomonadati; phylum Bacteroidota; class Sphingobacteriia; order Sphingobacteriales; family Sphingobacteriaceae; genus Mucilaginibacter; species Mucilaginibacter gynuensis. The sequence continues at coordinate 137,942 of NZ_BAABFT010000008.1, forward strand.
ATAGTAGGCAGGGCAGCTGTTATGCGGTTGTCGTCGGTAATATTGTAATCCTTATCAAGAGGTACGTTAAAATCAACCCTAATAAGGGCTTTTTTACCGGCAAAACTTATTTGATCTATTGTTTTCATACTATATCTGTGAGTTATTAACGCTCAGGGGCGCAAAATCAGCATTTTATTCCAAAAAGCGAATGTCAATTGTTAAAAAGATAGTTTTTTTAACTCAAACGTTATCTTATTTTAACATACATAACGTAGTGCGGCCCTATGCCGGCAATTTCAAATTCGGGCGATACTATTTCAAAACCCATGTTTAAATAAAAGCCGCTGGCCAACTTACGGGCATTACACCACATATAGTTGGCCTTTTGGCCGCGCAGGTATACTATGGCAAAGTTAAGCAACTGGTTACCATAACCTTTACCCCTGTATTTTTCAATAGTGGCCATACCGCGCAACTGGTAACCCGTACCATGAAACTCGCCATACCCTTTAGGGTGGAACGATGCCACGCAGGCCAGTTCGTCGCCTATATAATAACCCAGGTGGAAAGCGCCTTCCAGCTCATCACCGGAGAAGATGCATTCTTCGTTAGTCAGTTTGCCTTCGCGTAATACCTCGTTGCGGATGGGCAGCAACTCTTCAACCTTTATAAACTTTACCATTTATTTGAGCAGACTTATTTTTACAACCAGGTCGGCAAGGCGGCTTGAGTAACCCATTTCGTTATCGTACCAGCCAACTACTTTTACCAGGCCCCCTACTATAGAGGTAAGCTGCGCGTCAAATATACAACTGTGCGGATTATCTAAAATGTCGGTTGATACTATCGGATCTTCGGTATACTCCAGAATATCTTTGAACGAGCCTTTCGCGGCGGCATTTTTAAAAGCTTCGTTGATCGCCTCCACCGTGGTATCTATTTTAAGGCTACAGGTAAAATCAGTTAACGAACCATTTAATACCGGTACCCGGATGCCCGCGCCGCCTAAACGACCTTCGAGATGCGGAAATATATTGGTAATGGCCTTGGCCGCGCCGGTTGTTGTAGGGATGATAGATGCCGATGCCGCGCGTGCACGGCGCAGGTCTTTATGCGGGGCATCGTGCAGGTTTTGGTCGCCGGTCATAGAGTGTACGGTGGTAATATAACCATCGATGATACCCCAGTTTTCGTCGAGTATTTTCACCATGGCGGCCACGTTGTTGGTGGTGCATGATGCGTTCGACAGGATGGGCGATGTAAGATCAACGTCCTTATCATTAACCCCCAGCACCACGGTAGGCACACTTTTATCAGTAGGCGGGGCCGATATAATTACTTGTTTGGCACCTGCTATGAGGTGTTGTTCGGCACCTTCCTTAGAGGTAAATTTCCCGGTTGATTCTATCACCAGGTCAATATCCAGCTTTTTCCAGGGCAGTGCCGATGGGTCGCGCTCGGCGAAAACCCTTATTTCGTGATCGTTGATGTACAGGTTATCTCCATCAAAATCAACCTTACCTTTAAAACCCCGGTGAACGGAGTCGTACTTAAAGAGATGGGCAAGCGTTTGTGTATCGGTAAGATCATTTATGGCCACCACATCAATACCCGGCCTGTTTAAAATGCTCCTTAAAAAGATACGGCCGATACGCCCGAACCCGTTAATTGCTATCCTCATTATAATTCAAAGAAATATATGCTGCAAAGCTATAAAATTATAGGAAGCTAATATTCAGCCTTAAGCCATATTGCTTACACAAACAGGTTGCGCAGGGCAATATGCGCACGCTCTTTCGAGCGGATGCAGAAAGTGATGATCCAGTTGAAGGCCAGCATTACCCCGGCCATGGCCAGCAGCAGTGCCGAATTACCAAATTCGCTGAAGGTGAGCACCACTACAATGGCCGTCAGATTTACAAAAGTGAGTATAACGGTAGTTTGGAGGTGATTAAAACCGAGGCGCAACATACGGTGGTGCAGGTGGTTCCTATCTGCCGTAAACGGCGATAAACCCTTTATTATCCGCAGAAAGAATACCCTTAGCGTATCGAATATTGGTCCTATCAGTATAGCTACCCCCAGGGCAGGCGCGGCATTTACCTGCGGCATATTGGCGGCCTCAATAGCCTTGTTTACCTCGATAAATTTAACGGCCATTACTGCCGAGATGAGTCCGATGAGCATGGAGCCGGTATCGCCCATAAAGATGCGGGCGGGGGTAATATTGAACTTTAAAAAGCCGAACAATGCCCCCACAATAGCCAGCGACAAGGCCGCCAGCTCGTAATGCCTGGTATATAAGAACAGGGCGGCAAATAACAAATTGGCTACTACACCGGTGGTAGCCGCCAGTCCGTCGATACCATCGACGAGATTAAAGGCGTTGATGAGCATCATTATAGTGATAACAGAAAGCAGCACGCTGGGAAAATAAGCGAGATCATAAATACCGAAGATGCCGTACATGCTGGTAAGCCTTATATCGCCGGGGATAACCAGGATACCGCAGGCCACAAACTGCGCCAGGAACTTGGTACCCGAACCCACACCCGAAAGATCATCCTTAAGCCCCATACCAAACAGGATGATACATGCGGTAAGCAGATAGTTTAAGGGCAGCAGTTTGCCGGTAGCGCAAAATAGCAGACAGGTAATAGTAAAGCTTAAAAATATGGCTACACCGCCAAGCCGGGGTATCCCATGATCGTGCTGTTTGCGGAAGTGACCCAGATCATCATACAAATGCCGCTTACCGGCTACGTGTATAATGGAGGGCATGGCAAGGAAAGTAATAAAGGCCGAGAAACCCACTATAAACACATAGTATAACGGCTGATACATTTGTAGATAGTGATCCATTATTCAACACCGAATAATTGTTAAACCTAAACAACTTCACAGGTATTGATGAATTTTACGGAGGGGTTTTAAGAGCACGGTAAGCCACGGAAACCTGATGCCATTTTCGCGCATTGCCCGCATATCATTCATCAATGCTTTGATACGACTAAAATAGCTGTTATTGCTTGCGCCTCCCGCGTTCATTATAACCATTATTAGTGGTGTTCGTTCAGTTTTGTGCATGTTGCCGTGCATAAACCGAAGCATCAATTCATAGTCGGCAGCGGTGCCATAATCGAGCCTGTAATTACCCAGTTTTTCGAACAATTTTCGCCTGCAATAAAAGGTGGGATGAGGGGGCATCCAGCCCCAGTTCATGATGCCTTTTTGATACGGTGCCGAACGCCATTTACGTATCACTTTACCCTGCTTATTTACCACATTCAAATCGCCGTAAAGGATATCTAAATCACTATTAAAACACTCATTAACAGTTGATAATATATTATCAGCAGCAAATATATCATCGGCATTCAGCATGCCTATCACCTCGCCGGTGGCCATGGCTATACCCTTGTTCATAGCATCATAAATACCCTTATCGGGCTCACTGATGAGGGTATGAAAATGACCCTCAAACTGCCTGATAATTTCTACCGTTTTATCGGTTGATGCACCGTCAATAATGATGTATTGGAGGTTGCCATAACGCTGGTTTATTACCGACTGAATGCAGGCGCTTATGGTACTTTCGGCGTTATAACAAACCGTTATGAGGGTGATCTTGATACCGTCCAATTTTGGCCTCCTTTTTTATGATCTCAAATTATTTATTTTTGATAACACCGCCTAATTTATACATCAACCGGGCGGTTACCAAACCTAAATTATATATGCGTCATAACCTAATTTACTGCTTTACAAAAACAAGGGCGAGGGTATTAAATTGGGAAAAAAGAAGATTGGCCGGGAAGATAAATGACTTTGAAAAACATACTTACAACAGCTAAAGGTAATGCAGGAAAACGTTAACATACAGCCTAAATTGCCCAACCAGGATATCGACTATTTTAAGATAGGCCGCATACTGCTCAGCCGCTGGTATTGGATAGCTGCCGCTGTTGTGCTGTTTACCGCTGCATCATATATATACTTATGGTATACTCCTAAAACCTACGCCACAACAGGCACCATTAAGCTGGAAGAAAAGAAATCGGAAATATCAGACCTGGTTAGCGTGATCAATAATGCCGACCGCGGGCCATCAAAAATACAGAGTGAAACCTTTGTGATACAAAGCCGCAACCTGCTGCTGAACGCCATAAGGGATATTGATTACCGCATCAGCTTTTTTATAGCAGGCCGGGTACGCACCAGCGAACTTTATCCGCAAAAGCCACTCAACATACAACTGCTTAAGTTTGACAGCACTGCTTATTACCACGACGATATTAATTATAAACCGATAGACAGGCGCTCGTTCACCCTTAACTATATTATTAACGGTAAAGAGGTGAACAAAACCTACGCCTACAACAGCCCCGTTACTATTGGCAACACCACCTTCAGCATTGCTATGGCCGCCGAGATTGACCATGCGGCTTATCGTTTTAAGTTTAACACGCCCGAAGATCTGCTGGGCCGGGTAAAGGGCGGCTTACGCATCAGCGAAGTGATCAAAAACTCCAACATTATATCGTTGCAACAAACCGACTCGAACCCACAATTCGCGGCCGATATACTGAACGCCATCATGAACGAGTACCTCAATTATGATCGCAATCAGAAAACACAGTCGGCTACGCAGATGATCCACTTTATTGATACGCAGCTGATAGACCTCTCGAAAGGTGTACAAGGATCAGAAAACAAGATAGAGCGGTACAAACAGAACGCGCGCATACTGGATGTGGGTTCGGCGGCAGACCAGGCACTGGAGAAAGCCCGCGAGGTAGAATCGCAGCGCTCCTTATTAAAGATAGAACTGATCGCCATTGATCAGCTTAAAAAACACATTAGCAGCGAAAAAGAGAACGTAAGCCTCAACTTTAATTTAGAGGGCAGTGTCGACCCATTATTGAACGGATTGATCACCAGCTTCAATACTTTACTAATCGAAAAAAGCGCCTTGCTGAAAACCTACAACGAGGCATCGCAACCGGTGCAGGATGTAAACAAGCAGCTGCAAATGGTTAAAAAGGCGGCGCTGGATAATGTGTACGCCTCAAGCATCCGCATACAAAAGAACCTCGATTATTTAAGCGGACAACTATCGCAGGTTAACCGCCAGATCTCAGAACTGCCCGCTGCCGAACGCGACCTGGTGAGTATGAAACGTGATTTTGAGATCAACGAAAAGGTATATTCTTTCCTGTCGGAGAAAAAGCTGGAAGCGCAGATCAGCCGGTCGGCTATTTTACCGGGTGCTACCATTATTGAACCCGCGCAAACATCGGCCACGCCAATATCGCCTAACAGTCGCGAAATTCACCGTACCGCGATTATACTGGGACTATTGGTTGGCATTGGGCTTATTGTAGTGATCAGGGTGCTTAACCCTTATATTTATGATAAAGAAACGGTAGAGAGCCTAACTACCATACCTATCATCGGCGTTATACGCAAGTTCCCTGCCGAAATTGACGATTTCAATACCCAGATACTGGCGCTAAGCAAGCCCCGCTCCATTTTTGCAGAATCGGTACGGTCGGTACGCACCAATTTGAGTTTCCTGGCATCTGAAAAAGCCAGTAAGGTGATCTGCATTACTTCTGAAGTGGCGGGCGAAGGCAAATCTTTTGTAGCTGTTAACTTAGCCTGTACGCTGGCGCTGATCAACAAACGGGTAATACTCATAGCCGCCGACCTGCGCCGTTCAAAACTGCATAAAACATTTAAGGCCGCTAACAGCAAAGGCCTAAGCAATTACCTCGCAAACCAGTGCGAAACCGCCGAAATTATTTCCCCATCGGGCTATACCAATGTTGATTTTATTACATCGGGTCCGGTGCCCCCTAACCCATCCGAATTGCTGCACAGCGACAGGATGACCGCTCTTATAGAAAGCCTGCGCAACAGCTACGATATTATTATGATTGATACCGCGCCTATCGGTTTGGTATCCGACGCTATTCCGCTGGTTCGGGTGAGCGATGTCAATGTATTCGTGATCCGTTCGGGCAAGTCAAAATTTTACGCGGCAACGGTGCCGCAGCGCATAGCGCAGGAGTACAGCATCAACAACACGGTGATCGTACTGAATGCCTTTGCCGAAGATATGCTACACTCACGCTATTACACTACCAAGTTTACCGGCGGCAATTATGGCAACAGGTATTACTACTACTCGGATTATAGCGGGTACGAGGGCTCAAACTATTATGCCGAGGGGCAACAAGGCGGTAAGTGGAGTATTAAAAACTGGTTCAGGCGATAAATAACATAACCTATGGCAACTACAGCAACAGCAAAATGGTACCCGGTATACACCCACGCTAAGGCCGAAAAAAAGGCTTGCGAAGCATTGCAAAGCAAGGGCGTTGAGGTTTATTTGCCCCTGCAAAAACAGCTTAAACAGTGGAGCGACCGTAAAAAATGGACGGAAGAACCACTGATTAAATCGTACCTGTTTGTGCGCATACCGCCGCATGAGCAGGCCAATGTGTTAATGACGAAAGGGATAGCACGTTTCATTTACTTTTCGGGCAAGGTAGCCGCCATGCCCGACAGGCAGCTGGAAGACCTGAAACTGTTAATGGCCAGCGCGTACGAGTTGGAGATAACCGAAAGGCACCTGCAACCCGGCGAAAAGATATGTATAAAGGCTGGTCCGCTGAAAGGCATAACCGGCGAGATTATCCAGTACCGTTCGCAGAAGCAACTGGCTTTACGGCTGGATGGGATTGGCTGCTCCATTATTGTCAACGTAGCGGCATCGTTAATTGCAAGGTATTAAAACAACATAAAGGGCATCATTTCGATGCCAAAAACATACAACCATCAGCAAAAACATAATAAATCAACTTGCTGATAAACAATAAGTTACAAACTAAAACTGTGACTTACGGGGCGAAGCCATGAATATACCACAAGTATGTGCCGCATAGCAGGAATAGCATCAAAAAGTATTAAACCGCGCCAATTGGTAAGCATTGTACAAAAAATGTGCGATGTGCAACGCCATGGCGGGCCCGATGATGAAGGCATATTTATCGACGAGCAGATCGGGTTGGCGCTGGGTCATCGCCGTTTATCTATCATCGACCTAAGCAGCAGCGGCCACCAACCCATGACCGACGGAAATCAGCAGGCCTGGATAAGTTTCAACGGCGAGATCTACAATTACCCCGAACTGAAACAGGAACTTATTCAACAAGGCAGCCGCTTTAATACCCATACCGATACCGAGGTAATATTACAGGCCTACCTGCAATGGGGTACCGCGGCTTTCGGCAGGTTGAGGGGCATGTTCGCTTTTGCGCTGTTTGATGTGGCCTTGGGTACCACTTACCTGGTGCGAGATTGCTCGGGTATAAAACCCTTGTATTATCACCTTATTGGCGGGCAGTTAAGTTTCGCGTCAGAGGTGAAGGCATTAAGCAGGTCGGGCATAGCTACCAATCTTGATAGTGAATGGCCTATCCGCTTTTTAGCTTATGGGCACATTCCTGAGCCTTACACTACGCTTAAAAACGTGTACAGTTTGCCCAAAGGCCATTACCTGCAATGGCAGCACAATACGGCGGTATCTGTAATCCGCTCCTTTGCCGATGAACCACCTTTGCACGATTATATTACCGATACCCGTGAGGCGCAGCACGAACTATACAAGGCGGTTAACCATGCCATCAACAGCCAGATGATAGCCGATGCGCCACTCGGTGTATTTTTAAGCGGCGGCACCGACTCCAGCATTGTAGCGCTCATGAGCGGTAAACAAAAAGACGACCAGTTGAAAACCATCTCCATTTATTTTGAGGATAAGGATCATAACGAACATACCTACCAGCAGGCGGTCGCCGATAAGCTGATTGGTAAAAACTACGCCCATTTGGTAAAACAGCAGGATTTTAACCAGCACCTGCTGCACATTATAGCCAGTATGGATATGCCTACTACCGATGGCATTAACAGCTGGTTTATCAGCAAATACGCGCATGAGGACGGTTTGAAAGCCGTGCTATCAGGCATTGGCGCCGATGAGCTTTTCGGCGGGTATCCGTCTTTTAACCGCATAAAATACATTCGCCACTTAAAGCAATTAAGCCCGACGATGTTTGGTTTAGGCAAATCACTACTGGCCGACAAGTATAAAAAGCTGGCTTACCTCGCTTATGATCACCCGGTGGCCGATTACCTGTTTTTGAGAGGCCTGTTTACCCCTGCCGATATAGCCGAGATACTGGATATTGAACCGAGGATAATTGAAGATGTGCTGTTTACCTCACGGCAGGGCTACCCCACAGGTTACGATGAACAGCATGCCTCCTGGCTGGAAACCAACCTGTACATGCAAAACCAGTTGCTGCGCGATACCGATGTAATGAGCATGAGCCACGGGCTGGAAGTAAGGGTGCCTTTTCTGCATGAAGACCTACAACGAGTAGTAGCCAATATTGCGCCTGCCATCAGGTTTAACAAACATCAGCCTAAAAAAATACTGACCGATACTTTTAAAGACCTGCTGCCACCCGAAATTTTGAACCGCCCGAAAATGGGGTTCAGCTTTCCGCTGCAGCAATGGTTGGCCGCGCACGAGGCAATGAACGCCGAACAGTTTAAAGGTAAAAAGGCGCAAAAACTGGTTAAAGAATTTAAGAAAGGCCAGGTGCACTGGTCAAAGCCTTTCGCACTTTATCAAATTCAAAATGTCTAAAAAAGTAATGCTGCTTACCCTGCAAACGTTTAGCTCAACGGGCGGCATACAAAAAATGACGCGTGTACTTGGGCATACACTTAACATTATAGCGCAGCAAAACCAATGGAAGTTCACCATGTTTTCGGCTTACGATGCCGATACCGACCTGCAAACACAATATGTACCGCTTTGCAATTTCAAGGGCTTCAATAAAAACAAAGCCGGTTTTGTAAAACGCTCCATAGCCGAGGGCATACGCGCCGATGTGGTAATTTTGAGTCATGTAAACCTGGCCTTTGTGGGCCTGGCCATTAAGCTGGTTAACCCCAAATGCGATATATGGCTTATAGCACACGGTATCGAAATATGGCGCACACTATCGCCCGTTAAAAAAACACTGCTTACTGCCTGCAACAAGGTACTGTGCGTAAGCAGGTTCACCAAAGAACAATTGATCACCTTGCATAAGATTGATGAGCATAAATGCGTAGTACTTAACAACATTGTTGACCCATTGATGCCGCTGCCCATCACGTTTGAAAAACCGCAGCACCTGCTCGATCAATATAAGCTAAATGCCGATAGCCGCGTGCTGTTCACACTTACCCGGCTGGCCTCTACCGAGCAATATAAAGGCTACGACAGCGTAATACGCAGCATTGCCGAACTAAAGAACGACATCCCCGGGATAAAATACATACTGGCCGGCAAGTACGATGTGTACGAGAAGAAACGTATTGACCAGCTGATAAAAGATACCGGTACCAAACAGCAAATAATTTTAACCGGCTTTATTGATGACGCTACCGTACCCGCGCATTTTTTACTGGCCGATAGCTTCGTGCTGCCGAGTACCAAAGAGGGATTCGGGATAGTATTGGTAGAAGCTATGGCCTGCGGTTTACCGGTAATATGCGGCAATGCCGATGGCGCGGTAGATGCCGTTCGTGATGGTGAACTGGGCGTGGCTATTGATCCGCACGACCAGGAACAATTGACGCGGACCATTGCAAGTCACCTTGCGCACCCTTCAACCATCGCCGAAAGGCAATTACTGCAACAGCATTGCCTGTATTATTTTAGCCAGGAAGGCTATATCAGTCGCCTCGAAAAACTGCTTACCGAAGACGATAACAACAATGGCTAAAGATTGGGATATTGAAATAACGCCCCGCAACAATCTGTTTCAGCTTCGTCTGGCAGATGTTTGGCATTACCGCGACCTGCTGTTTCTACTCGTTCGGCGCGATTTTGTATCCTTTTATAAGCAAACCATACTGGGGCCGGTTTGGTTCTTTATTCAGCCGGTAATTACCATTGCCATTTATACGCTCATATTCGGTAACCTGGCGGGTATACTAACCGACGGCATCCCGAAACCGCTTTTTTACCTGGCGGGCATCATCATCTGGAGTTACTTTGCCGAATGCCTTACCAAAACATCCACCGTGTTTAAAGATAACGCGGCTATGCTGGGCAAGGTGTACTTTCCGCGCATCATTATGCCGTTGAGCATCGTGCTATCAAACCTTGTAAAATTCGGGGTGCAATTACTGTTGTTTATTTTACTCTATGCTTTTTACTGGTTAAAGGCAGACAGCAGTTTCGCGCCAAACGCAGCGGCTTTGCTGTTTCCGCTCATTATATTGCTGATAGCCGCGCAAGGCTTAGGGTTAGGTATGCTGATATCAGCCATTACCACCAAATACCGCGACCTTGCCTTTGTAGTAGCCTTCGGGGTGCCATTGCTAATGTATGTTACCACGGTGGTTTACCCACTGAGCGAGGTGCAAAGCAGGTTTCCGCATTATTACCTTTTCATTCAGCTTAACCCCATTACCGCGCTTATTGAAACCTTCCGTTACGGCTTTTTCGGCAGCGGGAGTTTCAGCTGGGCATGGCTGGGTTACAGCGTCATTACCACCATGCTGATATTACTGGCAGGCACGGTAGTATTTAACAAAGTAGAAAAAAACTTCATCGATACCGTTTAATGGCCATAGCTATAAAAGTAGAAGATCTTTCAAAAGCCTATCAATTGGGCAGCTTCGGCACGGGTACCATCTCGCGCGATGTGGAGCGTTACTGGGCCAAACTGCGCGGCAAGGAAGATCCCTTCCTGAAGATAGGCGAAGCCAATAACCGCGCCGTGGCAGGCAACAGCGATGTGGTTTGGAGCTTAAAGGACATTGATTTTGAGGTACAGCAAGGCGATGCCGTTGGCATTATAGGCCGTAATGGCGCAGGCAAAAGTACGCTGCTTAAAATATTAAGCCGGGTAACCTCCCCTACCACGGGTTCGGTAAAAATAAAAGGACGCATGGCCAGTCTGCTCGAAGTAGGCACCGGCTTTCACCCCGAACTAAGCGGCCGCGAAAACATTTACCTCAACGGCGCCATACTGGGCATGCGCAAAAAGGAGATAGCCCGCAAGTTTGACGAGATTGTAGACTTTGCCGGGGTGGAACGCTACATTGATACGCCGGTGAAACGCTATTCATCGGGCATGTATGTGCGGCTGGCCTTCGCGGTAGCGGCACATCTGGAAGCCGAAATACTGGTAGTTGATGAAGTACTGGCCGTTGGCGATGCCGAGTTTCAGAAAAAATGCCTCGGCAAAATGGGCGATGTAAGCAAGGGCGAAGGCAAAACCATTTTGTTTGTAAGCCACAACTTGGGTGCCATCCGCAGCCTGTGTAATAATGGCTTGGTACTCAACAACGGCAGCCTGGTGAACATTGCGGCCATTGAGCCTGCCATACAATGCTACAACAAACTGCTAAGCAGTAATGATAATATTGCCCGTGTATTTAGCGGCAATATAAAAGATAAGCTATCCTTTCACCAAGTGATGATCAATGATTCGGCTGATAGCGAAATAACCATAAAACCAACTGACCCAATAAAGATCAAGGTTTCCGGGGAAGCCCGGGAACCTTTTACAAGGGCTGTATTTGTGATGGCCGTTTATTGCGCCGGGGTACGTTTGTTTACTTTGAGAGAATACAATAGTGGTCGCCAATTACAGCAAGGCGCTTTTACCGTAGAGTTTAATATTGCCCCCACCGTATTGCGCCCCGGCGATTATACCATTGCTTTAGGGGCATGGGGCAATACTGATGATGAATGGGTTTGGGGAACCGAAGCGGCCATTTTCAACATTGCCGAAATATGGACGAACAACATAAGGCAAAGTGATGCCGGGATTATCAACGCAGAATTTATACGCTTACCTAATGACTAACGCCTACCAATCGCTTACGCCGCTGATACAAAAAAAGGGGATAATAACCGATCCGGAAGAGTTCCACGCGATAGTTAACGTGGTATTTCACGACCAGGAAGCGCAATATTATGATAGCCTTCATACCGAAATGTGGCAAAGCCTGCCACGGCAATACGCCCTGCTGGCCGATGACCTGAAAGCCTATTTTACATCCCGCAAAAACCTCACTTTGCTCGATATTGGCTGCGGCACCGGTTTGGCTACCGAATTATTACTGAACACCATTGCGGGCCAAAGCATTGCCAACGTTCATCTGCTGGATACTTCGGCGGTTATGCTGGGCAAGGCGCGCTATAGGGCAAAGGCATGGCACAAAAACATAGATGTTACTTTTGGTGATATTAAAGCGGTAAATGGCACGTATGATATTATCCTGGTATCGTCAGTAATGCACCACATTCCTGATCTGAAAGCCTTTTTGACCAGCATTAGCGCATTGCAAAAACCGGGCGGACTGCTCATTACCATGCACGACCCCGCGCTGGAAGCCCTGCAAAGCCATACTTACAAAAATCGTTATAAAGCATACCGGCAACATGTAGAATCGGGTGCCGAAAAAGCCGGTCGCTCGTTCATCAGCCGGGTGATCAATAAAATAAAACAGGCATTTGAACCGCAGCATTACATCAATACTATTAACCAGATCCTGCTGAAAAAGAACATCATCAGCGAACCGCTTAGCGAAACGGAATTATGGAGCATTACCGATATCCATGTAGAAGGCCTGCCTTATGCCGCCAACGAGGGCATCTCAAAAGAGATGCTGTTAAAGGCATTGCCCGGTTATAATTTACACCGTTACCGCACTTATGCCTTTTTTGGTACGCTAAGCAGCAATTTAACGGGGGCCTATAAAAAAGAAGAGGAACTTTTAAGCCTGTCGGCCGATCAGTATGGCAGAAATTTCAGTAGTATATGGGTGAAGAAACAGGATTGAAAATATTATTCATTCTTCCCGAATATTACCCGCATTCGGGTGGTGGTATTGCTACCTATTATCAGCATTATCTCGCGGCGCTGCAATCCTATTGCGCGGAAATAAAAGTGATTGTGGGCAGCGGCCACGTACAATCGCAAGATCAGTTTGAGCATGATGGTATATCGGTAGAGTACCTTAATCCTACCATTTACGCGCAATACGTGGCGCAGTTCAGCAGGTTTGACCTGCTGCCCGATTACCGTAACAATTTGGCCGCCGCATGGGCAATGTGGCAGCAGGCTAACTACGGCGAAGGCTTCGATATAATTGAATGTACCGATTTCGGACTGGGTTTTGTACCCTGGGTAATTAACCATACCAAACCGGTAATAACAAGGCTGCATGGCAGCAGCGCGCAAATAGCCCTGCACGAAAATGCCGATGCAAGAGGGCTGCTTTCCCATCTATATAGCCAAACAGAACTATCATTGCTTCCCCTCTGCGATAGCCTAATCACTCATAGCCCGGCAAACCAATGTTTTTGGCAGCAGTTATTGCCGCAATCGCTTATTAACTATGCACTGCCTGTTTACCACCGCGGGCAGCATAATGCAGTACCTTACCGGCAAAGGGATAACAAAGGCCTGGTTACAGCCCGCATACAAAAATGGAAAGGGCCGGAAATATTATGCGCCGCTGTGCCACTGTTGAAAGCCTCTGTTGAGATACAATGGATTGGTCGCGATATGCCTTACGACAACCATACATCCACCGCGGAATATCTCTCTGATCAATTCCCGCAGGTATGGGGGAAGGCGATAACGCCTGATGAACCTAAACCAAATACCGAAATACAATACATACAGCAAAGGGCGAAGTTTGGTTTAATCCCCTCCGTTTGGGATATGTTTAATTTCACCTGCATTGAGTTTATGGCCGCAGGTACCCCGGTTATATGTGCCGATGGCGCGGGTGCCTCTGTATTAATTGAGCATGGTAAAAACGGCTTAACATACGCGGCAAATGATGCGCAAGCGTTGGCCGACTGTATCGACACCCTGACTAATCTTAACGAGAACGACTATCAACAAATGGCGCAGGCAGGTATGGACACGATAGATAACGAACTATCCCCCGATAAATTGATCCCGGTATACCTGCAATATTATACCGATGCGATAGATAACTTTAAGCCTTCAGCAGCCAATGTTTATTTGACCGAGAATTACTCACCTTCGGGAGCGGTATCGTTACAGGCCGATGTGCTGGATAAACTGCCCTTGCGTTCACTTACACGCTATTTGTACCGGCGGGTAACCGCCAAAATTTCATCAAGGTGAATACTTTAGCGCTTTGTATACCGGCTTACAACGCCGCCAAATACCTGCCCGGCTTATTGCAATCGGCAAAAAAACAACTTATTCCGTTTGATGAAATTTGGGTGTATGATGATTGCAGCACCGATGATACCGCCATGGTAGCCGCAAGGTATGATGCCAAAGTAGTACGCGGCGATATCAACCGGGGATGCTCCTTCGGGAAAAACGCGCTGGCCCAGCATACCACTTGCAGTTGGGTGCATTTCCACGATGCCGACGACGATTTGCTACCCAACTTCACTACGCTGGTACATCACTGGATATTGAGATCGGCAGGGCAATATGATGTATTGCTGTTAAATTTTAACTATGTAGATCATAAAACGGGCAAGCTATTAGGTACAGCCAATCATGATGTGGATGCCCTGCAACTTGATCCATTGCGGTACGCCATCAGCAACAAAATAGTAAACTTCGGGGTGTATAATCTTGATCGTTTTATTGCTGCCGGGGGCTTTGATCTGGATGCGGAGGTATTGTACAATGAAGACAATGCCTTTCATCTGCGCTTGGCCAAAGCGGGATTCAGTTTTGATTACCTGCCCGAAGTTACCTGCGTTAATTACCGGTACAGCGAAAGTATGTCTTCATCAAACCGATTAAAATGCGCTATGGCCAATTACCACGTTTTGGCAAAAACAGTTGCAAGCCATGGCGATCAATACCCGCTCGAACTTGCCCGGCAGCTTTGGTATTGCATTGCCAACCTGGCTTCGTGCCAGGCATGGGCTTACGTGCATAAAGCACTTCAACTGTGCAGGCAATTAGGTTATGCGGCCTGTCCGCATGGTAGCCTTACCTTTAAAACGCTTACCCGCGTACACCCATACACCGCCGTATGGGGGCGCGAAAAAATGATCCGTTTGTTTAAACCACAGTTAAGAAATGACTGGTGAATTAATTTCGATCATCATCCCGGTTTATAATGCCGAGAAGCATCTGAAGGCCTGCATAGAAAGCGCCCTTGCGCAAACCTGGCCCTATATAGAGTTGATCATTATTGATGATGGCTCTACCGACGGTTCCTTAACCATCGCTCGTTCTTTTGAAAGCCCGATTGTGAAAATATACAGCACTATTAATAAAGGCGCAAGCGCGGCTCGAAACCTCGGCATACAACACGCCAATGGCAATTACATACAATTTTTAGATGCCGATGACCTGCTTAGCCCCGATAAAATGGAACAGCAGGTTAATTCCTTGCAGCAAAACCCTGATAAGGTAGCCGTGTGCAGCACCATTTATTTTAACAATGGCGATGATCATTTGAATAGCCCGATCCCAACTTATGAAGAAGCCTTTTTGCAGAGCGATGATAGCCCGGCTCATTTTTTGATCAACCTTTGGGGAGGCTACAGCACCAATGGCAGCATGGTACAACCCAATGCCTGGCTGGTACCAAAGGTTATTATCAACCGCGCCGATGTGTGGAATGAGGCCTTAACGGTTGACGATGACGGGGAGTATTTTTGCAGGGTGCTGCTGCAATCGGCAGGTATAATTAAAACCGGGGGATTGAATTATTACCGAAAATACCCGGGTACGGGCGCTAACCTTTCGGCAGCTAAACAAGAGAAACATTTTGCATCGCAATTGCAAGCCTTCAAACTTAAATATCAGTGGATAAGCAAGAACGATGATTCGGCCAATTTAAAAACGGCGTATCTGCGTAGCCTGCACCAGTTAAAATTTAAGGTATACCCTAACTATCCGCAGTTGCTGTTACAAATAGATGAGGCCATCGCTGCCATACCGTACAGCATTACCTATCACTATACTTTCGCTACGCCTGCGGGTAATGCCATCAGTAAACTATTGGGCTGGCGGTTCACCAAAATATTGCAAAACCTGGTACATCAACTCAAAGCATGATCGCGCTGGTTACATCTACCCTGTCACCCAACGGGGCGTACACACATTTTACCCCGCAGCAAAGGCTGGAGCAAACTTTAGTTACCATCAGCAAGCTACAGGGTGTTGGCTTTCAGCAGATCTACCTTTTTGATAATTCGGTAGATGACAGCGTCTATCGGATCAAAACGCATTTCCCGGAAGTGCACATCAGCCATCAGCAGCAATATACTTTTGCCAACAAAGGGCTTAACGAGGCGCTTTTGATTTTGAACAACTTGCATCAGCTACCTGCCGGTGTCCCCATTTTTAAGATCAGCGGGCGCTATTACCCTGTGGCGGGTTTCGATAAAAATATATGGTTAAGCAATGCCGGTAAGGATATTATCGGCTTCGGTACCGATTTTAATAAAGCGGTGGCCAACTTCAGTACAAGGGCATATTTTATAAAAGACAAGGCCTTGCTTGAAGATATTTTGGTTTTGGCTATTGAAGATATGCTGGCCTACTCAAAGGGCGTGTACGGTTTACGCAGTTTCTTAAACATGCTGCAATCTTTATTTAAACCCCATTTGGGCAGCCGCTATCAGCTCTCGCTGGAACAGGCTTTCGCGCGTATCATCAGGCAGAAATATAATTATCATCTTGTAAACCGCCTCTATATTGAGGGCTATGTGGCCGGTGCCCGGCATCTTGATCTGATAACCGAATAACATCCGTTGAAACCACTGAACATTTTTTACGCCGAACCCGATGCCGACCGCTGGTTTAAGTACGACCGCTACCCAAGGCGTTTGATCCGCCGGATATTTCGCGGTCCGCAACGGCCTGGCGGGGTAATGATGGTGGCCATCAACCTGATGAAGGGGCTCGACAGGCTGAACATCCCCTATCGCTTTAATGATTACCGCTACATCAACAAACACCCCGAAGAACTGGCCTGCATCATAGGCAAGCCGCAGGTGCTGTTTAACCGCGAATGGAAAAACCCGGTACTGTTTGGCGCAGGTGTTTTTTCGCACCCTATTGATCACGCGAAACTGTTTGAGCAATACCCCAACCTCGTGAAAATACTGGTAGCCGGTGAGTGGATGCGCGATATGTTTGAGCCATATTATGGCGATAAGGTGCAGGCCTGGCCGGTAGGTATCGATACCCTACACTGGGCACCGCAGGCCATAGAAAAAACGCACGATTTTTTAATTTACGATAAAACCCGCTGGATAAATGAGGGATTGCCGCAGCCTTTCATCGAACCACTTTTGCAAACGCTTAATAAGCGTGGATTAAGCTACCGGATTATCCGCTACGGCAGCTATAATTCTGATGAATTGAAGCAGAAACTACATACATCAAAGGCCGCTATATTTTTATGCGAGCACGAAACGCAGGGCCTCGCCTATCAGCAAATGCTGGCTACCAATACGCCAGTTTTGGCCTGGGATAAGGGCGGTTACTGGCTCGACCCGGAATATTATCCGCATAGGGTGCAATACAGCCCGGTTAGTTCTACCTCCTATTGGGATGCACGCTGCGGACTGAAGTTTTCGGGGCACGATGATTTTGAAGCTACGCTGGATACTTTTATGCAAAACCTTCACAATTACACCCCGCGCGACTTTATTTTAGATGACCTCACGCTCGAAAAATGCGCGCTGAAATACGTGGACATTGTAAAGTCAATCAGTGAATAGCGGCGGCAAACAGGTGGTTATTATTTCGCAATCGCATTTATGCCGAAACCCGAGGGTATACAAGGAAGCGACCGCGCTGGCAACTGCGGGTTATAAGGTGAGCATTATTACTACTATTTACGCCGATGACCTGCTACAACAGGATGTGGAACTGCTCAAAGGCACCGGTATCCAATACCTCTACGCCGCCGATTTGCGCCATAAAAGCTACCGTAACATGCGCTTACGCCTGCTGCGCCGTATCAGCGTAAACCTGGTAAAATGGCTTGGTTGGCAATTGCCTTCGGCCCTGGGTTATGCTATTCGGGGCTATTTCAGCCTGATCAATAAACTCCCGGCCGACATCTATATCGCCCACCAGGAACTGCCTTTGTACATAGGCTGTCAATTGTTAAGGAAAGGCAAAAGGGTGGCCTTTGATATAGAGGACTGGTATTCGGAGGATTTGCTCCCATCCGCGCAAAAACAGCGGCCGATAGCGCTTTTAAAACAACTGGAACGCTTCGCCCTTAAAAACGGCACTACCGTTTATACCACATCGCAGGCTATGGCAAAGGCTTTAGCCGGGGCTTATCAAACACCCCGCCCGGCCGTTATTTATAATACATTTAATGGTAAAGTAGCTAACCCCATACGCTATAAAGACAGGGTTGATCTTAGTCGACCGTCCTTGTTCTGGTTTTCACAAACACTTGGACCGGGGCGTGGTATCGAAATTTTACTGGAAGCGCTTACCCTTGTTCAGCAACCCGTGGAACTGCACTTGCGGGGCAATTGTTCCGAAGCTTACAAAATCCTGTTATTTGCCTTGATGGAGCGATGCACACAGCACCAGCTTTACCTACACGGCCTGGTGGGTGCCGATGAACTAAACGAGCGCATACAGGAACATGATATCGGCCTCGCTTTAGAACCTAATGATCCGCCTAATAAAAACCTGACAGCCAGCAACAAACTGTTTCAATATTTAGTGAACGGGTTGCCCGCTATAATTTCGCCAACGCTGGGCCAATTGGAGGTAGCAAGGTTAGCCGCCGCGAGCGTGTTTATAGCCACCGGTTTCAGCGCCGATGTATTGGCACATACCATTAACGGCATACTGGCATCGCCACAAATATTTGAACAAGCCCGTGAAGCATTACCATGCGTAATAAAATTTATTAACTGGAATGCCGAACAGCACAAATTAGTACAACTGATAGCGCAGGCCATTGAAAAATAAGGTACTCATTATTTCGCCATACTTTGTGCCTACCAACGCGGCCGATATGCATAGGGTGCGCACCAGTTTGCCGTATTTTGAGCAATTGGGCTGGGATGCCGAGGTAGTAACGGTTGATGTGCGATACGCTGATATAGTAAAGGATGATCTGCTGTTGCGATCCGTTCCCGGTAATATAAAAACCCATATCGTAAAGGCCTTACCTAAAAAATGGACCGCAAAATTAGGCTTGGGCAGTTTGGCCTTGCGGTCGCTGTGGTATTATTACAGGTACGTTAATAAGCTTTTAAAACAGGGCAATTACGATCTTATTTACTTTTCAACTACCCAGTTCCCGGTATGTGTGCTGGGGGCTTACTGGAAGAAGCGCTTCAATATCCCCTACGTAATTGATATGCAGGATCCCTGGCATTCCGATTACTACCGTGATAAACCTAAAGATCAGCGTCCTCCAAAATACTGGTTTTCATACCGGCTCAACAAATATCTTGAACCCATAGCAATGAACCATGCTGATGGACTGATCAGCGTATCTGAACTTTATATTAACGATCTGCAACAGCGCTACTTGCGATTAAAAACCAAGCCATCGGCCACTATCACCTTCGGCGCTTACTTGCCAGATGTAGAAATAGCTAAGAGACTGGCAAAACAAGGACAGCAGCGTTTCGATAAACAGTACATCAATATCGTATATGTTGGTCGCGGTGGGGATGATATGGCACCGGCGCTATCGGTACTGTTTGAGAGTTTACAACAGAGTATAATTGCGGATGCCGCTTTGTTTGGGCGATTAAAATTTCACTTCATCGGTACCAGTTACGCGCCAGCAGGCGAAGGCAGACCGACCATACTGCCCATCGCGAAGCAATATAGTGTGAGCGAATATGTAACCGAGCAAATCGACAGGGTGAGCTATTACGAAGCCCTTTCCCTGCTGCAACAAGCCGACGCGCTATTCATCCCCGGTTCTGACGACCCCAAATATACCGCCTCAAAATTGTACCCTTACCTGCTATCGGGCAAGCCGCTGCTTAGTCTGTTCAATTCAAAAAGTTCGGCGGTAGGCATATTAAATGAGTTTGGTCTACGCGATAATTACAGTTATGATAACACGCCCGACATTGGCAAAAAAATTACTTGTTTTTTTAAACGGGTAATTGGCGGTGAGCATTTTAACACTCAATATAACGAGGCCGCACTGCATAAGTACAGCGCTTTAAATACCACCGCCCAACAGTGTAAATTATTTAATGAAGTGATCCATGCAAAAAATTAAACGACTGCTTCATTTTATATTTAATCATCCGCTGGGTAAAAAGCACCCGCTAAAAAGCCTGCGACGGTTTTTACTGTGGCAAGTGCAAAGCAGCGCGCAGCCCGATCGTTTCTTTATCAAACGCTTTATCGGTCCGGTTAAGTTTTTGGCGCGTAAACAGCTTACCGGCATTACGGGCAATATTTACACCGGTCTGCACGAGTTTGATGATATGGCCTTCCTGCTGCATTTTTTACGCCCCGGCGATGGATTTTTTGATATTGGCGCCAATGTGGGCTCATATACCCTGCTGGCATCGGGCATTTGCAGAGCTAAAAGTATAGCCATTGAACCGGTGAAAGCCACATTCGAGATTCTTGGTTTAAACATAGCCCTCAACCTGCTGCATGAAAATGTACAATTGATCAACGCTGCCGTAGGCGCGCAGCAAGGTACGGTAAGTTTTTCGGCAGACGAGGACACCACCAACCACGTTATCGCCCAAGATGAAAGTAAGGCCGATATCGAAGTAATTCAACTCGTAACTATCGACAGCTTGCTTGACCAGTTACAACCTGACCTCATAAAAATTGATGTGGAGGGCTACGAAACCGAAGTATTAAAGGGCATGCAACAAACGCTGGCTAACCCGCGCCTTAAAGCCATTATTATTGAGCTGAACGGCTGCGGCGCACGTTACGGATTTGATGAAAACGCGATACACAGGCAACTGCTTGATAACGGCTTTGCACCCTATACCTATGATGCCTTTACCCGTGAATTGCAGGCTGTTAATAGCTATGGCGATCATAACACTATTTACTGCCGGGAGATCCCGGTAATTAAAGAAAGGTTGTATACCGCGCCGGCTTTTAAAATTATGGGAGAACATATTTAATGCGCCGTTTAGCCATCGTTACTACGCACCCCATACAATATTATGCGCCCATTTTCGACCTGCTTGCCGGAAGGGGAAAGATAGATATTAAGGTGTTTTATACCTGGGGTAAAGATGCCATGCAAAAGCATGATCCCGGTTTTGGCAGGCAGGTGGATTGGGATGTACCACTACTGGATGGTTACCACTTTGAGTGGGCGAATAATACCGCCAAGGATGCCGGTTCGCACCATTTCAGGGGGATTGTTAACCCTGATCTTACCGGGCAGATCAATGCTTATCAACCAGATGCCCTATTGGTGATCGGCTGGTGCTACCATAGCCATTTGATGGTGATGCGGCACTTTAAAGGCAAAATACCTGTGTATTTCCGTGGCGACTCCACCCTGCTGGATGCCGTACCCGGACTGAAAACACTTTTACGTGCTGCCTTTTTACGCTGGGTATACCACCTTACCGATCATGTTTTTTATACCGGTACCAATAATAAAAACTACCTGCTCAAGCACGGCCTCAAAGCCGATCAACTGAGCTTTACCCCACATGCGGTTGATAACGCTTTTTTCGCGGCCTGCCATTGTAATGAGGCTAAGGCCTTGCGGCAATCGTTAAACATAGCCGATGATACCACCCTCATTTTATTTGCCGGGAAGTTTGAAGACAAGAAAGACCCTTTTTTATTACTGGATGCTTTTTTGAAGACCAAACTACCAAATACGGCTTTGCTTTTCACAGGAAATGGCGTATTGGAAGATAGCCTGAAAGCGAAAGCGCAGGGCAGCCCGAATGTGCATTTCCTTGATTTTAAAAATCAATCGGCTATGCCGGTCACCTACCAGGCCTGCGATTTGTTTTGCCTGCCATCAAAAGGACCTGCTGAAACCTGGGGACTTGCCGTTAACGAGGCCATGGCGGCCGGCAAAGCGATTTTAGTTTCTGACAAAGTAGGCTGCGCTACTGACCTTGTAAAACCGGGCTATAATGGCACGGTGTTCCGCGCGGCATCGTTGGATGATCTGCAAGAGCAGCTAAAGGCACTGTTAACAAAAGGCAAGCCTGCATTAAAGCAAATGGGACAAGCATCAAAAGAGATCATCAAACACTGGAACTTCGAGCAAACAGCTAAAGCCATAGAGCGCCAGCTTTTAAACCAATCAACCCCGGATGCGTAACGTATCGTTCGAAAAATATGTTGTTCTTTACCTGCCCTGGTTTATCGCGTGGCTACTGAAAGATAACTCGCAAACCTCCTATTTTATTGCCTGGATAGGTTCGTTCTTTATCTTTTACGTTAGCTTAAGTGGTAAGATCAAGCCCCTGCCTGCCGATATGCCGCTTACCACCCAACTGATGCGCCCCATATTTTTAGCGCAGGTAATTTTCGCGGGTTATATGTGCTGTTCATCCATATTTTACTATTGCAGCGTGCTGGGTTATGAAGATTTCCATGCGCCTAACGAGTATTACCTGGTAGATAACGCCAAACTGATGTTGACCGCGCAATGTCAGCGCTATTACTGCCTTGGCCATGCCGCTTTCGCCACAGGCCTATTAGTGTTTATGCAATACCCTGTGCAGCAAAAGTATTATTTCGACCGATCAGATCCTGCTAATTTCCTGCTGCTTACGGCTATCAGCACTTTGCCTGTGGCCCTATTGTTTAATTACATACCGGGTTTATCGCAGTTTTATTACCAGCTTAACTCGCTCAGCTTTATAGCGGGTACGCTGGCATTAGCCTTTGCCATTCCGCAACAAAAGTTATGGAATACACTGATGTGCGCCACGCTTTACGCTTTCAATTTTTACCATGCCTTTGTTTCGGGCTTTAAAGAACCCATCATTATCAGCGTGTTAGTGCTTGGTGTATTTTTGTATCCTACCTATAAACGCGTTGTAATTATAACTTTTTTACCGTTGCTGCTTACCTTGTTTATGCTGCTGCCGGCTTACAATCGTGCTTTCAGGCAAATGGCGTGGACAGAAGAAATCAATGTTGACGATGCTTCAAAATCGGCACTTGATGCCACCCTTAACAGCCAAAATGATGATGATGGCAACTGGACTTTCTTCACTTATCGCCTCAGCGAAATAGAGATGTTCACCAAGTATGTTCGATCTACCCCTACCAAGATTGATTTTTACGGCACACAGTTGCTGCGGCAATCGGCACAAGCCATAGTGCCACGGGTAATGTGGCCAGCCAAACCTGTAACCGAAAACCTGGTGATGCAGCGTGTTTACGATGCCGGGGTGGTTTACAAAGGCTCCAATGTATCGGCCAAACCGGCCTTTATTGCCGATGCCTATTTATCCGGTGGCGGCATTGCGGTTTTTATAGCCTTGTTTTTATATGGTGCTACGGCACAACTCATCGCGCTTAAAGCCGAAAAACTATTTGGCGGTTACCTGTTAGGCACGGCCTTAATTTTCAGTGGCCTGTTCCAAGTGTTTTGGCGCGGATTGAGTTTCGAGTTTCTCATCAACAGCGTTTTCTGGAGCTATATCACCATGCTGCTGCTTTTTAAGCTGTTCACTACCATTGGTGTATTAAGGCGTGTAGAATAATTGAATAAGCTATCAACAAATGAGTGATTATATAGATTACGGTTTCCCGGATGCCCGGCCAAGTCACACCTTCAGCTACCTTGAAAAGCCGCTGCTGCAATTGCTGAACCCCAACCATAACCGCTGTATACTTGATTTGGGTTGCGGCAACGGCTACCTGGTGAATTACCTGCTTCAACATGGCTTTAACGCCTATGGTACCGATGCATCTGCCGAAGGCATCGCTATTGCCCGAGAAGCACATCCCGGCAGGTTCTTTATCCAAGACCTTGCCTCCGGCGAACTGCCGCAAGCCCTGCAAAACCTACCTATCGATACCATCATCTCTACCGAAGTAATTGAACATTTATATCACCCCAAAGGCCTTACCGATTTTTGCAACAAAGTACTCGGCCCCAATGGCAAACTCATCATTTCTACCCCTTATCACGGGTATCTTAAAAATCTCAGTTTGAGTTTGCTCAATAAGTGGGACGCGCATCACGGGCCATCGTGGCATGGCGGGCACATCAAGTTTTGGTCGAAGGCTGCGTTAAGCCAGTTACTAAGCGAATCGGGTTTTAAAGTAACCCATTTTACAGGCTGCGGCCGTATACCATACCTCTGGAAATCAATGATCATTAAAGCAATAAAAGTATGAACACATCATTTTCGTTCATCATATTAACTTATAACGAGGAAATGCACCTGCCCCGGCTGCTCAACTCCATTGCCCGGCTCAACGCCCCGGTTTACATACTTGATTCGGGCAGTACCGATAATACCGTGGCCATTGGCGAGCAGTTTGGCGCCGAGGTACTTTGTAACCCGTTCGACAATCACCCACGGCAATGGCACTACGCGTTGGGCTGTTTCGATATTAAAACGCCCTGGATAATTTGCCTGGATGCCGACCATGTGGTTACCCCCGAACTGGCCGAAATCCTGCTCAACTTCCGCGATGAAGATTACAGCGATACCAATGGTATTTACTTTAACCGCAAAAACTTTTTTAAAGGGCAGTGGATAAAGCATGGGGGCTATTACCCTTTTTACCTGCTCAAAATGTTCCGGTACGGGCACGGCTTTTCGGATTTGAACGAGAACATGGATCACCATTTTGTGGTAGACGGCAAAACGCAGCTCTGGAAAACAGGTCACCTGCTGGAAGAGAACCTTAAAGAGAACAATATTAGCTTTTGGATAAATAAACATAACCGTTACAGCGATCTGCTGGCGCATGAAGAAGTGGAACGCATGCAAAAGATCCGCTGGCAAACCGTAAAACCCCGCTTTTGGGGCGCGCCCGATGAACGTACGGCCTGGCTTAAGGCGATATGGTGGCAGCTCCCCCGTTACGTACGCCCTATGATCTATTTCTTTTACCGCTTCATTATCAGGCTGGGCTTTATGGATGGCAAGAACGGTATCATCTTCCATTTTTTGCAGGGCTTTTGGTTCAGGCTGGTGGTTGATATCAAGATAGAAGAGATAATGGTACACGCGAGAAGCACTAACCGGAATTGGCGTATAGCATTAACCTTCGCCTTTAAGTTTGTGTTGCTTTTCGCGCTGTTTTATTATTTCAATTTGGGGATGCTTAGCCTTACATCGCATGGCGGGCATTATAATGCGTTCATCGCTAATCACCTCAATTATATTCAGGGCTTACGCGATGTGTTGATCAACAGCACGGCATGGTTACTGCGCGGCCTGGGGCATACGGTTTTAACTAACCATCATCAATTGCTGGTCCCCGGCAGGAGTACCCTTGTACTGGCTTACTCCTGCCTTGGGTTGGGCATATCAAGCTTTCTATCGGCCTTCGCGCTGGCATACCCCGCAAAGTTGGCTACCCGCTTATGGTTTATGCTGGTGGCGATAGTTACGGTGCAGCTACTAAACGTGATACGCTTTGCCTTATTAGCCCTTTACTGGAACAGCCATACCGGGAGCTTTATCGATCATCATACCCTATTCAACATCATCATTTATATAGCCATTGCCACAGCCATTTACTTTTGGACAAAACACTACGATGTTACTAAGCACACTGCAAAAAACCGACCTGTCTACCTATAATAATCACCCTTACCACCCCGGCGGTAACCGGCTGAAGCGTGTGTTATGGTTTTATATTAACGCCATCGTTTTTAAAAACAGCCTGCTACCATTCAGCGGGTTAAAGGTGCTGTTACTGCGTTTATTTGGCGCAAGCATCGGCAAAGGCGTAGTGATAAAACCCTGCGTTAATATCAAATACCCCTGGCATTTGACCATTGGCAACCATACCTGGGTAGGCGAACGTGTTTGGATAGATTGTTTGGTTGACACCCGTATTGGTGCCAATGTATGCCTTTCGCAAGGTGTAATGCTGATTACCGGGAGTCATAATTATAAACAAACTTCATTTAGCCTGCTCACGGCAAGTATTGTACTGGAAGATGGCGTATGGATAGGTGCCGGAGCGATAGTCAATCTCGGAGTAACAGTATATAGTCACGCGGTACTTACCAGCGGCTCCGTTGCCACCAAAGCCCTTCACGCCTACGGCATTTACCAGGGCAACCCGGCAGTATGGATCAGGGAGCGGGTAATAGTTGCAGGTTGTGAGTTGTAAGTTGTGGGTATCAGGTTTCAGGGGCGGGGTTCGGGGTTCGAGTGAACTGGCCTTCCCTGACCTTCCCGCTGTCGCGAGTTTAGCGGAGCGTAACTCGTGACTGGCATGGCGTAAGCTTTCAGCTTACTGATCGAAGAGACACTTACACGGTGCGGCGGGATGCCGCGGGATAGTTGCCACTTGACCGGAGCCAAGCGGCTGCGATAAAGGTAGACATGCAAAAGCACAAACGTAAATAACCGACAAAAATGCGGCATCGTAAGGAACGGGTAGCACAAGCCCTGCCTAAGCACAACCCAAACATAGTTTCTTGCGCAGCCGCGACGTTATTCACTGTTGTTTATTTTTTTTAAAGCGTTCATGAGGTCGCTACGCTCAGTATTTCTTTGGTTACTTTCTTTTTTGAGAGAAAAAAGAAAGTTACATCCACTAACGAAGATATAGCACAACCATTCCTAACGAAGAACTAAACGCGAGTAGATTCTTCGTTCCTCAGAATGACAGGTAGTGAGGATAAACTTTGACAACTTTTTAAAAGCTGTCAAAGTTTATATAAAAAAGCCTCAACTAATTTTAATTAGTCAAGGCTCAATATTATAAAAGGGAGCGGAACCGTTACTCTTTGTTTATCGCTAACCAAAGCATATCCTTCAATTGGGTAATATTTTTTTGCGCTACCGATGAAATGAATACATAGGGAATATCCGCAGGTATTTCCTTGCTCATTTCGTTCATCAGTTCCTCATCCAGCATGTCTGATTTGGTGATGGCCAGTACCCGTGGCTTGTGAATCAGTTCGGGGTTGTACTCTTCCAGTTCGTTCAGCAAAATGCTATACTCTTCAGATATGGTGCGGGCGGTATCGGCTGGTATCATAAATAACAATACCGAATTACGTTCGATATGCCTCAAAAACCTGAAGCCAAGTCCTTTGCCTTTTGATGCGCCCTCAATAATTCCCGGGATATCAGCCATCACGAATGATTTGCTATCACGATAGGATACGATACCCAAATTAGGTACTATGGTAGTAAAGGCGTAATCTGCAATTTCGGGCTTAGCGGCAGATACTACCGATAACAGGGTTGATTTGCCCGCGTTCGGGAAACCTACCAAACCTACATCGGCCAGCAATTTCAGCTCTAATATATTCCACTCTTCTTTACCCTCTTCGCCGGGTTGTGCAAAGCGCGGGGTTTGCTGGGTTGGCGTTTTAAAGTGCCAGTTACCTAAACCACCACGACCGCCATCGGTTAATATCCGGGTTTCGCCGTCCTGGGTTATTTCGAAAAGAATTTCGCCGGTTTCGGCATCTTTGGCTATCGTGCCCAGTGGTACTTCCAGTATCTCATCTCGACCGGTTTTACCTGTACGTAACGAGGTACCACCAGGTTCGCCGTCGCCGGCTATAACGTGTTTACGAAATTTAAGATGAAGCAATGTCCACAATTGGGCGTTACCTTTAACAATAACGTGACCGCCGCGCGCGCCATCGCCGCCATCAGGGCCACCCTTTGCGGTAAGTTTATCACGGTGCAAATGCGAAGAACCCGCCCCTCCGTGACCGGAGCGACAGCAAATCTTTACGTAATCAACAAAATTTGAACCCTGAGACATAGCGAAAGTTTTTGGTCCGAAAGTTAAGAAGTCCGAAAGACGGAAAGCTGATGAAAACTTTCTGACTTTCGGACCTACCGTCTTTCGGACTAATAATATTATTAATACGTTGTTACAACAGTGTTTATGGCATCAAATATTTCGGGTATTGAACCGATGCCGTTTATACTGGTAAATTTGTCCTGATTTTTATAGTAACCTGCAACAGGGGCGGTTTTATCATTGTATTCTTTGATGCGCTTGCGGATAACTTCCGGGTTGGCATCATCCGGGCGACCGGAATCTTTACCCCTTAATAAAAGGCGTTGCTCCAGTTCGTCATCATTAACCTCAAGGGCAACCATGCCTGATATGGCCGAATCTTTACTTTCCAGCAAAGCATCCAGTGCCTCGGCTTGCGCTACCGTGCGCGGAAAACCATCAAAAATGAAACCTTTGGCCTCTTTATTAGCGTCGAGCTTATTGCTGATCATGCCAATAACTACTGCGTCCGGTACAAGCACACCCTCATCCATCAATTTTTTGGCTTCTAAACCAAGCTCGGTGCCCTGTGCAATTTCGCCTCGCAGTAAGTCGCCGGTTGATAAATGAATTAAGCCATATTTTTCGATAAGTTTTTGTGATTGAGTGCCCTTACCTGCGCCGGGAGGACCGAACAAAACTAAGTTTAGCATGCTGATAAAATTTAAATAGCCTTTCAGTTAATTAAACGGAAAGGCTACAGTTAGAGTGAACTTGAAGGGAGTCGAACCCCTAACCTTCTCATCCGTAGTGAGATGCTCTATCCAATTGAGCTACAAGTCCAGTATTTTATTTTTGTTTTCCCGCCTTTGAAACGGGACTGCAAAAATAGAAATCTCTTTTAAAGAACCAAAATCTTTTTTAAAATTACTTTACAATTTCTGCAATCGCTGCAAAATCGGGCAGGTCGCCGGCATCTTCAAGCACCTCCGTATATATCACATTCTGAGCCTCATCTATAACAAAAGCGGCACGTTTTGATACCCCTTTCAAGCCGAAAACAAAATTTTCATAAATAGCTCCGTAAGCGGCAGAAACCTCCTTATTGAAGTCGGATAACAGCTCAAACTGGTAATTATTCTCCTCTTTAAACTTGGCTAAAGTGAAAGGCGAATCAACCGAAATGCCTAAAATCACCGCGTTTTGCCCTTCGTAATAGCCAAAACTATCGCGCATGGTGCATAGCTGCGTGGTGCAAACACCGGTAAATGCCATCGGGAAAAAGTGGATCACTACCTTTTTGCCCTTAAAATCGGCCAGCGAAACTTCTTTCAATGCCGATGATACTAATGTAAACTGTGGTGCCGCCTGGCCAACTGTTATTGCCATAATTGAGTTTTTATTAAATTGAACTTTGGCAAAGCAAAAAAATCAAAAGCAAAAAACAACACAATGCTTACAAATTTTACTTTAGTTAGATGATACCTTTATCCGTATGAAAGCAGTAGTGATAACCCAATCCGGCGGCCCCGATGTTTTGCAGATAGAAGAACGCCCAACGCCAATACCCAATCCGGGCGAGGTGCTGATCAAAGTAGCCGCCGCGGGCTTGAACCGGTTGGATATTTTTCAGCGGAAAGGAAATTACCCCGCCCCGCAAGGCGTACCGCAGGATATACTGGGTCTTGAAGTGGCAGGCATTATCGAAGCGCTTGGCGATGGCGTTACCCGCTGGCAGGTGGGCGACAGGGTGTGTGCCCTGCTGGGCGGTGGCGGTTATGCCGAATATGCAGCCGTTGCCGAAGGTAATTGCCTGCCCATCCCCGCTAACCTTACTTTTGAAGAAGCCGCTTCCCTGCCCGAAACTTATTTCACTGTGTGGAGCAACGTGTTCGATCGTTGCGGGTTCAAGGCAGGCGAAAGCGTTTTGGTACATGGCGGGTCCAGCGGTATAGGTGTAGCTACCATACAAATGGTTACGGCCATGGGCGGCGAAGTGTACGTTACCGCGGGCGATGATGCCAAATGCGCCTTCTGCGAAAAGCTTGGCGCAAGCAGGGCCATCAATTATAAAACCGAAAGCTTTAAAGAAGTTATCCACATAGCCACTAATGGCCGCGGCGTTGATATCATACTGGACAGCATTGGCGACGATTATACGGCCAACAATATTGCCTCACTGGCCGATGATGGCCGACTGGTACATATCAATACCATACACGGTAAAGATGTGCAGATTGACCTGGCGCTCATTATGCATAAACGCCTTACCATAACCGGTTCAAAGCTGCGTACACGCCATACCGGCTTTAAAACGGCCATTGCGCAGCAGCTCGAACAGCATATCTGGCCGCATTTATCATCGGGCAAAATACGGCCTGTTATTTATAAAACTTTCCCGGTAAACAGGGCTGCCGATGCCCACAGGCTGATGGAAAGCAGCGCGCATACAGGCAAAATTGTGCTTACATTTTAATAGCCGTTGCAACAGTTAAAAAAGTATGCGAAAAATCTTACTAACACTATGTAAATATTTAGTTATAAATCATAACTTTGCGCCTCGAAACAGCGTCTTAAAGCAAGACCATTTTGTACAATAAAACTATTTAAATATCAGGTTATAGTATGCCAAAC
The DNA here is from genome assembly GCF_039541195.1 of Mucilaginibacter gynuensis. NCBI lineage: Bacteria > Pseudomonadati > Bacteroidota > Sphingobacteriia > Sphingobacteriales > Sphingobacteriaceae > Mucilaginibacter > Mucilaginibacter gynuensis. Next base: position 168,511 of record NZ_BAABFT010000008.1, read on the forward strand.
ATTGGAAAAATATCACGGATCATTGGTCCGGTAGTTGACGTAAGCTTCGCTAATGACGCCCATCTTCCAAAGATTTACAATGCATTAGAGATCACTAAAGACAACGGCCAAAAGATCGTTCTTGAAGTTCAACAACACTTAGGTGAAGACAGGGTTCGCGCTATCGCGATGGATTCAACTGATGGTTTATTACGCGGTATGCCGGTTCTTGACTTAGAATCAGCTATCAAAATGCCAATTGGTGAAGAAATTAAAGGCCGTGTATTCAATGTTGTAGGTGATGCTATTGATGGTATTCCCAACCTTGATAAAACAGGTGGCCGTACTATACACAACTTACCTCCGCGTTTCGAAGATCTATCTACCGAAAGCGAAGTATTGTTTACAGGTATTAAAGTTATCGACTTATTAGAGCCTTACGCTAAAGGTGGTAAGATCGGTTTGTTTGGTGGTGCGGGTGTAGGTAAAACCGTATTGATCCAGGAACTGATCAACAACATCGCGAAAGCATACTCAGGTTTATCAGTATTTGCCGGTGTAGGCGAGCGTACCCGTGAAGGTAATGACCTTTTGCGTGAGATGCTTGAATCGGGCATTATAAAATATGGTGATGCATTTATGCATTCAATGGAAGAAGGTGGTTGGGACTTAACTAAAGTTGACGCCGAAGCTTTGAAAGATTCAAAAGCAACCTTCGTGTTCGGTCAAATGAACGAGCCTCCCGGTGCACGTGCACGTGTGGCATTATCAGGTTTAACTATCGCCGAGTATTTCCGCGATGGTGGCGAAGATGGTAAAGGCCGTGATATCCTATTCTTCATCGATAACATCTTCCGTTTCACCCAAGCAGGTTCTGAGGTATCAGCGTTGTTAGGCCGTATGCCTTCGGCGGTAGGTTACCAGCCAACCCTTGCTACCGAGATGGGTTTGATGCAAGAACGTATCACTTCAACCAAAAATGGTTCGATCACTTCAGTACAAGCGGTATACGTACCTGCGGATGACTTGACCGACCCGGCGCCGGCTACAACCTTCGCCCACTTAGATGCTACAACCGTACTTTCACGTAAAATTGCCGAGTTGGGTATTTACCCTGCGGTGGATCCGTTGGATTCAACTTCACGTATCCTTAGCGCTGCCGTTTTAGGCGACGAGCACTACAATACTGCACAACGCGTTAAAGAAACTTTACAACGTTACAAAGAGTTACAAGATATCATCGCTATCCTTGGTATGGATGAGTTGAGCGAGGAAGATAAACTGGTTGTATCACGCGCACGTCGTGTACAGCGTTTCCTTTCACAGCCATTCTTTGTTGCTGAGCAGTTCACCGGTTTAAAAGGTGTATTGGTTGACATTAAAGATACCATCAAAGGTTTCAACATGATTATGGATGGTGAAGTGGATGAATATCCTGAAGCAGCATTCAACCTTGTTGGTAACATTGAAGACGCTATTGAAAAAGGCAAAAAATTATTAGCAGAAGCTAATAGTTAGTATCAAGTATTTAGTATCAGGTATCAAGACGATATTGCTACCTGATACTACAACATATTTACTTGATACCTGACAATCATAATAGTAACAAGTATTTAGTATCAGGTATCAAGACATATTGCTACCTGATATTATAAAAGTTACTTGATACTTGATACTCAATACTTGATACTAAAGAAATGACATTAGAAATTCTTACTCCGGATAAAACAGTTTACGAAGGCGAGGCAACATCAGTTACCCTGCCCGGAGCTTTAGGTTCTTTTGAGATACTGAACAATCACGCGCCAATTATTTCAACCTTACAGGATGGAAAACTGATTGTGCGTGGTGGTGGCATTAAAGAGGAAGTCTTTTTTATTAAAGGCGGGGTAGTTGAAGCATTAAACAACAAAATCACCGTACTTGCCGAAGGTATTTCAAACTGATAAGATACAAGCTATTTTGAAAAGGCCCCGGTAACTAACCGGGGCCTTTTTTTTGCGACAATTTTACGGTTGCACCCAATTTCAGGCAGAAAAACGACACTTTACTATGCTTGCATAGAATACATACCGAATACCGATTTTAACTTTGGTCTATTTTGATAAAAATATAATTCTTATTATTTATATATTTACATACTTTAATTCTGAATAAACAATAAAATAACAAATAAAATACTAAATTAAAATTTTTGTTATTGCTATTGCGAAAAATAAGCCGTCTGTCTACCTTAACAATATTGATTTTTAGCGCTAAGCGAAACCTAAAATATAAGATCATAAATATAAATACTATATGAGTTCTTCCACCGATACTTTACAAGCTGTTGAATTAAACAAATACAGCAAAACCTTTACCCAGGACCCTACTCAGCCTGCGGCACAAGCAATGCTTTACGGCATTGGCTTAACCGACGACGATATGAAGAAAGCCCAGGTAGGTGTAGCAAGCATGGGTTATGATGGTAATACCTGCAACATGCACCTTAACGATTTGGCTAAAATTGTTAAACAAGGTATTTGGAACGAAGATCTGGTGGGTTTGATATTCAATACTATTGGCGTAAGCGATGGTATGGGTAACGGTACCCCCGGCATGCGTTACTCTTTAATAAGCCGTGATGTTATTGCCGACTCCATAGAAGCTGTTACCGGCGCGCAATACTACGATGGTTTGATCACCCTGCCGGGTTGTGATAAAAATATGCCCGGATCTATCATTGCGATGGGCCGTTTAAACCGTCCGTCGATAATGGTATATGGTGGCACTATTCATCCGGGGCGCTGGAAAGGCGAAGATCTTAACATCGTATCAGCCTTTGAGGCCTTAGGCAAAAAAATCGCCGGTACTATCAGTCCCGAAGATTTTATTGGTGTAATAAAAAATGCCTGCCCAAGCGCAGGTGCATGCGGTGGTGTTTATACCGCCAATACAATGGCAGCGGCTATCGAAGCTTTAGGAATGAGTTTACCTTACTCATCAAGCAACCCTGCTTTGAGCGATGAAAAGAAGGAAGAGTGCCTGGCAGCGGGCAAAGCCATAAAACTGCTGTTAGAAAAAGATATTAAACCAAGCGACATCATGACCCGCAAGGCATTTGAGAACGCGATGGTAGTGATTATGGTATTAGGCGGGAGTACCAACGCGGTGCTGCACATGATAGCCATGGCAAAAAGCGTGGACGTGAAGCTTACCCAGGATGATTTTCAGGATATAAGCGACCGTATACCGGTACTGGCTGATATGAAACCGAGCGGTAAGTACATGATGACCGATTTGCATGCGGTTGGCGGTATACCGGCAGTAATGAAATATTGCCTGGAACAAGGCTGGCTGCATGGCGATTGCCTTACCGTAACCGGCAAAACGCTGGCCGAAAACCTGGCCGAAGTTCCGGCACTTGATTTTAATAAACAAGATATTATATGGCCTGTTGAAAAACCGGTGAAGGCTACAGGTCACTTACAAATTATTTACGGCAACCTTGCCGAAGGCGGCAGTGTAGCTAAGATAAGCGGTAAAGAGGGCGACTTTTTTGAAGGCCCTGCCCGCGTGTTTGATGGCGAGTTTGAACTTATTGAAGGTATTACCAGCGGCCGAGTCAAAGCCGGTGATGTGGTAGTGATTCGTAACGTGGGCCCTAAAGGCGCGCCGGGCATGCCCGAAATGCTTAAACCAACGTCTGCCATTTTTGGCGCAGGCTTAGGCGCTTCGGTAGCACTCATCACAGATGGGCGTTTCTCGGGCGGTACCCACGGATTTGTAGTTGGCCACATCACCCCCGAAGCATTTGAAGGCGGCTTGATAGCATTTGTAAAAGACGAAGACAGGATAGAAATTGATGCTACCAAAAACACCATGATACTCAAAGTATCTGATGAAGAGATAGCAGCACGTAAGGCAACATGGACACAGCCTAACTATCGTGTAACCAAAGGGCTTTTATACAAATATGCCAAGAGCGTTAGCACAGCCGCAGAAGGCTGTGTAACAGATGAATAATACTGAATAACAGCATTTAACGAATGAACAGAATGTATAAGTACATTAATTACGGTAATCGTTAAATTCAAATCAGTACGGCCACGAACAACAAAATTGCAAACAATACACCGGTGAAATTAAACACATCGGTGAAATCAAAAGAATAAACAGTATGGAAGTTGCACAACAAGAAATACTAACAGCAGCCGCGGAAAAAGAAACCACAGAAGTTTCGGGTTCGGTTGCATTATTAGAAGCATTAATAGCCGAAGGTACCGAAACCATTTTCGGTTACCCGGGTGGTGCCATAATGCCGATATATGACGCGCTGTATGATTACAGCGAAAAGTTAAACCACATTTTGGTACGTCACGAACAGGGCGGCATCCATGCCGGTCAGGGTTATGCACGTACCTCGGGCAAAGTGGGTGTAGTATTCGCCACCAGCGGCCCCGGCGCTACCAACCTGGTAACAGGTTTGGCCGATGCACAAATTGACAGTACGCCATTAGTATGTATCACCGGGCAGGTTTTCGCGCACCTTTTAGGTACCGATGCCTTCCAGGAAACCGACGTAATCAACATCACTACCCCGGTTACCAAATGGAACTACCAGGTTACTGATGCTACCGAAATTCCGGAAGTTATTGCAAAGGCATTCTATATCGCTAAAAGCGGTCGCCCGGGCCCGGTTCTGATCGATATCACCAAAAACGCGCAAATCCAAAAATTTGATTACAGCGGTTATACCCCATGTAAACACATCCGCAGCTACAGGCCAAAACCTATTGTGCGTAAACAATACATTGAGCAGGCTGCCGAACTGATCAACCAGGCTAAAAAGCCTTTCATCCTTTGGGGACAAGGCGTTATTTTAGGCAGTGCCGAGCAGGAGTTCAAAGCTTTTGTTGAAAAAAGCGGTATCCCTGCCGCATGGACCATCCTTGGTGCTGGCGCTATCCCTACAGATCACCCGCTTAACGTAGGTATGCTGGGTATGCACGGTAACTATGGCCCTAACGTATTAACCAACGAGTGCGATGTGCTTATCGCCATCGGTATGCGTTTTGACGACCGCGTAACCGGTCGCCTGGATAAATATGCTAAACAAGCCAAAGTAGTTCACCTGGATATTGACCCGGCTGAGATAGACAAGAACGTAAAATCAACCGTACCTGTTTGGGGCGATTGTAAAGAGACTTTGCCTTTATTAACCGAACTGGTTAACGAAGCGAAACATACCGAATGGGTTGCCAAATTCAACGACTATACCCAAAAAGAAGTTGACGCGGTTATCCACAACGAGCTAAACCCAACCACCGAAGAAATGACCATGGGCGAGGTAATTAAACAACTTAACGAGCTTACCAATGGTGACGCCGTTATCGTTACCGATGTTGGTCAGCACCAAATGGTGGCTTGCCGTTATGCCAAACTGAACAATACCCGCAGTAACGTTACCAGCGGCGGTTTAGGTACCATGGGCTTTGCCTTGCCGGCTGCCATAGGCGCTAAATTTGGCGCGCATGATCGTACCGTTGTCGCCATTATTGGTGATGGTGGTTTCCAGATGACCTTGCAAGAGCTGGGTACCATTATGCAGTCGGGTGTTGATGTAAAGATCATTATTCTTAATAACCGTTTCCTGGGTATGGTACGCCAGTGGCAGGAACTCTTCAACGAGCGCCGTTATTCTTTCGTGGATATACAAAGTCCGGATTTTGTGCGCGTAGCCAGCGGTTACGGCATAGCAGGCCGCTCTATCGACAAACGCGACGACTTGCAGGATGCCCTGAAAGAAATGCTTAATAACAAAGGTTCATTCCTGTTAGAAGTAATTGTTACCAAAGAGAACAACGTATTCCCGATGGTACCACAAGGTTGCAGCGTATCAGAAATAAGGCTTAAATAAGATAAAGGCTGAAAGCTTAAAGGCGAAAGCTGAAAGCTACAGTGAACTTCTAAAAATGCGAAACCGGTACAAAAACCACCGGGGCACTAAAAAGAAAATATTATGAGCACTCCAGAAACAGAGAAACAGGAATTTAACATAACGGTTTATACCGAAAACCAAATTGGTCTTTTAAGCAGAATAGCTATTATATTTACCCGCCGTAAGATCAATATCGAGAGTTTGAACACCTCTCCGTCGGAGATTGAAAGCATCCACAGATTCAACATTCTTATTACCGAATCAGAAGATGTGGTGCGCAAGCTTTGCCGTCAGATAGAGAAACAGGTTGAGGTATTAAAAGTATACTACCACACCAATCAGGATGTGATTTGGCAAGAACTGGCGTTGTACAAGCTATCAACCGATGTAATTGCCGAAAAGGTAAGTGTTGAGCGTTTGCTACGCGAAAACGGCGCACGCGCGGTAGTGATCCGTAAAGATTATACCGTGTTTGAAACTACCGGTCACCGCGAGGAAACCGATAACCTGATCACCATACTGCAACCATACGGACTTATTGAGTTTGTACGCAGCGCAAGGGTAGCTATCATTAAAGACAGCGAAGGCTTCAACTCCAAACTACGAGAATTTGAACGCCTTGAACCAGGTGAAGATGTAATAGAAAACGAATACCTGAACAAAGGACAGAAAGTGTTTACGATGTAGGATCAGAATTTACAGGATTAACGAATTAACAAAATTCTGAAAATTCAATAATCCTGTAAATCCTGATTCAGACAAAAAAATCGGTGAAATCACAAGAAACAAAATCGGTGAAATCCAGAAAAAATTAAATAACAATAACCTAAAAATAAAATCGCTGCTCTCGTCCTCAAAATAGATGAGATCACAAAAAACAAAAACAAAATCATGGCAAAATTAAATTTCGGCGGCACTGAAGAAAATGTAGTAACCCGCGAGGAGTTCCCTTTATCAAAAGCTCAGGAAGTACTTAAAAACGAAGTTGTAGCTGTAATTGGTTACGGTGTTCAAGGTCCGGGCCAGGCGCTAAATCAAAAAGACAATGGCATTAACGTAATTGTTGGTCAGCGTAAAAATTCAAAAACCTGGGATAAAGCTGTTGCTGATGGCTTTGTACCGGGCGAAACCCTTTTTGAAATTGAAGAAGCCCTTGAAAAAGGTACTATCATTTGCTACTTATTAAGTGACGCGGCTCAAATTGAATTATGGCCAACAGTTAAAAAACACCTTACTCCGGGTAAAGCATTATACTTCTCTCACGGTTTCGGTATCACTTTTAACGAGCAAACAGGCATCGTTCCTCCTGCTGATGTTGACGTATTTTTGGTTGCACCTAAAGGTTCAGGTACATCATTACGCCGCATGTTCCTGCAAGGTCGCGGCTTAAACTCAAGCTACGCTATCTTCCAGGATGCTACAGGTAATGCGCAAGACCGTGTTATAGCTTTAGGTATTGCCGTAGGTAGCGGTTACCTGTTCGAAACCAACTTCAAGAAAGAAGTATACAGCGATTTAACCGGCGAGCGTGGTACGCTGATGGGTTGTATCCAGGGTATCTTCGCTGCACAATACGATGTATTACGCAGCAATGGTCACTCACCATCTGAAGCTTTCAACGAAACTGTTGAAGAGTTAACCCAATCATTAATGCCATTAGTTGCCGAAAATGGTATGGACTGGATGTACGCCAATTGCTCAACTACCGCACAACGCGGCGCGTTAGATTGGTGGAAAAAATTCCATGACGCTACTAAACCGGTATTTGAAGAATTATACAAAAGTGTTGCTACAGGTAAAGAATCTCAACGTTCTATCGACCTGAACAGCCAGCCTGACTACCGCGAAAAATTAAACGTGGAACTTGCTGAACTGCGCGACAGCGAAATGTGGCAAGCAGGTAAAACTGTACGCAGCCTTCGCCCTGAAAACCAGGCTGTAGAAGCATAATTTTTAAGGCGAAAGCCGAAAGGTTAAAGCTAAAAGCCGAAAACATCTAAAAACTCCCTCTTTGCGTAGCAGAGAGGGATGTCGAGCAAAGCGACGACAGGGTGAGTTAAGCCGAAAGCCCATAACCGCACGTCATTGCGAGGTACGAAGCAATCTCTGAACTATCAATTATCAGATTTGCTTAAAGAGGTTGCATCGTACCTCACATTGATTTTTATAACTGACACTAAAATAAAAATGGGACAAACATTATTCGATAAAATTTGGGACGCGCATGTTGTGAGCAGCAACGAGGGCTTTCCTGATATTTTATATATTGATACACATTTTATACACGAGGTAACCAGTCCGCAGGCATTTGACGGATTGCGTAAGCGTGGTTTGCCGGTTTTCAGGCCACAACAAACCGTTGCCACTGCCGATCATAACGTACCTACCTGGGATCAGCACCTGCCTATTAAGGAGGAGCTTTCGCGTTACCAGGTTGATATGCTTACCAAAAACACCAAAGAATTTGGTATAGAGCTTTACGGTTTAGGCCACCCTTACCAGGGTATTGTACACGTAATAGGGCCCGAACTGGGCATAACGCGCCCGGGTGGCACTTACGTTTGCGGCGACAGCCATACATCAACCCATGGCGCTTTTGGCGCTATAGCGTTTGGTATTGGTACATCGCAGGTAGAGCAGGTTATGGCAACACAATGTTTGCTGCAATCGCGCCCTAAAAGAATGAAGATAGAAGTTAACGGCAAGCTGCAAAACGGCGTTGGCGCTAAAGATATTATCCTGTACATCATCGCCAAAATTTCGGCGGCGGGCGGTACAGGTTATGCTGTTGAATATGCAGGCGATACCATACGTGCTTTAAGTATGGAAGGCCGCATGACCATTTGTAATATGAGCATCGAAATGGGTGCACGCTGTGGCTTAATTGCTCCGGATGATATTACTATTAACTATGTAAAAGGTCGCGAATTTGCCCCTAAAGGCGAAGAGTGGGACAAGGCAGAAGCTTACTGGAGAACTTTATTCAGCGACGAAGACGCTCAGTTTGACGAAGTATTAAGCTTTAAAGCCGAAGATATTGAACCGATGATCACCTACGGAACTAATCCGGGTATGGGTATCGGGGTTACACAACACGTGCCATCAACTACTGATTTTGAACCTAAAGAACAAGGTTCGTACAAAAAATCACTCGAATATATGGGCCTGCACGACGACGACCAGTTGCTGGGTAAACCTATCGACTATGTTTTCATCGGCAGTTGCACCAACTCCCGTATTGAAGATCTGCGCCAGGTTGCCGCCTTTGTAAAAGGCAAGCACAAGGCCGATAACGTTACCGTTTGGGTAGTACCGGGATCAAAACAGGTAGAACAACAGGCCATAAGCGAAGGCCTCGACAAGATATTTGCAGAAGCAGGTTTCCCGCTCCGCGAACCGGGATGCAGCGCCTGCTTAGGTATGAACGAGGACAAGATACCCGCAGGCAAATACTGCGTATCAACCTCAAACAGAAACTTTGAAGGCAGACAAGGCCCCAACTCACGCACATTCTTAGCCAGCCCCCTAACCGCCGCAGCAGCAGCCATTACCGGGAAGGTTACTGATATAAGGGAATTGTTGGGATCAGGTGAATTGGTAAATTAACATTCATTGTCTAAACCGGAATTAAAGAATTGGTTGAATTAACAGAATGGAGGGCGTTAAAAGATCACCGGAAGAATTTAAAGATTGTACAAGCAGAATTATAGGTTGTGCAATGAGGGTTCACGGAGTATTGGGTAACGGTTTTCAGGAGGTAATATATCAAAGAGCATTAGAGATAGAATTTCAGGATGAAGGCTTGGGGTTTGTGAGAGAAATGGAAATGCCAATATATTACAAACAACAGCAGATAGGTACACGCAGGGTTGATTTTTTTGTTGATGACGAAATTATGGTTGAACTGAAAGCGATTATACAATTGGAAGATGTTCATTTGGCGCAAGCACTTAATTATTTGGAAGCATATAATTTAAAAACCGGTTTACTTATAAACTTTGGCAGTAAAAGCCTCCAGTTTAAACGATTATTTAATAAGAAATATAGTACAAGCAATTTTTCATTTTAAAGAAATTCTGAAAATTATTTAATTCTAAAAATTCAGGTTCAGACAAAATTCAGATCATGGCTACTAAAATATTCAAACATATACAAACCAGCGTGGTGCCGTTGCCGATAGAGAATATCGATACCGACCAGATCATCCCCGCTCGTTTTTTGAAGGCTACTACCCGCGAGGGTTTTGGCAATAACCTGTTTCGCGATTGGCGCTTTGATGAGAACGACAACCCGAAGACAGATTTCGTGCTTAACAACCCTACTTACAGTGGTAAGATATTGGTTGCAGGCAAAAACTTTGGTTGCGGCAGTAGTCGCGAACATGCCGCCTGGGCTATTGACGATTATGGCTTTGATGCCGTAGTAAGCAGCTTTTTTGCCGATATATTTAAAGGCAATGCCCTTAACAATGGCTTGCTGCCGGTACAGGTGAGCGACGAGTTTTTGAAAAAGATATTCGATGCCGTATTTGCCGACCATAACGCGCAGGTAGAAATAAACCTGGTTGATCAGTTCATCAAAATTGTAACCACCGGCGAACAGGAGAACTTCGAGATCAACCCGTACAAAAAAGCCTGCATGACCAACGGTTATGACGATATCGACTATATTTTAAGCAACAAAGAGAAGGTTGTTGAATTTGAGGAAAAGAGATAATTAGTTGAATGTTGCAAGTTGTGTGTTGAAGGGGTTACCCGCAACTCGCAACCGGCAACTCACAACACATATAAAATGGGAATTAAAAAACACATATTAGTAATACCCGGCGACGGGATAGGCCCCGAGGTTACGACCTGGGGCAAAGCTGTTTTAGAGCAAATAGGTAAAGATTTCGGTCATGAGTTTACGTTCGACGAAGCTTTGATGGGCCACGCGGCCATTGAAGTTACCGGCGAGCCGTTGCCCGACGAAACACTTGCCAAAGCAAAAGCCAGCGATGCTATTTTGTTCGGCGCTATCGGTCACATCAAATACGATAACGACCCGTCGGCCAAAGTAAGACCGGAACAAGGCTTGCTGAAGATCCGTAAGGAATTGGGCTTATATGCCAACCTGCGCCCTATCATGCTGTTTGATGAACTGCTTGGCGCATCAAGCCTTAAAGCCGAAATACTAAAAGGAACGGATATCCTCTTCTTCCGCGAACTGACCGGCGATGTATACTTCGGCGAAAAGAAGCGCAGCGAAGACCGCAATACCGCGTCGGATCTGATGATCTATCACCGTTACGAAGTAGAGCGTATTGCTACCAAAGCATTTGAAGCAGCCCGCGTACGCGGTAAAAGATTATGCTCGGTAGATAAAGCCAACGTACTGGAAGCATCACGCCTGTGGCGTGAAGTGGTACAGGAACTGGCCAAGCAATACCCGGATGTAGAAACCGAACACATGTTTATCGATAATGCGGCCATGCAACTGGTTAAAAATCCTAAAAAGTTTGACGTGGTATTAACCGCCAACCTTTTCGGTGATATATTAACTGATGAAGCATCGCAAATTGCAGGTTCAATGGGTATGCTGGCATCAGCATCGGTGGGTGATGGTACAGGTTTCTTTGAGCCTATCCACGGTTCGGCACATGATATTGCCGGTCAGGATAAAGCCAATCCACTCGCATCAATACTATCGGTAGCGTTGATGTTCGAGATCAGTTTCGGCCTCAAAGAAGAAGCCAAGAAGATAACCGACGCTATTGATAAAGCACTGAAAGACGGCTACCGCACCGGCGACATCGCCGACGCTACAACCGACAAAGCAAAAATATTAGGCACCGAAGCCATGGGCCAAAAGGTACTGGAATACTTGAGTTGAGGTTAAAGGGAGAAAGGCGAAAGCTGAAAGGTAAAAGCGAAAAGCAAACCCTAAAAACTCCCTCTTTGCGCAGCAGAGAGGGATGTCGAGCAAAGCGATGACAGGGTGAGTTGATGTGAAAGCGAAAAGCAAATGCCCTAATGACCGCAATGGCCCAATGACTAATAACAAATGACTAAAAAATGAAATGGAACGCTGAATTATATGATCAAAAGCACTCATTCGTATTTCAATACGGCGAGAATGTGCTGGAGTTGCTGGAGGTTAAAGCCGGTGAGCATATCCTTGATCTGGGTTGCGGAACAGGTTATTTAACACAGCAGATACATCAGCTTGGCGCAAGGGTAAAGGGTACCGATAGCTCGGCAGACATGATCAAACAGGCTAAAGGCAACTATCCTGAAATTGATTTCGCGGTTGAGGATGCTACGAAATTCACTACGGATGATCAATACGATGCCGTATTTTCAAACGCGGTATTGCACTGGATAAAAAATACCGATGCCATGATGACCAGTGTTTACAACAGTCTTAAACCCGGCGGCCGCTTTGTGGCCGAAATGGGTGGTAAAGGCAATGTGAAACATTTAATTGCGGCAACACGCGAGGTATTGTTAAACCACGGTTATAAAAAACAAGCCGAAACCAAGGTGTGGTACTTCCCGTCAATGGGCGAGTATACATCAAAGCTGGAGGCACACGGTTTCAGGGTAACTTACGCGGCACATTTCGACCGTAAAACGCCGCTGCAAGATGGCGACCAGGGAGTAGCCAAATGGATCACCATGTTTGGTCCGCTGTTTTTAGCAGGCATCCCGCAGGAAGAAAAACAACAAATGCTGGCCGAAGTAACCGCCCTGCTCGAACCACATTACAACGAAGGCGGCCAATGGTACGCCGATTATAAGAGATTAAGATTTATAGCAATAAAGGAGTTGTAAGTTGAATGTTGTGAGTTGTAAGCCGAATTGCTCCTCTCACACATTACCTACAACATACAACACACAACTTACAACTAAAAAGAAAAAAGCTTATGTTACACGATCCCAACCGAGTCTATGTTTTTGATACTACGCTGCGCGATGGCGAGCAGGTACCGGGTTGCCAGTTAACAACCCCCGAAAAAATTGAGATAGCACGCGAGCTTGAAATACTGGGCGTGGATATTATTGAAGCCGGTTTCCCTATCTCAAGTCCGGGCGATTTTCAGAGCGTGGTAGAAATATCAAAAGCTGTAAAAGAGCCTACCGTTTGCGCCCTTACCAGGGCCAACAAAGGTGATATAGATGCCGCTATCGAATCACTTAAATACGCCAAACACCCGCGTATCCACACCGGTATCGGTTCGTCGGATATGCACATCAAGCATAAATTTAACAGCACCCGCGAGGAAATTTTAGAACGCGCCGTTGAGGCCGTTAAATACGCCAAACGCGCTGTAGAAGATATTGAGTTTTACGCTGAAGATGCCGGCCGTGCCGACGTTGAGTACCTGGCAAAAATGGTGGAAGCCGTTATTGCAGCAGGCGCTACGGTAGTAAACATTCCAGATACTAACGGCTATTGCCTGCCCGACCAATACGGCAGCAAGATCCGTTTTCTGAAAGAGAACGTAAAAAACATCGATAAAGCCATAATATCGGTACATTGCCATAACGACCTTGGCTTAGCTACGGCCAACTCAATTGCGGGTTTGCAAAACGGCGCGAGGCAAATTGAAGGTACCATTAACGGTATCGGCGAGCGTGCCGGTAATACCTCTATAGAGGAAGTGGTAATGGTGTTAAAAACGCACCAAACATTGGGCTTATACACCAACGTAAACTCAAAGAACTTTTACGAAATGAGCCGTATGGTAAGCACCCAAATGCGAATGCCGGTACAGCCTAACAAAGCAATTGTTGGAGCTAATGCCTTCGCGCACAGTTCGGGTATTCACCAGGATGGTTTCCTGAAAAACCGTGAGAACTACGAGATCATTCGTCCGGAAGACGTTGGTTTCCCGAGCGCGAGCATCGTGCTTACAGCACGCAGCGGTCGCCATGCTTTAAAATTCCACTTAGAGCGTTTGGGTCACCAGTTAAGTAAAGAAGAATTGAACGAAGCCTATACACGCTTCCTGGCGCTTGCGGATAGCAAGCTGGATATAAATGACGATGATTTGCAAACCCTACTGGCATATCGTTTGGTAAAACAATAATAATGGGTACAGAAACCGAACATTTGCTTGATTTTGAAGCGGCACACCAGCGCTTAAAGGGTGTAGTTAAACATACGCCATTACAATATAATGCAGGCCTTTCAGCAAAATACGAATGCGATATTTACCTGAAACGTGAGGACCTGCAAATAGTACGCTCTTATAAATTGCGCGGCGCCTACAACATGATCAGCCAGTTAACTGCCGAGCAGTTGGGCCGTGGTGTGGTATGTGCAAGCGCGGGCAACCATGCACAGGGCGTAGCATTTTCATGCAACAGGTTAGGTACTAAAGGCGTAATTTTTATGCCCGAAATTACCCCGAAGCAAAAAGTTAAGCAAACCCTGATGTTTGGCAATGGCAGTGTTGAAACCGTTTTAACCGGTGATACTTTTGACGATTGCCTGCGCGAAGCCCTCATCTACACCGAAACACACGGAATGACCTTTATTCCGCCGTTTGATACCTACCCTGTTATTGAGGGACAAGGTACCGTTGGTGTAGAGATATTGAAAGACCTGCCCGATGTGGAAGCCGTTATTATGCCGGTTGGCGGCGGCGGTTTGGCAGCCGGTACAGGAACTTACCTGCGATCGCAAAACCCGGATATTTTACTGATAGGTATTGAGCCCGAAGGTGCCCCCTCAATGGTTGGCGCTTTTGGAAATGATGGCCCGGTAACTCTTGACCATATCGACCGTTTTGTAGACGGCGCTGCGGTGAAACGCGTGGGCAGCATAACCTACAAAATATGCCGCGAAGTATTGGACGAAATGTTGCTGGTACCCGAAGGTAAGGTTTGTACTACTATACTTAAATTATACAACGAGGATGCCATTGTGGTTGAACCGGCAGGAGCGCTATCAGTAGCGGTGCTTGATTTGGTTAAAGATCAGATAAAAGGCAAAAAAGTAGTATGCGTGATCAGCGGTGGTAATAACGATATCGACCGCATGCAGGAGATTAAAGAAAAATCGCTGCTATATGAAGGATTGAAACATTACTTCATCGTACGTTTCCCGCAACGCCCGGGCGCTTTAAAGTTGTTCGTAAGCAATGTATTAGGCCCGGGCGATGATATTACCCGTTTCGAGTTCATCAAAAAAACAGCTAAAGAGAACGGCCCTGCGCTGGTAGGTATCGAACTAAAATCTGCCGATGACTACCCGGCCCTCATGCAACGCATGGCCGAGCACAGGTTTGACGTAATAGAGATTAACAGAGATCAAACATTGTTTGAATATTTGGTGTAAGCCATATAAATATTCTATTTTTTTACAATCCCTCCTTGGGGAGGGGCGCGTTGGGAGAGCGATGGCAGAGAGGGGTTTATACGGCATTTTAATTAAAATATCCGGTTGATGAAACCCCTCCCTACACCCTCCCAAGGGAGGGAATCGCACATTGCCCCGCATTTCTTATCTCTTCCAAATACCTTCGGTGATAACACCGACCACTGGCATTATTCTCGTCCCCTTCTACCTTGCCTTTCTTAGCATTCAAGCCAAAATCAAATCATACTAATTTATTTAGCAAAATATCCTTATATTTAGCGCCATCTAATGGCGGCGTATACCTTAAACCCTGATCAGCAAGCGGCTTTTGAAACTATACAAGAGTTTTTGAAGCACCCTACTACCAATATACTGGTATTGAGGGGTTATGCAGGTACCGGTAAAACCTTCCTGATGCAGCACCTGTGCAACTGGCTGGAGAAACGCGAACAGAAGTTTTGCATGCTGGCTTCTACCGGCCGCGCGGCGAGCGTATTAAAGGGTAAAACAGGTTTCACTACCAAAACAGTACACAGCGAACTTTATAATTTCAGTAAGATTGACGGTATTGAGGAAAACTCAAAGACCGACAGTAAAATTAACAGCAATGGCCAGATGACGCTGCAATTTTTGCTGCGTGCACCCGATGAAGATAAAAAGCTTTATATAGTTGATGAAGCCTCCATGATGTCGTGCGAAGTATCGAAAGATCAGGCTTTCGCTACATTCGGTTCGGGTATTTTACTTGATGATTTTTTTGAAGTAGCCGGCCAAAACAAGATCATCTTTGTTGGCGATCCGTGTCAGCTGCCCCCGGTCGGGCAGGCTTTTAGTCCGGCTTTGGATGTAAACTGGCTTTCGGCTAAAGGACTTACCGCTATGGTGGTAACGCTGACCAAAATAGAGCGCACCAATGCTGATAACGGCATCCTTACCCTTGCTACCTCTATCCGTAATATGAGCACGCAGGATATCCCGGCGCGTTTTCCTCAATTACCTGCCCGCGATCTGAATAACATCAAACTACATTTTTCGGATAAAGATATCTTTCATCATTACGTACAAAAATATAAAGCCACCGGCGCCAATAAAACGCTTGCCATAGCCCGCAGCAACGCGCTGGTACAAAACATTAACAAAGCCATGCGCAGGGAACTTTACGGCTCGGTCGATGCGCCATTGCAGGAGGGCGATATATTGTTGGTAACGCAAAACAACTATGCCGTAGCTTTAACCAATGGTGATTTTGTGGAGGTGCTGGAACTTGGCGAACTAAAATACCGCTCGCACCTCGTGTTTCAGCAGGTGCGCATTAAGGCGCTGGCATCTGACAAAGAAACTACCATGCTCCTATCCATGGATGCCCTGGAAAGCCCGAAAGGTGGTTTAACTAATGATCAGTCGCAGTTTTTGCTAATGGATTTTAATAAGCGTATGCGGGCTAAGAACATAGCGCAAAACTCCGAAAAATATAAAAAAGCCATGCGCGACGACGAGTACATGAGCAGCCTCAAAGCATCGTACGGTTACGCCGTAACCTGCCACAAAGCACAAGGCGGCGAGTGGGACGACGTATACCTGTTTTTGGAAAGTAAAATGTATGGCATGCCCCATAACGAACTTTGCCGCTGGTGGTACACCGCCGTAACTCGCGCTAAAAAGCAATTAAACCTGGTAAACGGTAGTTGGGTGGCTTAATATTTATCCGCTTTCGGAGACTTTCTTATTCCTCCCTCGGGAGGAGTGTGGTGGGAATAGCGGTGGCAAGGAGGGGTTTGTACGGCAGTGGATGAACCCCTCCCTACACCCTCCCATGGGAGGGAATCGCACATTCCCCTACTCTTTTATTCCTTCCGAATTTATGTATTTTCTTATTCCTCCCTTGGGAGGAGTGTGGTGGGAATCGCGGTGGCAAGGAGGGGTTTGTACGAGCAATGGATTAACCCCTCCCTACGCTCCCATGGGAGGGAATCGCACAAGCCCATTACTCTTTAAATGTTCTTCCGAATGTCTGTATTTAATACTCCAACCACTTCTTCACTTTCAGGTTGGCGGTATCGCCGTCCTTGTATTTGCCTTTTTCCTGGTTTACGGCGCGTAGTTGGGTGTGGCCGTTGTGCAGTATCAGGTCTTCGTAAAAACCTTTGAAAAGCACTTGCTTTACCGTCCAGTCTTTATGGGTTAGGCTGTGGGTAATGGTTACCCATTCGGGATATACTACCACGGTACTTTTATCTGCATTAATTCCACAGGCTTTTGCTTCAGCCGCGTCCATCACATTGCAATTGGTGAGTAGTTGGGCGGTATACAGATATCCCGGATTGGCATACAGCGCTTTCGGAATACCCTTTTCCAAAATCTCGCCATCCTTTAGCACGATCAGCTCATCGGCCATGGAAAGTACTTCGGCAGGATCGTGCGATACCATGATCACTGTAATGCCGGTATCTTTAACAATCTGCCTGATATCCTGCTGCAACCCTTCCCGGAAAGAGGTATCTACCTGATTAAAAGGTTCATCAAGCAATAAAACTTCGGGTTGCATTACCAGCGCGCGGGCTATGGCTACACGCTGCCTCTCGCCGCCGCTAAGGTCTACCACCTGCTTGGTGGCCAGGTGCAGCATATTGAGCTGGGTAAGGACATTTTCAGTTTTTTCTTTTTTGGCTTGCAGGTTGGTATTGGGCAACAGCGAGGCTACGTTATCCCAAACCTTGGCAAAGGTGTTCAGATCGTCGGTATGCTGGGTTACCATCTTCATGGAGTCGTGGCCGGGGATCAGCTTTTCTTCGGGTCCCCAAACACGTTCATCCTTAAAGCGGACTTCCCCTTGTTCCGGACTTATCAAGCCAAACAACATGCGCAGCAAGGTACTTTTACCACTGCCGCTGGCACCTATTATGGCCGTAATTTTTCCCTGCTCAATATCAAGGCTTATATCTTTAACACCCGCCGCGCGTACACCCGGGAAAATTTTACTTATCCCCCGTGCCTGCAAAAAAGAAGTTTCCGTCATCAGCGGCAAATATACGGAGAAAGGTGAAAGGTAAAAGCTTAAAGCCGAAAGCTTAAAGGAGAAAGCGAAAAGGCTAAAGGTAAAAGGAGAAAGCTTAAAGCGGAAAGCCGAAAGCTCTTTAATGCCGACGCTTGGCTGCGGCCAAGTGTCAGCTAACCCGCGGCGTCTCGCCGCAATCATATATCTGTAATACGTAACGGCCGGAGGCCGGGTAATAGTGGACACTTGGCCGGAGCCAAGCGTCTGGACTAATCATTAATAAAGAAAAGGCGGAAAGGTTAAAGGCACAGGCGTATCCAACCAATTCCTTTAACCCTTCCGCCTTTCGGCTTTTAGCTTTAAGCTTTATCCTTTCAGCTTTTACCTCCCAATTAGAATCCTATAGTAGCGCCTATCATAAAGCTCTTAAGGCCTTTTTGGGCGGGACTGTCGTCGAACATATCGTTGAAGTAGTATTTGGCGAACATGCCTATGCCTCCGTAGCCTATACGGGCAAATGCACCGTATTGTACTTTGGCCAGGTTAAAGCTGGCGGTGTATTTCTGCTCGCCGTTCTCGGTGCTTTTTTGCCTGGTGGCTCCGTTCATCAGGAAACCCATCAGCGGACCGCCCGCCAGGTGGAAGCGGTGGCCATGGTTGTCATTATGGCTTCTCCAGTAAAAAGTAAGCGGAATGCGCAGGTAAACTGATGAAAAGCTATTTTTTTCGTAATCAATATCATCTGTAGTGTAAGTTAGCGATGGTTGGAACCTTTTTATCGATACATCTTCGCGCAGGCGGTAGCTTGTCCAGTCGAAACCACCGGAAGCGTATATTTTAAATGAGCTGCTGAAGCGGTAACCGATCTGTACGAGGTCTAACCCGAAGTTGCTGCTCTTCCATGAGCGATATCTTAAAAATTGGTTATCGGCCGATAGCTTAAAGCTTCCGTTATCAATCAGCGTAGCAAAACCAATGTCGATACGTGAAAAAGCGAAGCCATAAGAAAAGCCGGGCTGTTTTGATGGCGTTTTTAATGTATCATGATTATCGGTACTAAAGCTGAATTTAAAGCGACGCTTTTTGGTGCGGGTAGTATCCGAATGTTTAGTGGTATCGGTAGAAACAGTAGTTATAGTGGTGGTAGTAGTAACAACGGTATCTGTTTTGGTTTGCGCGAATATGGTCGCCGTAAAAAGCATTGCAGCGATAGTAAAAATTATACGTTTCATATATGTTGGATATTATAGGTTGTTATTTGTCTTCGTTTTTTATTTTGATGATGCCGAGGTTGATGCCTGTAATAGCGCCGTCGCCATCTTTAAATTCAATCAGTTTATCTTTACGTTTATCAATTTTCGCTATCAGGCTGTTCATAAATCCGCCAAAGCCCCTTTTTTTCTTTTTAACAGGTTCCTGCTCGGTCGCTTGTTTTTCGGTTGCGGGCGGTGTTGTTGAAGCCATTACAACAGGCTTTGTTTTAAAAGGTTCGGTTTCGGCAGAAATTGTTTTTAGCGACAGCGCGATATCCGTATCAGGTACCACCGGGTGTAATGTTTCCTCTGGTTTAGCTGTGTTTGCTGCCAACACAGGTTCCTGCTCTGTAACTACCGGCTGTACAGGTGTATGAGCAAGCGCTTTTTCTGCGTTAACTGTATTGGTTTTCACTTTCGGTTTTACAGTTTTAGTAGCCGCTATGCTTTCAACGGGTACCTGTTGTTTAACCACAGGTTGTACAGGCGCTATTACCTTTGCCTGCACAGGAGTATTGTTTACAGGTTGAGGCTTTCTGCTCACCTTGGTTTTCACAACCTGCTGATTGGTTACTTTTGGTTTACCGGGCATAAATAATATACTGGCGGTTAGTAATACCACTATGGTGGCCGCTATGCTTAGGTAAGGTTTTAAATTCTTCTTTTTGTCGCTATCCAGTTCGGCGGCAATGCCTTTCCACAGATCGTGGGATGGCTCCATTTCAAAATCATCCAATTTCGAATGGAAAAAAGCGTCCAGTTCTTTATCCTGCATATTCATATCTTTTTCCCTCACTTTTTGCAATTAACTCCTTCAATATAGTACGCGCTCTCGACAGCTGCGATTTCGATGCGCCCTCGGTGATGCCCACAATTTCGGCTATCTCCTTGTGCGAATAACCTTCCAGGGCATACAGGTTAAATACCATGCGATATCCCGGGGCCAGTTGTTGTATCATACCCATCAAATCGCGGGCATCCAAATTGGCATTGGCTACAGCGTTAACCGATGGCTCCTGCCCTGTACCTTCCACATCAACCACTTGCAGCATTTTATGGTGCTTGCGGTAGTACTCGATAGAGCTGTGCACCATAATACGCCTGATCCAGCCCTCGAAAGAGCCTTCGCCGCGGTAGTCATCCAGTTTCTTAAAAACCTTTATAAAACCATTCTGTAGCATATCTTCGGCCTCCATCTTATCGGTAGCGTAGCGCATGCATACCCCCAGCATTTTCGAAGCAAATTGTTTGTAAAGCATTTCACATGCTTTACGCTCGCCCGCCTTACAGCGTTTGATCAATTCCTCAATGGTATAAGTTCGCTCCAAAAACATCATTTAAAGGTAAGATGAATGTTTGGGCTAAATGGTTGCATGCGGGTGAAAATAATTTTTAATAAAATTAAGAAGACCGATTTATATGAAAAGGTTGTAAAGGGAACAGCAACCCTACGATCTGAAAATTAGAGATATGGAGATTTTATTGAGGACGGATAAAACTGTAACTATTTCTTCTCCCTGAAATACTTATAGATCTTCACTGCCGACATGATGATGAGCGAGAATACGATAATACCTACTACACCGAAGATCCAGTTCAGCGAGCTTTTCAATACTACCAGAAACACGATAGCGAATAACAAAATGGTAGCCAACTCATTCCATAGGCGAAGCTGGGTGGAAGTCCACTTGAAGATGCCTTTGCGCATCTGTTTCATTTTGCTCTGGCAAATGTGATGGTATACCACCAAACCCAATACAAAGGTGAGTTTAAGGTGCATCCAGCCTTGGTGCAGCCAGGCAGGCACCAATACCAGCATGGTGATACCGGCCGCTATAGTAATGATCATGGAAGGTACGGCTATCACATACCATAGCTTGCGCTCCATATCTTCAAACTGTGCGGATAAGATCTTTTTTTCTACGTCCGACTTATCCTGCGCCTCGGTGTGGTAAATAAAAAGGCGCACAATATAAAACAGCCCCGCCATCCAGCAGACCACAAAAATAATGTGTATGGCTTTTATATAATCGTACATAACCCCCCAGCCCCCTGAAGGGGGAGCTTTTTGATATGCAACACCTCATCTGTTGTTTTAAGAGATGAGGTGCGCAAAATTTAATATCTAAATTCTTTTATTACTTCTACCGCGTATTTCACGTTATCAAACGGAATATCGGGCATAATGCCGTGGCCAAGGTTGAAGATGAAACCGTTTTCGCCACGCATGCGCTCGAAAAGGCGGTGGATCCTGTCTTTGATCACTTTTTTATCGGCATATAAAATGTGCGGATCAAGGTTACCCTGAACGGCTATACCTTGCGGTAAACGCTTCTTGATATCCAGCAGGTCAACATTCCAGTCGATAGAAATTACGTCGGGTTTAGTTTCGGCCATTAAGGGCGCGAAAACCGAACTGCCCTTGCAGAACGATATCACCGGGATATCTTTCCTATTCAGTCCGCTGATGATCTCGTTGATATAGCGGTGCGAAAACTCGGTATAATCATCCCAAGATAAAGCCTGTGCCCAGCTGTCAAATATTTGCACGGCATTTACACCGGCATCTATCTGCATGTTCAAATAGTCAACCGTTACCTTGGCAATTTTAGCTAAAAGCTGATGCGCCAGTTCGGGTTCGTTATGCAGCAATAATTTGGTCAGCTTAAAATCTTTCGACGAACCGCCTTCTACCAGGTAACTCATTACCGTAAACGGCGCACCTGCGAAACCTATTAACGGGATACAACCATTCAGGCGTTGTTGAATCACTTTAATGGCATCGGCTACATATTGCAGCTTATCGCCTACTTCGGTTTGTAAAGCGTCGATATCGGCCTTGGTACGCACCGGGTTGGCAAACTTAGGACCAACACCCTGGGTGAAGCTCAAATCGCCGCCCATGGCCTCGCCGGTTACCAATATATCCGAAAATAAAATGGCGGCATCAATACCCAGCAAATCAACCGGCAGCATGGTAACATCAGCGGCAATCTCGGGGTTTTTGCACATTTCCAAAAACGAGTAATTGTTTTTTATTTCCCAATACTCTTTCATAAAACGACCAGCCTGGCGCATCATCCACACCGGCGGACGCTCTGTTTTATCTGAAAATGCGGCTTTAATAAATAATGAATCTCTCATGCAAATATGTTGAGCGGCTTTAAAAATGCAGGCCGCTGCTTATCTAATTAAATTGAACAGCCCTTTGCTGTTAGTGTTTTTTTATTTCGTAATGAAGTGTTTTAAGCACCTCTTTCATTTTAGCGGTAATATTATCCTTATGCTTATCGGCCAGTTCCATATAGGCTTTGGCCTTTTCAAAGTTACCCGTGCGTATGTTGATATTGGCCACATGCACCAGTGCCGCCACATGATCGTTAACCGTGCGCAGCGGATATAGCGCGGCTATTTCATAATGCTTTTCGGCATGCTCGTAATCGCGGCGTTGCAGGTAAATGCCTCCCAGTATAAACTCATAAAAACCACGGCGCTTTTTACTTAGCAGGTTAGGGTTTTTAATTTGTTGCAGCAGTTTTTCGGCTTTTTCATACTCCTTATGGTGAAAGTGTTTAGCAGCCATAATAATAGTGCCCTCTTTAAAATACCCCCACACCAAAAAGCCTATCATCAAAAACGCGGCAGCGGCCAGCGCATACGTGTGGTAGTATATAAAAACACCTGCCAGCAGTAAGAAAATGATCGAAACTATTATCCTTGCCTGGTTGGTAAACATTAATGCTGCGTATCGGTAAATTTATAACCTACACCACGTATAGAGTGGAAGTAAACCGGGTTTTTAGGATCCGGTTCGAAATACTTACGGAAGGTGAGTATAAAGTTATCAATAGTACGGGTTGACGGGTATACGTCGTAATTCCATACGGTTTCCAAAATCTGCTCGCGTGATACAGCCTCGTTACGACGCTCAATCAGCAACTTCAGCAGCATGGTTTCTTTTTTAGTAAGCGGGGTGATAGAACCATCCTCGTTAACCAGCTCAAATGAGTTGAAGTGAATGGTTTTTTCGCCAATATGGTAGCTGTTAAACTCTTTCAGGTCGTCGCCTTTCAAGCTGCGTTTCACCAGGTTGTTCACCCTTAAAATCAGCTCTTCCAGGTTGAAAGGTTTGGTCAGGTAATCGTCCGCGCCTTTTTTAAGACCGGCTATCTTATCTTCGTTAGTATTTTTAGCGGTAAGGAACATAATAGGCACCTCGGTATTCTCCAGCCTGATGGTTTCGGCAACCACAAAGCCGTCAATTTCGGGCATCATTACGTCCAGTATCACCAGGTTAAAGCGCTCCTCTTTAAATAATTGCAGGGCTTTTTTACCGTTTTTAGCGGTAGATACTTTGTAGCCTTCTAATTCAAGGTTAAGTTTAATGGCTTCAAGCAGGTGCTCTTCGTCTTCAGCTAATAAAATTCGTTTTTTGTTTAGCATTTCTTTTTAATTTAGGTTAATCCAAAAACAACTTCAAATACACTACCTGCCGGCCTGTTATCTCTTACCTTTATAGTTGCTTCGTGTTTATCAAGTACTTGTTTAACAATGTATAAGCCTAAGCCTGTACCTTTGGTATTGCGGGTATCCTCGCTGCCTACGCGGTAAAACCTATCGAAAATACGGCTTTTTTCCTCATCGGGGATACCAATGCCATGATCGGCCACCTGAAAATATATTTTATCGTCCTTTCTGAAAAGTTTTACAGAAAGCGCTTCGCAGGGGCGCGAATATTTTACGGCGTTCTCAATCAGGTTGGTTACTACCGATGTAAGGGCGAATTTATCGCCGGTGATCTCAATTTTAGGTTCTATCTCGGCATCGATGATCTGCTGGTTGCAATCGCACTTGCTGATCTGTAACCTGTTTACAGTAGTATCAACCAGGGTTGATAAGTTGAAACTCGCCTTAGGGAAACTATATGAACGGTTCTCTATTTTTGAGGCCAGCAGCATATTCTCTACCATATCGTCGAGGCGCTCAATATCATTTAATGATTTATCGATAAAATCGAGCGTTTGCGCCTTGGTAAGGTCGCGCTTTTGGATGGTTTGCAGTAATAGTTTGATAGAGGCCAGCGGCGATTTAAGTTCGTGCGTAACAGATAGCAGGAAGTTCTTTTTCTGCTCCTGCAACTTACGTTCCTTATTTACCGATTTGTGCATGTTATAGGCTCCCAGCAAAAAAACCACCACAAACATGGCACCTTCGCCCAGTATCATACCGAAACGGGCAGGCTGTAGCCTTACCAGCATGTAGCCCCACCAAATAAGCTCGGCTACCGCGTAAATAATAATGGCGTAAAATATGATCAGCGATCTTTTCATCTTCTATCGGTGTTGTGGTTCGTGTGGCCGGGTTTCGGCACGGCTATATCAACCGGCAACAGAAACCCTGTAACTCGAACCCCGTAACATTTATTTATCCCTGAAAACTACATCAAGGCTATCAAATATAGCACGTTTTGTTTTCTCTAAGTCTATTTTGGTATGGGCTGCTGATATAAAACCAACTTCGTAACCCGATGGGCCTAAATATACGCCACGGTTAATTAATTCGCGGTGCAGCTTTTTAAATTTTTCCATGCTTGCAGGGTCAATATCTTCGGCCTTGCGAATATCTTTATCAGTAAACGCGAACCAAAATATTGAACCGATGGTAAACACCTTGAATTTATAATTACGTGCCGTAGCAAAACGTTGTACAGCCTCGGTAAATTCTTCGGTTTTGTTGTTAAGATCGCGATAGAAGCCTAAACGCAACAGCTCTGTTAACTGCGCTATACCCGCTGCCATAGCTACCGGATTGCCCGACAACGTACCCGCCTGGTAAACCGGCCCTTCGGGCGATATATTGCTCATTACCTCGGCCGATGAACCGTAAGCGCCAACAGGCATACCGCCGCCGATAATTTTACCGTAAGTAATAATATCCGGCTTAATTTGATAGTAACCCGCAGCTCCCTCAAAACCAACACGGAAACCTGATATTACTTCATCAAATATCAACAGTGTGCCGTTTTGGGTACATACATTGCGCAGGTATTGTAAAAACTCTTTGTGCTGCAGCAGCAAACCGTTGTTGGCCGGTACCGGCTCTATAATTACAGCAGCTATCTGGTCTTTAAAATCTTCAAAGGCTTTTAGCAGCGCTTCTTTGTCATTTAGCGATACCACAATGGTTTCGTCGGCAAAGGCCTTCGGGATGCCTGCCGAAGAAGTTTCGCCGAAAGTAACCAGGCCTGAACCTGCTTTTACCAGCAGCGCGTCAACATGCCCGTGGTAGCAACCTTCGAACTTTAATATTTTGTTACGTTTGGTATAACCGCGGGCCAGCCTGATGGCCGACATTACCGCTTCGGTACCCGAGCTTACAAAACGTATTTTTTCGATGTATTTATTGTGCTTCAGTATCAGTTCGGCCAGCTCGTTCTCCAAAGCTGTAGGCGCGCCGAACGACATGCCGTTCTGCATTACCTCTATCACTTTTTCGCGCACCTTGGCATTGTTGTGCCCTAAAATGAGCGGTCCCCATGAGCAGCAGTAATCAACAAACTGGTTACCATCGGCATCCCATATCTGGCTGCCATCGCCTTTTTGTATAAAAAGCGGGGTACCATATACCGATTTAAATGCCCTTACCGGCGAGTTTACACCACCCGGAAAGTACAGCTTTGCCTTCTCATACAATTCGGCAGATTTTTCACGGCTGATGTCGGGCTTGCCCGTAGTACTTACCGGCTCTTCACCCTCTCCCGAAAATATCTTTTTAAATGAATCGAACATCTTTTTATAAGTAAAAATTCAAAATTCAAAATTCAAAAACCCTGCGCTTACCGCCGGTATTGAATTTAGTATATTCACTGTAAATCAAAACCCTGTAGGTTTTTTTGATTTACAAATTATGCTATAACCATTTATTTTCAAGCACCTCTTTTGCATGATACGTAAGTATCGATGTAGCGCCTGCACGCCTGATGCTTAAAAGCACTTCGGTAATGGCGCGTTGCTCATTTAACCAGCCATTTTGTATAGCCGCTTTAACCATGGCGTACTCGCCGCTTACGTTATACGCAGCTACCGGCAGTTCGGTATCGTCTTTTATCAGTTTTATTACATCTAAATAAGCCAATGCCGGTTTCACCATTAAAAAGTCGGCGCCTTCGGCTTCGTCAAGTCTCGATTCAATAAGGGCTTCGCGCTGATTAGCCGGGTTCATCTGGTAGCCTTTTTTATCGCCAAACTTAGGAGCCGAATTTAAGGCATCCCTAAACGGACCATAAAAAGCGCTGGCATATTTGGCCGAATACGACATGATGGATACGTGTTTAAAGTTGTTCTCGTCCAGCACCTGCCTGATGTAGCCTACCCTGCCGTCCATCATATCCGACGGAGCAATAATATCGGCACCGCTTTGCGCGTGCGCCAGTGCCATTTTGCCCAATACCTCAAGGGTTTCGTCGTTCAGTATCTCACCGTTCTCTACAATACCATCGTGCCCATCGCTGCTATATGGATCCATCGCCACATCGGTAACTACGCATGCCTCCGGGAATTGTTTCTTTACCTCGCGTATAGCACGCAGGTACAGGCTTTCTTCGCGGTGACTTTCGGTTGCATATTTATCTTTCAGCGCCTCCTCAATATTAGGGAACAGATCGAAAGCGTTTAAGCCCAGCTTCATACAGCTCTCAATCTCTCTCAATAAATTATCAATTGAATAACGGAAAATACCGGGCATTGAAGCCACTTCGGTTTTTTTGTTATTGCCTTCAATAATAAACAACGGAAAAATAAGATTAGCCGCGCTCACATGCGTTTCCTGCACCATTTGGCGTATCACTTCACTTTTCCGGTTCCTTCTTGGTCTTTGTAGCATATTTCCCCCCACAACCCCCTAAAGGGGGAGTTTTTGAACGTCTTATTTTATAAATTAATATCCCTTACTAATTCCCCCTTCAGGGGGTTAGGGGGATTATATCCCAAACACAGCCTCTGCCAGCCCTACTTCATCGGGCGAGAAAGGCAGTATGTATTTTACACCCATTTCATCAAACTTGCGACCGGTTGATTTGCCTATCGCAATAATCTTTTGATTTGGCTCCATCAGGTTATCGGCAAAATAAGCCTCCACGTTTGATGGACTGGTGAATATCATTACATCGGCAGATGTTGCCTCTACGTTTTCTTCCAGCACGGTTTCATAAACCGGCAGATCAATGATCTTGGTATCGGCAGATAAACCTTGCTGAATGCTCCGCATTGGGCTTGCCGCACCCGGGAACGCCACTGTTAGGCCATTGGCCAGTTTGGCAAACTCGGCAGCAACATCGGCGGTATCGGTACCCTCGCCGGTATAAGCGGCAAAGTGCCCGTTACGGCGCAGAGTATCTTCCGAACCCGAACCCATTACACCAAATTTTATCTTTTTAGGCAATTGCGGGTTCAGTTTAAAAAAGTATTCTACCGCGTTTTTGCTGGTGAAAAATATCCAGTCGGCATTAC
This sequence comes from Mucilaginibacter gynuensis, assembly GCF_039541195.1. NCBI lineage: Bacteria > Pseudomonadati > Bacteroidota > Sphingobacteriia > Sphingobacteriales > Sphingobacteriaceae > Mucilaginibacter > Mucilaginibacter gynuensis. The sequence continues at coordinate 196,510 of NZ_BAABFT010000008.1, forward strand.
GCAGTATAAACGAATCGAGTTTGGTAATAACCGCCACGGTGCGTATCAGCGAACGGGCTTCGATCTCTATCTTATTTTTCTCCAGCGCTTTGCGGAAGTAGCTTGTTTCAGAAATATCGCGTGAGATGAATACCTTACCCGGAAATTTACGGGCGGCATCAAATTTGGCTACCACTTTGGCTGCAAGGCCTTCGGTAGTATCGGCCTCTAAATATAACCTGTCGGGGAAACCATCGCCGGTTTCGGCCTTTGAAGTGAACACCTGGTATTTACCATCGTCTTTACGGCAATAGCAGCCTAAAGGCAGGTGGCAACCACCGCCAAATAGTTTAAGCACAGTACGCTCAACAGCCAGTTCTTCGGCTACATCGTTATGGTGCAAAGCTTGCAGGGTATCAAATAATTCTTTGTTGCTTTCGCGGATCTGTATGGCCAGGGCACCTTGCGCGGGCGCGGGAATCAGTTCGGTTGGGGTAAGTTCTTCTACGTGAAATTCACTCAAATCTAACCCTAAACGACTAACACCGGCTTTGGCCAGCATAATAGCGTCGTAGTTTTCGTCGCGCAGTTTACCTATACGTGTAGGTACGTTGCCGCGCAGATCGTCAATTTCCAGATCGGGGCGAACGGCCAGCAATTGGGCTTTGCGCCTGTTTGATGATGTACCCACCATACCACCGAATTTAACCGACAGCTTTTGGCGTACATCCACACAATCTTTCAATATCAGCAACAATTCCGACGGATCTTCACGTTCAGATACCGCCGCTATGATCAATCCAGGAGGATTTTCTGTAGGCAGATCTTTATGTGAGTGTACGGCTATATCAATAGTGCCGGCTATCAGTTCTTCTTCTAATTCTTTAGTAAAGAAGCCTTTGCCTTCCAGTTTATCAAAACTTAGGTTGAGTATTCGGTCGCCCTGTGTTTTAATGATCTTTAAATCGGCCTTTACGTTGATAGCTGCAAGGCTGTCCTTAACAAAATTTGCCTGCCATAGTGCAAGGTCGCTTCCGCGGGTTCCTATTATGAGTGTTCTGTCCAAAGAGATCATGTATTTTCAACCGCAAATTTAACTTTTTATGGGTATGTATTATGCATTAATTAATGATATGAAGTTTAGCTGACTTTGGCACAGCACCATAGCTCAATGATAGTTAGCAAAAAGCGGCAGGCTAAAACCTGACGGTTTAATGAGCACCCCTAAATTGTTGGGCATAAATATTGCCTGCCGATAATGAGCAATTGAAACACAAATGCACTTAGTGTATACTTTACATTATTAAAAACATTAAGTATATTGCAGTTATGAAAGGTACCGGCTATATATTTATACTTATCCTTTTGTTTGCTGCCTGCACGGGCAACAGGAAACCCGTATTAAAAGCCGACCTGAAAGATAGTGCCCGGCATTATCTTATTAAAACGCTCCCCAACCCGGCAAGCTATAAACCGTTAGCCTATACCGATTTCGACAGTATTTTTTATTCGTACCGTAACGACAAAACCTATATGCGGTTCGACGATTCGATAATGGAGGTAGAAGCCGTACGTTTTAGGGATATGGGCGAAAACTGGAACTTGTTTCTGGAAAGGAAGAATACCGGCTTTTACGATAAAAAGCAAGCGTATTTTAAGAAACTGCGCGATAGCGTGGCCCGTCACGTTCAGCCACGTTTCACAGGTTACAAACTCAAACACCAGTTTAAAATTGCCGATACCACCACCGGCGACACCGTTTTAAACACATACGTTTTTTGCTTTGATACCGATGGCAAGCTGACCAACGTTTTAAAGTAGGCCGACATTAAGTTCGTATCATTTCATCGTACAAATTCAACATCGCTACGTAAGGATCACCGGGCAGATTAAGAAGCTGGGCGAAAGCAGGTTCGGTTTTAATGCCCTGTAATTTAAGATCGATCACTTGCCGGCGGAAAGCTTCGCCATGCTTTTGGAGCAATAAATACTCAACAATCATGTGGCGGTATGCCTCCTGATCTTTTACGGGTCGGCTTTGTCCGAATACCTCTACCTCAAAATCCCGGATAAAGAAATTGCAGATCACCGTTTCAATACCTTTCACTATGGTTTGCTTTATCAAGAATTGCTCTTGCATAGAGAAAACGGCGACCAGCGTATCCATGAACACATTTATATTGTTATAGCAACACACCATATCCAGATCACTGCCGGGCACAGCTATATCAATAGGGATTGTCCCGGTTAATATCGGCGAAAATGATGCGAGTTGTTCCAATATCCGATATTCTGTTAATACCTGCCAGGCTTGCTGTTGAATGGGGCTGCCTGTTTTAAGGTAATCAATAGTATCAAAATGTTGAACAGATGCGGGCATGCCACAAATTTAATTATCCTGTTTGCATTTAATAATTCGGCACCCGTCTAATGCAAAAAGCATAAAAAAAGCAGGTGGGCCTTGCGCTTTACCTGCTCTTATAAATTAATTAACTATTAACTGAACAGTTCTTAAATCTGTTAGTTAGTCCAAATTTACTTAATTATAATTTTAATTTAATTATTATATTATTAATTAATAATGAGATTTATATTGGGATGACAAATGATTCTTTAAAGTTTTAGAAATGAGGGTGTTTGTACTTTAATCAGCGTATGTCTGCTCTTGGGCGCAGGGCCCCCTTACTTTTGTAGCCACAAAAGGGCTTGTCCAGCAAAAGGCTTCTTTGCCGCACGAGGCCTTCCCTGCAAAACGTGCAGAACTTGGGGCTGGAACTTTTGCCCCGCCGCTCGCTTCCCTACGCACATGCAACAAGTTCACTATGCCCGCCTTTACGCTCTTGGCCACCACAGTTCTGCCCGTTTTCGGCCGAAGCTGTTTGCTGACGGAAAGCGTGCTTCAGCTTTGACAACTTTTAAAAAGTTGTCAAAGCTAACCTACCCGCCGTCGCGAGTTTAGCGATAGCATAACTCGTGATACCGCATGGATTAAGCTTTCAGCTTAAAGGATTATAAAGAAAGCGTATTGTATCGAAAGCTGAAAGCTTTCGCCATGCTTAGTCACGAGTTACGGTTCCCTAAACTCGCGACAGTTGAAGATTACTCCTTTTTTTGGTTAAAATCTCCCCGTACTCTGCGAAAAATTCTCCGCATTCCTGCGGTTAAAAAAAAAGGCAATTAGCATAGCAAAGAAGATCTTTCACTACGGTCAAGATGAAAGTGTAGGGGCTATTGCAGGAAATACGTTAGGGATTGAAGCGGATACCGGCCTGTGGTTAAAGCCTCGTGCGCGTATGAGCGTAAAGCCCGGCCCGAAGGGAAACGCCCAAAACAATCTATAGCAATAATAAATATTACCGATGCTTTGCCGCGATGCGCTTATTAAAAAAAATTGATTGTAAAAAAGCAGACTAAAATAGCTAACCCGATCTATCAGTTACCGTTGATCAATATATCTTTCGCCATGATCATGGGTACACTGATATATTTTTTCTCCATATAGTTGATCACCTTTTCCAGTATCTCGCGCGATTGCTCGTCCATGTTTTGTACTTCGTCAACAAACACGGTGTTCAGGGCGCTGTTGCGGATCTCCTTAATTTTTTCGGGAACCTGGCGCATGGCTATTTCCACGCGGCGTTGTCTTAACTGCTGCCAAAACTCGGCTATGTTTTGCTCAATGATTGCTTCGGCATGTACCAGTTCCTGGTAGCGTTCCTGAAGGTTCTTTTTAGCAATTTCGTTAAGTGAGTGCACCTCAATAAAGTTCACCGGGAATTTTTCAAGTACTTCCGGGTCGGTATCGTTTGGTACGGCAAGGTCAACTATGGTTTTACGTCCGGTTTCGCCGTTTAGCAGCGTGGTATAAATTTCGGGCGTAATAATAGGCTGCGTAGCTGATGTACAGGTAATGATCACGTCAAAACCTTTGTCGTAAGTCTTCAAATCATCCAGACTAAAGTATTCGCCGCCCAGGTCAACAGCCAGTTGAATGGCATTTTCAACAGTACGGTTAAATACCGCGAAATTGCTGAACTTATGTTTTTGAAGATATTTTGAAATATTGCGGTTGGTTTCGCCTGCGCCGATGATGAGGATACGGGCATTTGAACACAATTTAAGATCTTTTAATTTACGGTAAGCAAGAGATACTACCGAGATGGGGTTTTTAGAGATATTGGTGTGGGTATAAACCTCTTTGGCTGTTTTTACCACACAGTTCATTACCATTCGCAGGTAATCGCCGGTGAGGCCAGCTTCACGACCTTTTTCGTAGGCCTTTCGCAGTTGTGCCAGTATTTCCTTTTCGCCAACTACCAGGCTTTCCAGCGAGCACGATGTACGTAAAAGGTGGTTAACGGCTTCGCGGTCTTCATAAATAGAAGCACCATCGATAAATGTACCTGTGTGAACCGGGCAAAGGCCCATATCCAGCACATCAATAAATTTTTGAGTGAACGCTTTATCTACAGGTTGCTCGGTAGCCATCACAAATTCTACACGGTTACAAGTAGCCAGGTAGAAAATTTCGGATATGCCGAACTGTGTTCTAACCTGCTCAAGTTTATCGGTCAGATCTTCCTGGCAAATCACCAATTTCCCCAATTCCTTCAGCTCGATCTGTTTATGCGTAAAAGCTATTACCTTTAAATACTTCAAAGCAGTTTAAAATTTAACCCAACAAAAATAACAGGAATATTAGCATGCAATGTCAATACTTTGTCAAACAGCCGTATTTAGAATGTTTATAAATAATCCCGCTAATTATTGCCTTTAAAAAGCACTAATCAAGCTATTTTTTGTTTAATACACAAACATAATTGTATGTACAAACTGAAACTACTGAGCCTTACACTACTTATATTACTTTACCTGGCAGCGGGCATCAATCATTTTATAAATCCGGATGGTTACATCCGCATAATACCCGCCTATTTGCCTGCCCATAGTTTGCTTAATTTACTGGCAGGTGGTTTTGAAATATTGTTTGCTCTGCTGCTTATCTTCAAAAAAACGAGGCAACCTGCTGCCTGGGGAATTATACTGATGCTCATCGCTTTTTTACCGGTACATATCACCATGGTTGCCGATGCGCCTTTGCAGGTGGGCAAACTTATGGTAACGCCGCTTATTGCCTGGCTGCGACTGGTGGTATTGCAGCCATTATTGATTTTATGGGCATGGTGGCATACCAAACCGCTGCATAAGCCCCGCAATTACTAAACAAATTACCCGCAGCGGGGTTAATCCATCATACTTAACACGCTATATGGACCTGCAAAGCATTGAGATACGTAACCTGGACGTACAGGATTACCAGGAACTTAAAAAGTCGATGAAGTCGGCCTATCTGGATATGGATGAGGATTACTGGGATGCCAACTCCATCCGTAAACTCATCAAAATATTCCCCGAAGGGCAAATATGTGTTACCGTAAACAACGAGGTAGTAGGTTGCGCCCTCGCGCTGATTGTTGACTATCAAAAGTTTGGCGACAACCATACCTACAAACAAATTACCGGCGACAGCACATTTAAAACCCATACCGATAAGGGTGATGTGCTGTACGGCATTGATGTTTTCATTCACCCGAAACACCGGGGTTTACGTTTGGCCCGCCGTTTATATGAAGCCCGCAAGGCCCTTTGCGAAAAACTAAACCTCAAAAGTATCATCGCCGGAGGCCGGATACCTAATTACCAGAAATTTCAGAACGATCTTACTCCCCGTCAGTATATTGATAAGGTAAAGTATAAGGAGATCTATGACCCTACCCTATCGTTCCAGCTGGCGAATGATTTTCACGTACGGAAGATATTGAAGAACTATATGCCCGAAGACAACCGCTCAAAGGGATTTGCTACGCTGATTGAGTGGAACAATGTGTATTACGAAGAAATAAGCTCGGTAATTAACCATAAAACCGTAGTACGTATTGGGCTGGTACAGTGGCAAATGCGGGCTTACAGCAATATCAGCGAACTGCTTAAGCATGCCGAGTACTTTATTGACGCGGTGAGCGATTACCAGTCGGACTTTATACTGTTCCCAGAGTTTTTCAACACGCCTTTAATGGCCGACTATAACCACCTCGACGCGGCTAAGGCCATGCGCGAGCTGGCCAAATTTACCCAGCCTATTGTGGATGAATTTGCCAAACTGGCCGTATCATACAACGTTAACATTATAGCGGGCAGCATGCCTAAAATAGATGGCGAATCGCTGTATAATGTATCGTACCTGTTCCGCCGCAATGGTAGTATGGAGGAAAGTTATAAGATACATCCTACCCCGTCAGAAATTAGTTCGTGGGGGATGCGCGGCGGCAGCGATATACGGGTTTTTGATACCGATGCCGGTAAGGTAGGCATACTGATCTGTTATGATGTGGAGTTCCCGGAATTGTCGCGCATTTTGGCCAGTCAGGATATGCAGATACTGTTTGTGCCTTTTATGACGGATACTCAAAACGGCTACAACAGGGTTAAGTTTTGCGCCCAGGCCCGTGCTGTAGAAAACGAATGCTACGTAGCCATTGCAGGTTGCGTAGGTAATTTGCCTAATGTAAACAACATGGATATCTCGTATGCGCAGTCGGCGGTGTTTACCCCTTCCGATTTTGGGTTCCCGACCAACGGCATACAATCTGAAGCTACGCCAAACAGCGAAATGATTGTAATTGCCGATGTCGACCTATCCGTACTGGATGCCCTGCACGAGTATGGCAGCGTACAAAACCTGAAAGACAGGCGTACCGATCTGTACAATATCACTTATAATGGTAAAAAAGTGTAAATATGTACTAATAATAATATCATGATCCAAAAAGAACACTTTGTTACCCCGGGCGCAAAAGGTAAGCCCATCGCGATAGATCTTACTTATGACGATCAGTTCAGTAATGCGCCCCTGATCATTTTCGCTCATGGCTTTAAAGGCTTTAAGGACTGGGGTACGCATAATTTGGTAGCGCAGTTTTTTGCCGAAAAAGGTTATCGCTATCTTAAATTCAATTTTTCGCACAACGGCACCACGCCCGAAAACCTGACCGAGTTTGAAGACCTTACCGCTTTTAGCGAAAACACCTTTACTTACGAGCTCGACGATCTGAAACATGTAATTGACTTTGCTTGCAGCGGTGTATTTCCGTCGGTACGCGAGGTATACCTTATTGGGCACAGCATGGGCGGCGGCATCAGTGTAATTGCTACTGCCGAAGATTCGCGCATTAAAAAGCTGGTGACCATGGCCGCGGTAGCTACCTTTCGTAACCTGTGGCCGCGCCAGGCCGAAAAGCAGTGGAAGCTACAAGGCGTAATGTATTTCCCGAACGCGCGTACCGGCCAGGAGATGCCCATAAAAGCGACATTGCTTGATGATTTGGACAGAAACCCTGAACGGTTGAACATCGTACTCCGCGCCGCCGAAATAACCCAACCCTGGCTAATTGTGCACGGCGATGCCGACCCAACTGTAGCCATTGACCACGCTAAAGAGCTGCATGCTGCCCAACCCGAGGCCGAACTGTACTTTATACCCGGCGCCGACCATGTATTTGGAGGCACGCATCCATATTTTGACAAAACTCTGCCAAATGATCTGCTGAATTTTTGCAATCTTGCCCTTGCGTTCTTCAATAAATAATTGTACCACAAGTTGTAGCGCGCTTATTAACCCCCACCATACCCATGAGCATTGAGCACGCTGCCAGGCAAGGCAAAAAGTTTTTAAATACCATACCCACCCATGAGGCGAGTTTGGATAAAATGTGGCCGATACTAAAGTTATACCTTAGCAACAAAGCCGAAAGTGTACCCAAGAAAACCCTTGGGCCATTCAAAACTGATACTTCGGTTTATAATACAGCACCCGAAAGCGGCCTGCGCATCACCTGGGTAGGACATTCGAGCTTATTGATCGAGATAGATGGCAAACGCATCCTTACCGATCCGGTTTGGAGCGACAGGGTATCGTTTAGCCAACTGATGGGGCCAAAGCGTTTTTTTAAACCGCCGCTGGCCTTAAGCGAACTGCCACCGCTGGATGCCATTATACAATCGCACGATCATTACGATCATCTGGATAAAAGCACCATTAAGTTTTTCGCTCAAAAGGATGTTCCTTTTTATTGCTCCGTTGGCGTAGGCCAATACCTCAAAAAATGGGGTATCGATGGCAAACGCATTACCGAACTTAACTGGGGCGACAGCGCCATGATCGGCGATGATTGCCACCTTACCGCTACCCCTGCAAGACATTTCTCAGGCAGAGGCATTACCGGCCGTAACGAAACGCTGTGGTCGTCGTTTGTGATAAAGGGCACTAAGCATAATATTTTCTTCGGGGCAGATTCCGGTCCGTTCCCGGGCTTTAAAGATATCGGCGATGCCTTTGGTCCGTTTGATTTAACCATGCTGGAAATAGGCGCTTATGGTATTTACTGGCCCGATATCCACATGGGCCCCGACAATGCCACCAACGCGCATCTCGCTTTACAAGGCAAAGTAATGATGCCGATACACTGGGGCACATTCAACCTTTCTACACACGCCTGGTACGAACCCGCCGAATGGCTGCTCGACTTCGCCCGCCACAAAGATATCGACCTGTTTATACCCGAACCAGGTAAACCTACCGAGGTGGTTGCCGGGTATAAGTCGGAGTGGTGGAAGAGGTATATGTCGGTATAGTGGAGGTGAAAGGTAAAAGGTGAAAGGCAAAGGTGTTAATAATCAAAACCCACTGCTCATTAACACCTTTGACAGCTTTTAAAAAGCTGTCAAAGGTTATCCTCACTACCTGTCATTCTGAGGAACGAAGAATCTACTTGCGTTTAGTTCTTCGTTAGGAATGGTTGTACTTTGATTGAGCGTTGGTGGATGTTACTTTCTTTTTTCTCTCAAAAAAGAAAGTAACCAAAGAAATACTGAGCGTAGCGACCTCATGAACGCCGTAAAAAATAAACAACAGTGAATAACGTCGCGGCTGCGCAAGGAACTTTTAAAGGTTTTGCTTAGGCAGGGGCTGTGCTATCCGTTCCTTACGATGCCGCATTTTTTGGGGTATGTTAGGATAGTGCTTTTGCATAATGGTGAGGGCTTGCGCAGGCTTCCCTCGCCCGCAGTTGCTTGGCTCCGGCCAAGTGGCAACTATTACGCGGCCTCCGGCCGCAATACTGCAAATAATTTCTTTACACCGTAAGCTGAAAGCTTACGCCATACACTGTCACGAGTTACGCTTCACTAAACTCGCGACAGCGGTTTTTTCTAAGTCCTCTCCCTTGGAGAGGACTTAGGTGAGGCCTCACGAAACAAAAAAAGCTTTGACAACTTTTAAAAAGTTGTCAAAGCTAAACACCGCAATAGCGAGATCTCCCCACTCAAACCTCAATCCTGAAACCTCATCCCCCTCACAACTTACAACACACAACCTACGACCCACTTACAGCAGATCCTTCAAATGCTTATAGTTCGATTTCATGGTATCGATCACTTCATCCATGCGGCCGTTGAGCATGAGTTTGGTCATGGAGATGGCCATGCCTTTTACTTGTTCAAATTCTACTTTGGGCGGCATGGCAAGGGCGTTGGGATCGGTCATGATGTTGATGAGGGCGGGGCCTTCAAAAGCAAATGCTTCTTTTAATGCTGACTGCACCTGCGCAGGGTCGTCAACTGTATAACCTCTGATTCCCATGGCTTGCGCTACTAAGGCGAAGTCGGGGTTGTACATGTCGGTTTGCCAATCGGGCAGGCCGGCTACTTCCATTTCCAGTTTCACCATGCCTAAAGACCGGTTATTGAATACGATCAGTTTTATTGGCAATTTATACTGAACAATAGTAGCCAGGTCACCGAGCAGCATAGAGATACCACCGTCACCACAAAGGGCGATCACTTGTCTGCCTGGGTTACTTAACGCTGCACCGATAGCCTGCGGCATGGCATTGGCCATTGAGCCATGATTGAACGAGCCTATCATTTTGCGCCTGCCTGTGGCATTGATGTAACGCGCGCCCCACACGCACGACATACCGGTATCTACCGTGAAAATGGTATCATCATCGGCCAGTTCATCAATCAGGTGCGATACATATTCGGGATGGATCTTATCTTTTTCGCCGCTGTCGTATACGTAGGTCTGCATTTTATTTTTTACCTCGGCGTAAAAATCGAGCTGCGTTTTCAGGAAGCTGTCGTCAGTTTTTTGTTCGATGAGGGGCAGCAGATCGGTAAGGGTATCTTTCACAGTTCCGCATAAACCGATATCCACCATTGCACGCCTGCCAATGCGCTCGGGCTTAATATCCAGCTGAATAATAGTACAATCCTTCGGGATGAAATTAGTATAAGGAAAATCGGTACCTAAAAGCAATAACAAGTCCGATTCATGCATGCTATGATACGCAGATGGCAGACCCAGTAAACCCGTCATCCCTACTTCGTTCGGATTATCATACTGAATATCCATTTTGGCTCGGAACGAATAGGCCACTGTAGCATTCAGCTTTTGCGCCAGCGCGACTACCTCGTCGTGCGATCCGGCTGCGCCGATACCGCAAAATATAGTGATCTTTTGATGCTGGTTCAACGCCGATGCCATCAGTTCCAGATCGGCAACCGACGGCTTGATCACCGCGACGGGGTTAAAATTCTGCACGGCAGTCATCCCCTCTTCGGCATCCATCGCGCTTACATCGCCCGGCAAACCTAATACCGCTACCCCTTTGCGGTGCAGGGCGGTTTGAATAGCGTTTTGCAGCATGCGCGGTACCTGTTTAGGCGTGGTAGCTATTTGGTTGTAATGACTGCAATCAGCAAAAAGTTTAATGGTATTGGTTTCCTGAAAGTAATCGGTACCGAATTCAAAAGTAGCGCAGGTAGATGCGATGGCGATAACCGGGGCGCCCGAACGGTGGGCATCATACAAACCATTAATGAGGTGCACATGGCCCGGACCACTACTGCCAGCGCAACAGGCCAGTCCGTTAAGTTCAGCTTCGGCGGCGGCGGCATACGCGCCTACCTCTTCATGCCTTACGTGTACCCACTGTATGCTGCCTTCGCGCCTTACGGCATCATTTACTTCGTTGAGGCTATCGCCTGTAACCGCGTATATTCTTTTTATGCCTGCGTTAACCAGCATTTCCACCAGTTGATCTGCTACTTTTTTTGCCATGGGTACACTAATTTATATTTTACTTATAGGGCTAACCAATTTACAGTTTATGAGTTTTAAAAATTCTATATTGTATTACCTAAATGACACTTATGCGACGATTGGTAATTGTGGCCTACAAACCCAAACCCGGCAAAGCCGATGAACTAAAAGAACTAATGAAAACCCATTTACCCCGCTTACGGGAGCAGAGCCTGGTAACAGATCGCGAATCGGTAATAATGGAGGCGGCTGATGGCACTATTGTAGAAGTATTTGAGTGGCTATCTGAAGAAGTGATTCAACAAGCCCACCTAAACCCTGCCGTACAACAAATGTGGGCCGAATATGCTGCCGTGTGCGATTATGTACCGCTAAACTCATTGAAAGAAGCAGGCGATCTGTTTGCCGGTTTCAGCCCGCTTAATTAAACGTTGAGCGTAATAAACACTACAGTAAAACCGTTATACGAGTACCAATTAATAACCTATGTCGCACGAAATCAACAATGTAAAACTTCATTTTCAATGCACGCAAGACATTAACGCCATGCGCGATATTGAGGGTGGCAAGTTTTGCACGCACTGCGAAAAAACGGTTTACGATTTTACCAATAGCAATGCCGACGTTTTCAGGAAGATATTAGCTGATAACAACCATAACATCTGCGGCAAGTTCAGGCGCGACCAATTGGTTCAGCCTAAAGAAACCGCTAAGCCTTTATGGAAAAAGTGGGTGTCGGCAGCTATGATATTGCTTGGAATAAATTTACTCCAACAAAAGGCCTTTGCACAAACAACCCAAAGCGATACCCTTAAAATGAAGCAAAGCAATAATATAGAGCAGAACAGCAATGAAGTTTTTGGCGGAGTAGGCGATCAACCGGAATATCCCGGTGGACTTGACAAATTTTATGCATTGATTAAAAAGCATTTAAAAGAGGTAGAAGGAGCTTCGGGCAAAAAAGCTATTGTGACTTTTATAGTAGAGAAAAACGGCTCATTATCAGACATTAAAGCACTGCGCGGACCTAATAAAGCCGCAAAGGCAGAAGCTGTAGGTGTGGTTAAACTGTCGCCCAAATGGAAACCCGGCACTCAGGATAATAAGCCTGTGAGGATACAATTTACAATGCCGATCACGTTTAAATAACACCCCCAAACCTGAAACCCCAAACCTCGAACCCGATTAAACCGGCTCTATCCAATTGCCATCTTCCCTGATAATACCGATCAGTTCGTCGAGCGCGTTGGTGGCGTTGATGTTCTTTTTTACGGCTTCCTTACCCCGGTACAGCGTAATTTTATCGGTGCCCGAACCTACATAGCCATAATCGGCATCGGCCATTTCGCCCGGCCCGTTTACAATACAACCCATAATACCGATCTTCAATCCTTTCAGATGACTGGTACGGCTGCGGATCATCTGGGTGGTCACCATCAAATCAAACAAGGTACGGCCACAGCTTGGGCACGATATATATTCTGTTTTTGAGATCCTCGACCGTGTAGCCTGTAAAATACCAAACGCGGTAGAAGTGATCAGCTTAACCGGCAATTCCGGCGCATCTATCCAGACCCCATCCCCAAAACCATCAACCAGCAAAGCACCAAGATCAGTAGCAGCGTAGAGTTGAAGCTTAGTTGCGAGTTGTGAGTTGTGAGTTGTGAGAGCCCCCTCTAAATCTCCCCCGGTCGGGAAGCTTTTCTTTTCTTCCAAAACTCCTGATTCCTGAATCTCAATTCCTGTCTCTCCAAAAGAATAGCTTCTCTTCACTATCACGGGTACATTAAGTTCAAGTTCGGTTAGTTTAAAGAAGAACGCGCGTTGATCGGCCATGCCGTGCTCCCGGGTGGTTTCGAGTATAAATACCAGCGACTCATCAAAAGGCATCGAACCAAAATCATCGGTATCTATATCAGCAGCCAGCACCTTCACTAAATTTAGGGCCGATGAACGATCGGCAGCGGGATCAATATATTCTTTAAGGCTAAATACCGGGTGACAAAGTGTTTTATCGGCCAGTTTAAGCCAGGTATTGTAATTGTATAATTGCTTAAGATTGCCCGGCAGGTTAAACGATGGCAGGCTATCGGCCAGGTAAACAAAATCCACCGATTGCTCGGCCATGTTGTATTTATCCAGCAGTTCCGAATACAGGTAACCGGCATCGTTCAGTATAGCAGGATCTTTAAGGTTCTCTCCAGACAAATCAACCACCACCCTCGGCACCATGTGACCACCTATAAAAGCATTAGCCTCATAAGTGTCGCGCTTTTTGTATTCGTAAGGATTATAGTTGTGAGTTGTAAGTTGTGAGTTGTAAGTATGCTCGTCCTCGTTATTTTTTTGACTTTTGACTTTTGACTTTTGACTTCGCAAGCTGTATCGCTTTACCAGTTCAATAGCCACAGGCGCTTCGTGTTCTGGTTCTTCGGTGAGGGATACGCGTACGGTATCGCCCAGGCCGTCTTCCAGCAGGGTACCAATACCTACGGCAGATTTTATACGACCGTCCTCACCATCACCGGCTTCGGTAACGCCTAAGTGAAGCGGATAGTTCATGCCTTCGGCCACCATGGTTTCTACCAGTAAACGGTAAGCCTGCACCATTACCTGCGGATTGCTCGATTTCATGGAAACCACCAGATTGTAGTAATTCAACGATTCGCACATCCGCATAAACTCCATTGCCGACTCCACCATACCCTGCGGGGTATCGCCGTAACGGCTCATGATCCTATCGCTCAATGAACCATGGTTGGTGCCAATACGCATAGCCGTGCCGTACTCCTTGCAGATATTTACCAGCGGCGTAAACTTTTTAAAGATGCGTTCCAATTCGCCCTGGTACTGGGCATCGGTATAGTCAAGCTGATCGAATTTCTTTTTATCAGCATAGTTACCCGGGTTAACACGTACTTTTTCTACTATGCGGGCCGCTACTTCGGCAGCGTTGGGTGTAAAGTGAATATCGGCTACCAGCGGCGCGGTATAACCACGCTCACGAAGTTGTTTTTTTATTTCAGCCAGGTTTTGCGCTTCTTTAATGCTGGGCGCGGTAATACGTATGTACTCGCATCCGGCCTCAATCATCCTGATAGACTGCTCCACCGTACTAATGGTATCCATGGTGTCGGTAGTGGTCATGCTTTGTATGCGGATAGGGTTGTTACCCCCCATAGGCACATCGCCAATATTTACTTCGCGGGTAACAAAACGGGAGTATTCAGTTAACGAATTACAGTAACGGCCTTGCAGCACCTTAACAGCAGCATCATTCATGCAGGAGTGAAATTATTTTATGCAAAAATACGAAATATGTATTTGCCTTTTAATGGCATTATTTTATTAAATTACAACGTGGCAATTCAATTTATAACAGATAATAAGGGCAAAAGGACAGCAGCAATTATACCGATACACGAGTATGAAAACATGCTACACCGACATCATCTGGATTTAGAATTAATCGACGAATACAAACAGATGATTGATAAATTGCTTGAAGAAGAAGCTAATGGTACCGCAAAACATATATCTGTCGAAAGCATAAAAGAACGATTTCTGAAATAAAATAAATAAACTTCCACGCAGCCGCTCCGGCTCCGGCCGAGTGGCAGCTATTTCACGGCCTCCGGCCGTCATGGTTTAGTATTATATGATTGATAGCGGCGGGACGCCGTGAAATAGTTGCCACTTGGCTGGAGCCAAGCGACTGTGGAATCTTATTAGAAACAAAACGGGCGGTTAAAAGCCCTGCTTATTGCAAAACTGTTAACCGCCCGGTGCAAACTATTTCAATCCCTGAAACTAAACAGCGTCAGATAGTGAAGTAAATGTAAAGTCCCTTATTTTCATTGGCGGGATCATGTAGCTTCTGTACGATTCTACGCTGATGGTGCGCTCTGTTTTACCTAAAGCTTCAAGATTATTGAGCATGATGATCGGGCTCTCGTTAAACCTGAAATTCTTTATCGGGAATTTCACTTTACCGTTCTCTATGTAAAAAGTAGCATCGCGGGTTAACCCGGTTAGCAGCAACGATTGCGGATCAACCATGCGGATATACCATAGCTTGGTAACCAGTATGCCTTTTTCGGTGCTTTTTATCAAGTCTTCCAGCGTGGCATCGCCGCCGTCCATAATAATATTGGCCGGGCCGGGCAAAGGCTGTACACCTTTTTTATCGGCCCAATACCTTGAGTACGATAAGTTTTTCACCACGCCTTTATCAATCCACATCGTTTTTTCGCGCGGTAAACCATCGCCCGACCATGTAGACGATGGCAGTTCCGGATGAAAAGGATCTGAATAAATATTCACTTTAGGGTCAACCAGTTGCTCGCCCAGTTTGGTACCGCCGCCTTTTTTACTCAAAAAGCTGCGACCTTCTTCGGCGCTGCGGGCATCAAAACGGAACATATTTTCCATCATGTAAGCCGCCGCAACGGGCTCCAGTATAACGGTATACTTGCCCGGCTCTATGGCCTTAGCCCCTACCGAACCGGTGGCTTTGGTAGCCGCTCTTTTAGTAGCCGTAAAAGTATCCATCTTGCCCGAATCGGTAAAACCGTTGGCTGCATAGCCCGAACCTGTACCATCCTCGGTACGGGTAGTTACCGAAAATGTGATGTCGGTCCCTTTGTTGTAGGCGAACAAACCTTTAGAGTTCATCATGGCGCTAAAGCCTGTAGAATTTTCAAGGAAACCGGCAGCGGTAAGTTTGGCCTGTTTGGTAACATCCAAACTTTTGGCCACCATATCGGCACGGGTATCGGGCGTTATGGCCGCGGTTGTGGCATTGTAGGTTGCCGATTCTTTAAACTCCCGCGGACCAAGTACCGACATATATTCCGGGTTTTCGGGTGCCAGTTGAGCTACCTCTTCGGCACGGCGCACCACACGCTCTAAGGCGGCATCGTCAAACTCGTTAATAGTTGCCACGCCCGCTTTTTTGCCGTAAACCGACGTTACCGACAAGCTAAGCGTACTGATATCACCCGCTGTTGAAACCGCGTTAAGCGCGTAGCGGATGTTACCGCCCTCGCTGCCGTTAAGGTTCACTTCGCACTCTTCGGCTTTTGAATAACTGAGCACCTTTTTTAATAAAGCCTGTGCTTCTTCTTTACTTAATATAGCCATATCCTTATTACCCGATCTTTCTTTTAGTGTTGATAACATTAACCCCGTTAAAACGTGTTGTTGACGATCCATGCGATACCGCGCTTGACTGGCCCGGCTGCCCTTTACCATCGTTAAACGCGCCGCCTAAACGATAATCGCGTTCGTCGCATATTTGCGCTGTTGAGTTCCAAAACTCCTGTGTATTGGCCTGGTAAGCCACATCGTTCAGCATACCTGCAATTTTACCATTCTTAATTTCGTAGAACAGCTGCCCGCCAAACTGGAAGTTATAGCGTTGCTGATCGATAGAGAATGAGCCGTCGCCGATGATGTAGATACCTTTCTCTACATTTTTGATCATATCGTCGACACTCAATGGTGTTTTGCCCGGCTGTAAGGATACGTTCGGCATGCGCTGAAACTGTACATCGCTCCAATGATCGGAGTAGCAGCAGCCCTGCGATTCTTTAAGGCCGAGGATATGCGCCTGATCACGGATGGCCTGGTAGTTTACCAGGATACCATTTTTGATGATGTCCCATTTTTTACATTTTACACCTTCATCATCGTAACCTACAGCGCCTAATGAGCCCACTTGCAGTTTATCGCCAACAATGTTCACCTTATCGTTACCGAAGTTAAATTTTCCCGATTTCCATTTATCCAGCGTTAAGAAACTGGTACCGGCATAGTTGGCCTCGTAACCCAGCACACGGTCCAACTCAGTTGGGTGCCCTACCGACTCATGAATAGTTAACCACAGGTGCGACGGATCAAGTACCAGATCATACTTGCCCGGCTCTACCGATTTGGCGGTGAGCTTTTCGCCGGCCTGTTTGGTGGCAAATTTTATATCCTCTAAAATATCGTAACGTTTTTTGTAACGGGTAGTAATACCGCCTACCTTTTCGTTCTCCAGCGGGGTAAGATACTCATAGCCCATACCACCCGGCGTACTTAGCGAGCGGCGGGTTTCAAACGAGCCCGCTTTAGGGTCGATACGGGTAACGGTAAAGCTTGGGTAAATACGGTGAATATCCTGATCGATGTATGAACCATCGGTTGAGGCAAAATACTTTTGCTCGTTAACGGCAAAAAGCACCGAGTTTACGTAGTTGGCACCGCCCGCCATTGCAGCGGCATTGGCGCTTAACAGTAGGTCTACCTTTTCTTTTACGGGCACTTCAAAGGCGTTCTTTTCTATCGGCGTTTTCCAGTTTACTTCGCCGTAGCCCTTTTGCGGGGCCAGTTGTACCGGCGCGCCGCCAATTTTAGCATTGGCCTTGGCAACCGCTACCGCACGGATGGCCGTTTTGGCAATAGCATCTTTTGTTACCTCGTTGGTAGCGGCAAAGCCCCAGCAGCCATTAGCCAGCACCCTGATGCCTACCCCGTATGATTCGGTATTGGCAATGTTGAGTACCTTGTTTTCGCGGGTTACCGTAAACTGGTTAAGGTAACGGCCAATGCGCACATCGGCATAACTTGCTCCGTTTGCTTTTGCCGCGTTAAGGGCCACATCGGCCAGTTCCTTTTTTATGCGCACATCCACGGTTTCTAAAGCCCGGGCAGGGTCGATAGGGTTGCCCATGGCAGGCAAATTAGGCAGTATAACAGCACCTGCTGCACCTACCCCCGATAAGTAAAGAAAGTCTCGTCTTTTCAAAATATATATCCTCCGTGCTCCCGGCTAAATTACCGGAAACTGATTTTTTGTTCTATCCATAAAAATGTGCAGGCTGCAAACAGTAGCATATAAAAATATAGCTTAGGCACTTCAATTTGTTGTAAGCTATGTATTTGTTTTGTTACAGTTACCAAATTGTTATGTGTTGCAATATAACTATTAGTAAGCGCTATTTTTTCGGCGGCATGTAAAGCAGGCCAGCTATCTTTTTTGTAAGCATACCACCATTGTGTAACGCCATTTTGTTGGGTTGCCGGTTGCCAGCCTTCGCTTTCCGGATAGTAAGCAAAAACCTGTTCAAAAGGCAAAAGCTCATCCTGCCGGGGTGGGCTTTTTATACCATTTATACTGATGGAATTTTCGGCATTAAACGTACCATTTAAGCGGAGCAGCGCCGGTTTGTTTAACACAGCCAAAGGAGAAACTACCTCCCAATGTTGCGCTACCGGCGCTTTGCGTGCCGCATTGCTGATCAACAGCGACCAGTATGCGGTATAATCCGCAGTGTTACCGGCCAGCATCCAGTTAAAGGTATTGTTGAGCGTGGTATAAACCAACCGCCCTGTTCCGGCTATGGCAGTAGCGGCTACGGGGTGGGCTTGCCCGTCATCGACCAGTATTTGGGTGGATGTTTGGGTGCGTAAAACTGTTCTGTCGAAATTCAGTTTAGCGGTTTTAGCTGTGCTGCCTTGCAGGTTAAATGCCGTGGCTATTTCTTTGCCGGGCAAAATTTCCACCACAAAATTTTGCTGCAACCATGATGATGACCTACCCGCGCTATCCGCACGGATAATAATACCTAAACCATGCTGTGTTACCTCCTGCTTTAGTACAGCACTTTCGACAGGTTTGAGCGTTTTTAAGGTAGCCTGATCTCCGATGACTGCATCGAATTTTTGAAGCAGCGTGGCAGATATGCTACCGAGCGGCAACTGGTCAATATTAATATACTCGCTGTTGAATTTATCCTTACTGATAGCCGAACGGCAGGCCACCGCGTAACCATTTTGCGTAAGCCAATTTTTCAGGAAACGGGTTTCAAAATCGGGTGCCGAAGCCAGCATCAATATTTTTAAAGGTTTAACAGGCTTAATCTCTACCGGGATGGCTTCCTGTTCGAGGGTATCCTTACCAATAGCCAACAACGTGTATGCCGATCTGCCGATGTGTTTTGGTCGCGTTTTCAGGTCAAAGGTGGCTATTGTATTGGGTTGAACAATGCCTGAATCTAAGCCCGTACTCAAACCTTTCAGTACCAATTTTATTTTTTGTGCTGATGTGTTTTTATAGCTGCCTTGCACACGAAGCTCACCACCTTCGTGCAATTGAGCGTTCCAGCTAATGGTTGTAATGCCTTGCGGGGCTGACTGCGGATGAAATTTGAGCGGAACGCCATTCAACTGCTTTAGTTCATCTTCTTCAAGCCCGAAACCTGTGATATGCAACTGGCTGATGCCTGTACCTGCTAAGTCGGCAGGGGTACTGATGAGTTTTGCCTGCGGGTATTTTTTATGTAGGGATGAATCGGCTGTGTAAATCTTCAAGCCATTGAAACGGCTTAAACTATCGGCATCAAAGCCATCCGTTAATAACACCGCGTCGTTCCCGCTGATGGTTTTATCGCCATTATAGCTTATTGGTAACGCGATGCAAGCCAGCGCGGCAATGGCCAACAATACGGAGATCCCCCTCAGCAGTAAGCGTGAACGGTTAGCCCTTGCCAGTTCCCACCATACTGAAAACGCGGCAAGCAATATGCAAATGATAATAATGATGTATTTACTATCCATGCGTTTACCGGTTTAAGTTTTTAAAGTAATCTGCCGATAGTCCCATATCTGCCGGGGCGGCCTCTGCCTTTGGCATCGCCTTTACCGTAACCAGCGTTTTCTGCACCGCGCGCTCCACAATGCCAATATCCGCAGCGTTTATTTTTTCACCTGCCCATAATAACCTGCGCATGGCACTCAAAGCCGGTAAATAAGCAGCAGGCTGCACCGATGCGCGCTGACTTAACTGCAAATTGGCCAGTTGCAGCAAACGCTTTTCACTATCATTTATCTTCGGGTTGTATTTTAGTTTTCCTAAAACTGTTACCGCTTTTTTAAGTGTTTCGTGCTGATCTGCCGCAGGTTTCAAGGTTTCTTTATCTGTGGGCGATATAATTTTGTCCAGTTCGCCGCTCAGGCGTTTTTCCCATTTAAGGGGCGTTGGTTTGTAGCTGGCTTTGGCCACATACGAGCGCGATTTTTGTTGAAGGTCTTTCAGCAAGCGCAAAGCCTTGTAAGCGAATGGCAGCGCTGCCTGTGGTTTAAATAACCGCAATTGCAGTTCGGCCTTCCACATTTCTGTAAGCGTGGCCTTTAGCTGCTCTTTTATGGCAGGCTCAAAATAGGTAGCATCTTCGGCGTTATCGTGCTTGTGCGAATACGGCTCTATCGCCTTTTGGGCATTGCCGAAATCACTCGCCCCGTTATCCTCCGAACCGTCATGATCGTGATCATCCTTATCGAAACGGTCATCGCCGATATTATTCTCTGCTTCCTCACCCAAAAACTTGCCGTAGCGTAAGCGTAACAGTTTTTGGTCGATACCCAGATCATTACTTCGATCTTTAAAACGCTGCGCGCTGATGGTGTCTTTTTCTTTCAACAATTGCTCGGCATCAATAATGATCTGTCGCTCGCTGCGGAAAAATTCAGGTTTGATATTGGCCCCCGTAAGCACGCCATCCATGCTTAACAACTCGGCAGTATCCTGAATGGCTACGGTATACACATCGGTACGGCTTTGCTGGTTATGGGTATCATGCGCCTGCACGTAAAAATACAGTTCGTCGCCCGGTTCCATTTTGAGCGCGTTAAGGTCTATCACCCGCTGAACATCATACTTCGTATTACCCGAAAACACAGTCGGGAATGCCAGCTTGTACTCTTTAAACTTCACCGATTCACCCTTGCCTTTGGCTACAGTAGCGTTGATAAAAGCATTGTTTACTCCATAATCGTCGCTCACCTGCGTGTTAACCGTAACCTTTGGCACCTCGCCGGCATCAATATAGGTGTATGGCTTTGGTGTTTTAATGTGGATGAGCGGCGGGGTATCTTTTATCAGCTGGATCTGGTACAATTCGGACAGTTTACCATCAATACCCACCTGGTAAAAACCCGGTTTGTTAAATACCTTTTGTGCCGACCAGCCTTTATTATCAGCACTTTTCAGCGGTATTACTTCCTTATCATTCAACAACAAATAAGCGTTTTTAATAATGATATTGGTTTTGATATTCCAACTCACCCGTCCGCCATCTTCAACAGTGATGGTAAAGCGATCCTGCTCACGCTGTGGTTTATGTGTATAAGCAGGGGGAGTGATGCTTATGCTCAATGATTCTATCTGCGGCAAAACTTTCTCGGGCGGTAACGCTTTCTTCTGCTGTATTTCGGCAGCTGATAATGGGCTATTATTACTAAGATCAACCCGGCTTAAAATCGCCCCAAAAACCACAGCGACTAATAAAGCGATCAGCGGAAATTTCAGATAACCCGCGTAATGTTTTGGCGTGCCCGGCAGTGTTTGCAGTATCTCGTTTACTTTTTGTACTTGCAGGGTTTCGAGCAGGTTAAGCTCATTGATTGGCTTGATGATGAGTTGGGCACTTTCTTCCAGTTCGGCATAGCTGCTGTTGAGCATGGCGGCAATATTTGCATCGCTTATTTGCCATGACTTGCTGATCGCCAGTAAGATTAACAGCATCACTACAAACACTGCTATACCGCTGTAAACCGGCAGATGAAAAACGATAAACAACACCGCGCCGACAGCGATCCCTAAAGCAGCTGCAAGCAACAAGGCAGCCAGCACCCGGTAAAAAATATACCGCTGCTTTACCTGTTGCAGTTTGTGTATGCCTTGTGTATTAGCCATGGCGCACCTCCGTTCTGTTTTTGTGCGCCAGCCACCTTTCGGCGAAAAACACTAATGCCAGCACGAACCACAGGTAATTGGATAGTTCAACCTGCTTGTTTACTTTGCTGACAGGCGCGTTTTTTACCTGCGGGATGATATGCGGCTGTATTTGCTGATCGGCCATCACACGGCGATCGTAATTTGAATCGTCGCTTTCGGGGTTGGTGTTTGTCAGCCTGAATAACCATTTCGGGAACACATAACTCCAAACCAAATTACTCCATTGCGGGTTAAAGCGGTTATAAAATTGATATTCATTTGTTTTTCCATTTTGCGCCATGCTTAAAACGGGATTGCCAAAGCCATCGTGCCACAATAGCTTACCCTCGCTTTTACCCTCAACACGTTTGTATAAAGCCACTTTTTCCGTTTGCGAGGCGGCGTATAGCGGACCGGCACTTATCCATGAGTTAGCATTAACAGCCCTGCCTGTTTTATAAGTGAACAAGTTCTTAGCATTCTGTACTACTTGTTTGCCGGGAGCTTTGTCCGACAGCCAAAACAACCATTCCTGCTTCCCCGAAATACGATCAGCATTTTGATATTGCCTGATGCTGATCTTCCGCTGTGCAAACCTCGCGGATGCTTTAAGTGCGGCGATTAAGTAAGCCGCGTCGCCGGGATATTTATCGGTATAAATAGCGATGGCATAGGTAACGGTATCTACCCCTACAGCGGTTTGTTTCCTATTTTTCAGACTTACGGATACTTGTCCGCCAGTGATATTCACTACAAAAGGCGAATTAGCATCACCACCCGGCGGGATTGTATATGTTGTAAATGTAGTGCCAGATGGTTGACTATTACCTTGCAATACCTTGATATTGTTATCGGCACCTAACCATGCCTTGGCTACCCAGTTACTCACCGAATCGGCAGGTGTATAGGTTTGCCAGTGCAGGTTTAACGCCACCGATGGCTTGTTCCCCGCGAAATGCGCCATCCTGTTAGGGCTAAATATGTATACCGGGGCATCGGTATTTAACCTGCTGTTTAACTGTGTTACTAATGTCCAGTAGTTTGTTGGAATGGTATCTTTCGCCGTGGTATCCTTTAGCATGGTTGCCGTATCTACTACCGTAAATCCCTTATTAAAATAATGCAGTTCGTAACCGGCTTTCAACAACGAATCTGTTTGCGGTTTAAATTTTTGATAGGTTTCGGCAAATTGCGTCTTCGGTATCAATACCCAACCTTTTGACTTTGCCGGTTTTACCCATTGCTGCCATACCGGCTGTGCCAGTAAAAACGCCAGCAAGACCAATAGCAGGCAACGTAACAACAATAGAGGCACATCGGTCACCTTAAAACTACGGCTGCTTTTGCGGGATGTCTCGCTGATGAGCGAGATGCTCCCCACCTTTAATACTTTGCCCGGCCGTATATTCCACAGGTGTATGAGCACCGGTATGCTTAACGCGGCGAGTGCAAATAACCATATTGGATTGAGGAGGAACAATTTTAGTCAGAAGTTAAATAGTCAGTGGTGAATTGATAGCAGTGAGTTTTATAGTTAGTTGTGAGTAGTCAATTGAGGGTGATTTAATCTTCATGTTTAGCTTTTGGCCCTCCTTACCAGGAAATCCCGCAGGGCTTTGTCGAGCGGTTCGGCGGTGCTGATCATGCTGTAGGAAATGTTTTTGCCCAGCAGTTGCATGCGGGTATCTTCTAAATGCTGCTGTAATTTCTCTTTGTATTGTTTGGCTTGCAAGGTGTCTACCTGTATGGTCTCGCCGGTTTCCAGGTCTTGTAGCGACGAGTATCCTTTAAAGTCAAAATCCAATTCGTTTTGTCCCATCAGGTGAAAAACAATCACCTCATGCCGCAAAGCTGCCAGCGAATCAAGCAGTTGGTTGATCTCGCCATCGGCCTGGTACATATCGGTAATAAATACCAGCAACTCTTTACGGCCGTTGCCATTATACAATTCTTTATAATTTACTGGTTTGGTGAATGTGCCGCCCGGCTCTATGTTTTGCAGGTGATAATACAAACGTTGCAAGTGCTGCGGATCGGGCCTGGAAGCCAGCGAAAACAAACCGCCTTCCTGAAATACATACAAACCTACCGCGTCGCCCTGCCTGTTGGCCAGGTAAGCCAGCGAAGCCGCCAAAAAACGGGCATAAGCTATCTTGCTCACCCCGTTATCGTCATGCGCCATGGAGGCACTCGCATCTACCAAAAACCTTACGGAGATACTCGTTTCCACCTCCGACTCCCGAATGTAATACCTGTCCGATCGGGCAAACATCCGCCAGTCCAGCCAGCGCAGGTCATCCCCCGGCTGGTAGCTTCGGTACTGGCTAAACTCCAGTCCGGGGCCCTTTACCCGGCTTTTGTTAAAGCCGTTCATAAAGCCATCAATAACCGTTTTCGCCAGCAAGGGCAAATCTTTTATGGTTATTAATACTTTAGGATCAAGCATATTTTGATTTCGGATTTCGGATGTTCAATTTCGGATTTACTTTAGTCATTGGGGCCTTGGTCATTCACATTAGTCATTGGCTTTTCGCTTTATCTTTTCGCTTTTTTAACTCTTTTTCAACTCCCCTCTTTGCGCAGCAGAGAAGGATTGGGGGTGAGTCTGTCGTCGAGGTTAACTCACCCTGTCTTCGCTTCGCTCGACATCCCTCTCTGCTGCGCAAAGAGGGAGTTATTTTGATTTAGTTTATTGCATTTCGCTTTAAGCTTATCGCTTCTTTTACCTGTTTTTCAACTCCCCTCTTTGCGCAGCAGAGAGGGGCTGGGGGTGAGTCAGTCGCCGATGTTAACTCACCCTGTCTTCGCTTCGCTCGACATCCCTCTCTGCTGCGCAAAGAGGGAGTTATTTTGATTTAGCTTTTCGCTTTCGGCCTTCACCTTTAAGCTTTAACCTTTCCGCCTTTAACCTCTAATCAGCTCCCCGGTTACTTTATCGGCAGTAATGCCTTCGGCTTCGGCTTTAAAGTTCATGAGGATGCGGTGCCTTAGTACGGGTGTGGCCATGGCTTGTATATCTTCTTTCAGTACGGCATACCGGCCTTTCAGCAGGGCACGGGCTTTGGCGGTTAGTATCAGCGCCTGCCCGGCGCGCGGACCGGCTCCCCAGCGTACCCATTCTTTTACGTAGTTGTTAGTGGTGGTATCGGGTCTGGTAGCGCGGATAATACCGCTTACGTAAGCCACCAGTTCTTCGCTGATGGTTACCTGCCTTACCAGTTGCTGGGCCTGTAAAATTTCTTCGCCGCTTATTACGGGGGTAACGGTGGCTTTTTTTGTGCCTGTGGTTTGGTTCAGTATCGCTAATTCTTCCTGCTCGGTTGGGTAGCCAATTTGTACCAGCAGTAAAAAACGGTCTAACTGTGCTTCGGGCAATGGGTAGGTGCCTGCCTGCTCTATAGGGTTTTGGGTGGCCAGTATAAAAAACGGCCTGTCGAGCGGATAGGTTTGGCCGCCATAAGTTACCTCAAATTCCTGCATGGCCTCTAACAAGGCCGATTGCGTTTTGGGTGGCGTACGGTTTATTTCATCGGCCAAAATAATATTGGCAAACAACGGGCCTTTGTTGAATTTGAAAAAACGTTTGCCGGTGGCATGGTCTTCTTCCAGTATTTCGGTACCTACAATATCGGTAGGCATTAAATCGGGGGTGAACTGTATGCGCCTGAACGACAGGTGCAGCGCCTGCGACATGGTTTTAACGATGAGCGTTTTGGCAAGCCCGGGTACTCCTTCCAGCAGACAATGCCCGCCGGCTAAAAAGGCAACCAGTAATTCGTCGAGTATGTGGTCTTGTCCCACAATTACCTTCTGAATCTCGTTTTTTAACAAAGGCAGTTTGGCCAGCAATGCCTTTACATTGTTTTCCGTGAGTTCCAAATTTTGAGTCAGTTTTTATTGTTTAACCGCTTTGCCGTTAAACACAGGTAATATATTACCCTTTGCGTTAATTTTTGCCATAAGTTAACAAAGTATCTAAAACTTTACAACAACTGCCGCCAAAAGTGATTTTCGCATATTTTTTTCCATTACTTTAGTGCTGCATGATTAACGGATCGAAATTTACTTTTACAAGGCTTACCTACCACTCCGGCGACTGGGATACCGACCAGCGGATGCCATCAAACCTGCTTAATTCATTGCTCGAATACACTACCCTGCCTATTGACGAGCAGGAAAAAGTGATAGCCCTGAGCAGTAACGAAATATTTTCGGCACCGTTCTGTTACATCAGCGGCCATAAGCTGGTACAGTTTGACGCGCAGGAAAGCGCCAACTTTAAAAAGTATATCCAAAACGGCGGCTTTGTTTTTGCCGATGACTGCAATCACGATATCGACGGGTTGTTTGCCAAATCGTTCGAGGCACAGATGGCTAAATTATTCGGCCCAACGGCTTTAAAAAAAATCCCGAACACGCATAAATTATACAGTTCATTTTTCAAGTTTGAGAAAGGGCCGCCCAATACCACTTTCGAACTGAATGGCTGGGGCGACGACCTGGTGCACGATTACCTGAAGGCCATAGAAATAAATGGTCGTATTGGTGTGCTATACAGCAATAAAGATTATGGTTGCGAGTGGGATTATGATTACCGTAACAAACGCTTTCTGGCCGAAGACAATACCAAGTTCGCCGTAAATATTGTAATGTACGCGCTTAATTCCTGACGATCTTTTTTCTTATATTTCCACTAAACTTTATCGCATATAATGATCAACAGCTATTTCATTTTGGTTGACGGGCAGCAAACCGGACCATTTACGCACGACGAGTTAATGGATAACAACCTGCAACCCGATGCCTTTGTGCTATCGCCGCTGGCTACTGAATGGCAACAAGCCATTGATTTGCCCGAGTTTAATGAGTACTTTGTTTCACAAGGCATTTATCAGCCTGCAAAAGGAAACTATGCCAACTTTGGCTGGCGGTTGCTGGCTTATCTTATCGATCAGTTTATTTATTATGGATTTTTCGCAATTATTGGTGGCCTGATAGGCGCCATTATGAGCTTAACAGGAGGCGAATTTGGTTCCATTTTTATCAACATTGAAGATGTATTGCAAGTAGTGATAACTTTTTCAGGTTTCTTTATTAACGCCTTTTTGGAAACCACTACACTACAAGGCAGCCTTGGTAAACTGATATGTAAACTGGCTGTGGTAAACATACATGGAGGCCGCGAAACTTTCTTACAGGCATTGGGGCGTAATTTCGGTAAAATACTATCGAGTTTAATTTGCGGTTTAGGATTTTTGAATGTTGCATGGGATAGTAAACGCCAGGGCTGGCACGATCAGCTGGCCAAAACTTACGTTATTAAAAAGAGAGGTTAAAACGCTGAAGGTTAGCTTTAACTTAATATAATTTTTATATTAGGACAATTAAACCCTGACCAACCTTGAAAAGAAAAGACTTCCTCTATCTGACGGGTATGGGCGTGAGCAGCGCCTTACTCAGTCGCCTGCCTGCCATGGGCCACCCAGTACCACCTGATGCCCATTTACAGCAGGTGGATGTGGCCATAAAAAAACAATTAGCAGATGTAGCCTTGAATGCCGCGCGGGCGAAAGGCGCCACTTATACCGATGTTCGCCTTGGCCGTTACAATAATCAGTACGTTATTACACGTGAGGACAAGGTGGAGAATGTAGTAAACACCGAATCGTACGGGATGGGGATCCGAGTTATAGCCAACGGCTGCTGGGGCTTTTCGGCTACCGATAAGCTGGATAAGGACAGCATTGCCAAAGCTGCTGAACTGGCCGTAGCCATAGCAAAAGAAAACTCGCGCATACAAACCGAACCTGTGCAGCTTGCACCGCAAAAAGGCTACGGTGAGGTAAGCTGGAAAACTCCGATAGAAAAGAATGCCTTTGAGGTGCCCATAAAAGAAAAAGCCGACCTGCTATTGGCCGTTAATGCGGCAGCCATGAAAGGCGGCGCGAGCTATGTTAACTCGTTCCTGTTTTTAGTGAACGAGCAAAAATACTTTGCCTCAACCGATGGTTCATACATTGATCAGGATATTCACAGGATCTGGCCAAGCTTCACCGTAACCAAGGTAGATGCCAAAAGCGGCAAGTTTGAAACCCGCGACGCGTTAGGCTCGCCAAGAGGAATGGGTTACGAATACCTTATACCACGTGCCGAAGATAAGATACAATCTGTAACTACCCTTTACCGCGACAGGTATGATATGATTGAAGATGCCGGGCTTGCGGCCAAGCAGGCTGCCGAAAAGCTCGTCGCGAAATCGGTAGAAGCAGGTAAGTACGACCTGGTGCTCGACCCAACTAACCTATACCTAACCATCCACGAATCATCAGGCCACCCTACCGAACTCGACCGTGTATTGGGTTATGAGGCTAACTTTGCCGGTACCAGTTTCCTTACGCTGGATAAATGGGAAAGCAAGAAATTCAACTACGGCAGCAAACTGGTAAACATTGTGGCCGATAAACTTCAGCCCGGTTCATTAGGTGCTGTTGGGTACGATGACGAAGGCGTTGCCACTAAAGAGTGGGATATTATTAAAGACGGCGTATTGGTAAACTACCAAACCATCCGCGATCAGGCACATATCATTGGCCTTAAAGAATCACAAGGCTGCTGTTATGCCGATAGCTGGAGCGATGTACAGTTTCAGCGCATGCCTAATATTTCGCTTAAGCCGGGTAATGATCCGCTTACGCCAACCGATATGATCAAAAATGTAGAGAAAGGCATTTACATAGTGGGTGATGGTTCGTACTCGATAGATCAGCAACGTTATAACTTCCAGTTTAGCGGGCAGTTGTTTTACGAGATAGTTAACGGCAAAATAGGCTCTATGCTGAAGGATGTTGCCTACCAATCAAACACGCAGGAATTTTGGAACTCGTGCAGCGCGATATGCGATAAGAGCGACTACCGTTTAGGCGGAACATTCTTTGACGGAAAAGGTCAGCCGCCGCAAATCAACTCGGTATCGCACGGCGCGGCAACTACAAGGTTTAATGGTGTAAATGTTATTAACACAGCAAGAAAGATCTGATATGCCTATTTTAACAAAAGACGAAGCCCAGGCTTTACTCAAAAAAATATTATCATACTCCAAAGCTGACGAAGCCGAGGCCAGCATCAGCGGCAGCGATGGCGGCAATATCCGTTACGCCCGTAATTCGGTATCAACAAGCGGGTTCATCAGCCAAACCAATATCGTTATATCATCGGCCTTCGGCAAAAAGCTGGGTATAGTTACCCTTAACGAGTTTGATGATGCCAGTATAGCCAAAGCTGTTCGCCAATCGGAAGATCTGGCACGGCTGGCACCCGAAAACCCGGAGTATATGCCCTTTTTAGGTCCGCAAACTTATGGCCCCGAAGCTAAAACTTATGTAGAAGCCACCGCCGCTATCACGCCGAAACAACGCACCGATATGGTGGCGCAAAGCTTACAGGTATCAAAAGATAATAAGCTTACCGCTGCCGGCTTTGTACAAAACAGCGCGGGCTATTCGGCCAGGTTAAACTCAAAGGGTTTGTTTACCTATAACACCTATACCAACGTTAACTTTTCGGTAACGCTGCGCACGGCAGATAGCACAGGTTCGGGGTATATGGCGAAAGATTTTAATGATGTAGCCAAGATGAACGCTTTGTCGGCATCGCAGATAGCGGCGCAAAAAGCTACCAAATCTGTAGCGGCCAAAGCCATTGAACCCGGCAAGTATACCGTGATACTGGAACCCGCTGCAGGTATTGTATTGCTCGAAAACCTTTGGGGATCGTTAGATGCCCGTAGTGCCGATGAAGGCCGCAGCTTTTTGAGCGCCCCCGGCGGTAAAACCAAAATGGGTGAAAAACTGGTAGACGAACGCATCAATATCTACTCTGATCCGTCGAACATCGAGCTACCAACAGCTAATTATAATGGCGAAGGCCTGCCCCTCGTAAAAACCAACTGGATTGAAAAGGGCGTAGTAAAAAACATGTACTACTCGCGCTATTGGGCGCAAAAGAAAGGTGTAAAACCTGTGCCCTACCCCAATGGTTTTATTATGGATGGCGGAACAGCCAGTTTAGAGGAATTAATAAAAGGTACAGCCAAAGGCATACTGGTTACCCGTTTATGGTACATCCGTTCGGTTGATCCGCAAACCTTACTGTATACCGGCCTTACCCGCGATGGTACTTTTTACATTGAGAACGGACAGATCAAGTTCCCGATAAAGAATTTCAGGTTTAACGAAAGCCCGGTGATCATGCTCAATAATTTAGAAACGCTGGGCAAACCGGAACGTACCGTAAGCGGTGAATCGGGCGCAAGCGCAATGATTCCGCCAATGAAGATCAACGAGTTTACGTTCACTTCATTATCTGACGCTGTTTAGTCAGTTTTTGAGTT
The DNA here is from genome assembly GCF_039541195.1 of Mucilaginibacter gynuensis. Lineage (NCBI taxonomy): Bacteria > Pseudomonadati > Bacteroidota > Sphingobacteriia > Sphingobacteriales > Sphingobacteriaceae > Mucilaginibacter > Mucilaginibacter gynuensis. The sequence continues at coordinate 226,798 of NZ_BAABFT010000008.1, forward strand.
CACGCTATGGGCGGTTAGCAGTATTGCTAACCGCCCATTTTTATTTCTACTAATAAAGATCCGACGCAGCCGCTTGGCTCCAGCCAAGTGGCAACTATCCCGCGGCGTCCCGCCGCTGTCAATAATGTAATATTTAAACCACGACGGCCGGAGGCCGTGAAATAGTTGCCACTCGGCTGGAGCCGGAGCGGCTGCGGGGGAATGCGAACTGCAAACAGTATAACTGTAAACAAAAAAGGCAGCCTGCATATAATGCAAACTGCCTAACATAAACTGCAAACTAAAAAACTAATCGTATTTAATATCTTTTTACGTTGAACTCTGATATACCACCGCTCATTTTAATGTGGATCTTGTTTTTAGCGGCTGCATATCCGGGGGTTTCGTAGTAGTTGTCTTTTATTTTTTTGAAGCCATCAAAATGTGTTGACGACAGACCTGATGAACTTGTTATACTGCAAGCCGCGTTTTGCGGTACGCTAATGTTCACTTCAGATACGCCTGTTGAAACTTCCACACTGGTAAGTTCTAAAGGCTGACCTAATTTTACAGTAAGCGAAGCCGCGCCACCGTTTAATGTAACCGAACGTACCTTGAATTTGGTAAGGTCGAAATCTAACTCGGTAGCACCTGTTTTTACGTTGATATCCCAAACAGGGTTAGGGTTTAACCTGAAGGTGGCTACATTGCTGTTATCGCTGCTCCAGTTGATGTGGCCTTTTTTGCTGCGCATCCTGAAATCGAGCACCGCTACCGAATCTTCTTTAGTACTGCTGAACTCATAGCGGCCCATTACCTCTTTAGTATCGGCATGGAACAATTGCGCCGTGGTATCTGATAATTTATATACCGTGCCACCACCGTTAACGTTTAAGCGGGCATAGCGGGTATCGGCAACAAAAGGTTCGTTAAAAGCGCTTTTGCCTTCAACTTTCACAATGCCCTTACCTGCTGTAACGGTATCGTTGTCATCGTCGTCGTCGTCATCATTGTCGTTATCATGGTTGCTATCACTGTAGTCGTAATGGTATTTAAACGGCCCCCAGAAATGGTAGCCCCTGCCCGGGTTAGCAAATATGATGAGGCCGAAACCCAGCAATACTACCAGTACCTTTACTCCTATTGCCCATGGGGCACGGGTGTTTGACAGTACCAGGTTAACACCTGCAATTACTAAAAACACAGGCCATAAGCGGAACAAGTTGCCCCAGTGAAAATCAATATAGCCTAAGTTGTGCAAAAGGAAAGCACCGCCTATTAATACGAGTACTAAACCCGGAATTATTTTATCGCTTCTCATGATTATACAGTTGGAGGGTTAGTGTTATTTTGGTTGTTTATATCAAAGTCTTGCGGCTCTTTAGGCTCGGCAGGCGGCGGAGTCTGGCTCCAGTCTTTCCTATCCCAGGGCTGTTTGCGGGCTCCCGAAAAAATGAAGCCTATACCTGCCAGTACCAGTACTATCGGCCAAAATATGTCAAAGTCAATATCGGGTATCAGATCGAACTCGTTGAACAGGAATGCCCCACCCATCACAATTAATACAGCGCCTGCAATTACCGCAAAGTTTGAATTGCGTTTTGGCAACGGCGGCACAGCAAACGGAGCGCCTTTACCAAACGGGCCAGAACCAAATGGCGGCGGCGTGTTGGTATTAGTGAAAGGGTTGAATGGTTCTTGCGGGGGTACGGTATAATCTACCGTTGGGCCCGGGCCATACAAAAACGGGTTCTTTTTAGGCAATACGATCCAAAGGATGATGTAAGGCAAAAAGCCTACTCCCTTTAATACCAATGCGAAAGCAAAGGCCACCCTGATGATGGTTACATCTACACCAAAGTAATCTGCCAGTCCGGCGCAAACACCACCTATTACCTTGTGTTGTTCGTCGCGATAAAGTTTCTTTTCCATATTATTTACAGTTTAATAGTTTTACAATTGGCCGCCTGCCGGTTTGATCACTATCTCATCAACATTTGCGCCCTTACTCATTTTATATATTGTAATGATGGCTGATGCTACATCTTCGGGCAGTACCATTTGGTTTTTATCTACCTCCATCCCCTTCCATGAATCTGTTAATGTTGATCCGGGAATGATGGCTGTTACCTTAACACCGTGCTGCTGCATTTCGAGCCTCATTACCTTATTAAGACCTAACAAAGCATATTTTGTTACGCTATACACCCCTGCCTCTGCTATAGGGTTTATACCTGCAACCGAGCATATATTGAATATATGCCCTTCACCGACAGAAACCATACTTTTACCGAAGAAACGGTACAGTTCGTAGGCCGGAACGAGGTTTGTATTCACCTGTTTTTCGAAGGAATCATCACTGTCGTTAAGTATAGAAGCATGCTTGTACATACCCACGTTATTCACAATAATTCCGATGAAACCCAGCTTTTTCTCGGTGAATTCGGCAAATTTTTTCAGTTGCTGCTTGTCGCTGGCGTCGGCAACCATGGCGGCAACTTCAATTTGAGGGTTAATTGCTTTTAATTCGGCTTCAAAAGCAGCCAGTTCCTCGGCGTTGCGCGAGCATACGGCAACGTTAATTCCTTCTTTAGCAAGAGCAATGGTAATAGCGCGGCCCATTCCTTTGGTGGCACCGGTAATAATGGCGTTCTTCATGTAAATAATATGGATGTGTAATAGTAATAGTTAAGCTTTAAAGTAAGCAAATTTACAGCAGAGTTGTGAATAATAGTAGAAAATGCTGTGAGGAGGGGACAATAGCTGTCGCGAGTTGAAAAACCTTACTAAAATATATAACCTTATATTAGACTATAATTTAATATTTCCGTTAAATTTGTATACAAGCATGAATACTTTAAAGATTAACATATTAAATCCGAAAGCGGTAAAACTGTTGAAAGACCTTGCTGATCTGGAACTGATATCCATACAGGAGACTTCTAAAAGCGGATTTGAAACTGTTTTAAAGCGTCTTCGTGCAAAATCAAAATCGGCACCCTCACTTGAAGAGATAACCAAAGAGGTAGAAACAGTACGTACTAAACGATATGCCGGATAAACCCATCCGAATTATTTTAGACACCAATATTTGGATAAGTCTTTTAATTACAAAGGACTACGAAAAATTCGACCCCATCCTATTTTCAGGAAAAGTTGTATTGATTTTCAGTGAAGAACTCTTATCTGAATTTGTCACGGTAGCGCAACGGCCAAAGTTCAGGAAATATTTTACGCAGACCGATCTTGAAGAACTTATCGAGGTAATTGATGAATCGGCAGAGTTTATAAAGGTAAGATCTGCGGTTACAGCATGTCGTGATGCAAAAGATAATTTTCTTTTGTCATTGGCTGTGGATGGTAAAGCCGATTATCTGATATCGGGCGATAACGACTTATTAGAATTAAATCCGTTTGGCCAAACACATATAATTACAATTACAGAGTTTCTTTCCATTGTTAACAAAACAGAGTTGCGCTAAACTCTCGACAGCTGGTTACTCCTTGTATAACTTTCCCACAAACCATCCTATTAAGTAAATAACCTGCAACGCTAAAACAATTTGTGCCTTTGTTTATTATTAACGTGAATACGGGCATCTTTTTACAACATATACAGCGTAAGTTAATGTGTACTTGAAAGCGGCATGTAATTTAAAAAATGTATTTTTAACCGAATTTTACGCTTACCAATGTTTTATAGTTTAGGAAAATATATACTCTTACTACGTTTAAGCTTTAAAAAACCCGAGAAATTCAGTGTATACTGGGCCGAGGTAATGCGCGAAATGGTTTCGGTGGGCATAGGCTCGCTGGGTATCATCTCTATCATATCCGTATTTATTGGCGCGGCTACTACCATTCAGGTTGCTTTTCAGTTGAATAGTCCGTTGGTGCCGCTAAGTATTGCCGGTAAAATTGCCCGCGACTCTACCATACTCGAATTTAGTCCTACCATATCGGCACTGGTGCTGGCGGGACGTGTGGGCTCCAGCATCGCATCGCAAATTGGCACCATGCGGGTAACCGAACAGATAGACGCGCTCGAAATAATGGGTGTTAACGCGCCCGGTTACCTCATATCGCCCAAAATTATAGCGGGAATGACCATGGTACCCATATTGGTTACCATATCTATCTTATTGGGTATAACAGGCGGTTACATTGCCTGCTTAGCATCTGGTGATATCAGTCCTGCTGATTATTTGATGGGTGTTACCGATGGCTTTGATGGTTTAACTATAAAAGTTGCCCTTGTTAAGGCTGTAGCGTTTGGTTTCATCATCGCTTCCGTTTGTGCTTACCAGGGTTTTTATACCAGTGGCGGCGCGTTAGAGGTTGGCCAGTCGGCTACACAAGGCGTGGTATACAGTTGCGTAATGATCTTATTTGCTGATCTTGTTATTACCCGTTTAATGCTATGATCGAAATTAAAGACATTTACAAAACTTTTGGCGATAACGATGTACTTAAAGGCATCAGCGCTACTTTTAAAACAGGCAAAAACAATCTTATTATAGGTGGCTCGGGTTCGGGTAAAACAACTTTGCTTAAGTGTATTGTAGGCTTGCACGAGCCAACCAAGGGGCAGGTGTTTTTTGAGGATGAGAACTTTACCGAAATGGATTTTGAGCAACGTGTGCCTATCCGTACGCAAATTGGTATGCTGTTTCAAAACTCGGCATTGTTTGATAGCATGACGGTTGAAGAGAATATCATGTTCCCGCTTAACCTGTTCACCAAGCAATCAAAAGCCGAAAAGCTCGACCGTGCCAACTTTTGCCTTGAAAGGGTAAACTTGGCTGGTAAGAACAAACTATTCCCGGCAGAGCTTTCGGGCGGTATGAAAAAACGTGTAGGTATTGCCCGCGCCATATCCATGCAGCCAAAATATTTATTTGTGGATGAGCCAAACTCCGGTCTCGATCCAAAAACATCCATCCTGATAGATGAACTGATTAACGAACTTACCCAGGAATACCAGATCACTACCGTGATAGTAACCCACGATATGAACTCGGTAATGGGCATAGGCGACCATATCATTTTCTTGCACCAGGGCCAGAAATGGTGGGAAGGCTCAAATAAAGAAATAGCCCATACCGACCTTCAAGAACTCAACGACTTTGTTTTCGCCAGCAAATTTATGCAGGCAGCCAAGGAAAAGTTGTAGTTTTTCAGTTAGTATTGAGTAGTTAGTATCAAGTAGCAAGACATTACCTGATGCTAAATACGATTGTATGAGTACAAACTAATTTGTTCAAGCTATAACGCCTCTGCGCATAACAGTGCACTTTCCATCTTTAAATACATAATAATTAATTTTAGCTACTTTTGCAGAATTGCCGGTTATTAAGAAATCTTGATACCTGATACTAACTACTTGATACTAAAAAATGATCCAACTACTTACACCAACGCACTGGAAAGATTATGAGCTGATTGATTGCGGCGACTTTGAGAAGCTGGAGCGTTTTGGCGAGGTGATATTAATACGCCCTGAACCACAGGCTGTTTGGAACAAGCAATTGCCCGAAAGCGAATGGCAGCGCTTACACCATATAAAATTTAAAGGCCGTTCGGCCACCGCGGGCGACTGGGTAAAAAAGAGCCCGAAAACGCCTGAACGCTGGCATATCGAATACAAGAACAACGAAGTAGCTATCAAATTTCGTTTAGGGTTAACCTCGTTTAAGCACCTAGGTATTTTCCCGGAGCAGGCTGTTAACTGGGATTACATCACCCAAAACGTAAAAAGCTTTACTACGCCCGAACCAAAGGTACTTAACCTGTTTGCTTATACAGGCGGCGCGTCGTTAGTAGCAAGGGCCGCCGGTGCCGATACCACGCACGTGGATTCGATTAAACAGGTGGTTACCTGGGCAAACGAAAATCAGGAATTATCGGGCCTTACCAACATCCGCTGGATGGTAGAAGATGCCCTGAAATTTGTGAAACGTGAAGTTAAACGCGGTAAAAAATATAACGGCATCATCCTCGACCCTCCTGCTTACGGCCATGGTCCCAACGGCGAAAAATGGAAGCTGGAAGACCACATCAACGAGATGATGCACGACGTGATTCAACTGCTTGATCCGGAAGAACATTTCCTGATATTGAACACCTATTCGCTTGGGTTTTCATCGGTAATTATCGAGAACCTGATTCGCAGCGCTTACCCCAAAGTGCAAAATTTAGAAACCGGCGAGCTATACCTGCAAGCCACCGCAGGCCCTAAATTACCGCTGGGCGTATTCGGTAAATTTTATAAAAATAAAAGCTGATTAGCCCCCGCAAAAAATTATATTTACAACAAACAAGTGCCGGTAAATTAGTTAGCCGGCATGCACATCAACCAATATTTATGAAATTAAAACACGTCCTGCTTGCAGGATTATTCACGTTTTCATCGCTAAGTTTATTTTCGAGTTGTTCACAAACCGGCGGCAAAACCACTAAAGCAAATACTGCCGGCGGCGCGGCCGCTACCGCGGATGGTGCCGACACCACTGTAAAAGCTGTACTTACGCCTATTGATACCGCCTTATACGATTCGCTGATGGTGAAACTGGCCAATGGCGATACTACCGGTAAATGGCCCGTTAAAAAAACACCATATCCTTTAGCCGGTGCCATATTGCCGTTTAAACGCGTGGTAGCTTTTTACGGTAATCTCTTCTCTAAAAAAATGGGAATACTTGGCGAATTACCGCCTAAAGAAATGCTGGCCAAACTAAAGGTAGAAGCTAAAAACTGGGAAAAAGCCGATCCTAAAACACCTGTACAACCAGCCCTGCATTATATTGCAGTGGTAGCGCAGGGTGATGGCGGTAAAGATGGTAAATACCGTTACCGCATGCCTTTTAAACAAATTGATACGGTATTATACCTTGCCAAAAAGATAGATGGTATTGTGTTTTTAGATGTACAGGTTTCTTTAAGTACCATTAAAGATGAGCTGCCCCTGCTTGAGAAATACCTGATGATGCCGCAGGTTCATTTCGGTATGGACCCTGAATTTTCTATGAAGGATGGTTCGAAACCGGGTAAACGGATAGGCACCTATGATGCAGCCGATATTAATTATGTATCAGGTTACCTGGCCGATTTGGTTAAGAAATACAACCTGCCTCCAAAAATTTTGATCATACACCGCTTTACCCGTAAAATGGTGACTAATTACCAAAACATCAAATTGCGGCCTGAAGTACAGGTAGTAATGGATATGGATGGCTGGGGCGAACCCGACCTGAAACTGGGCACTTACCGTCACTTCATTTTCTCGGAACCGGTACAGTTCACCGGCTTTAAATTATTCTACAAAAACGACCTTAAGAAAGAGCCGCACCGCATGTTAACCCCTGCCGAGCTGCTGAAATACAAACCTGCCCCTATTTATATACAATATCAGTAAATAGATATTGGCTTAAATAAAAAAGGTGCGGATAATTTTATTATCCGCACCTTTTTTATTTTAAATGTCATCTCGACGAGGAACGAGGAGAGATCTCCTTCATCAAGCAAGTAGCAGGCTTAAGGGCGAAGAAGATCTCTCCCTGCGTTTCGAGATGACAAGCAAATTGAAAGGTTTGACAACTTTTTAAAAGTTGTCAAACCTGCAAAAGCACAACTCCTTCATACCCACAAAAATGCGGCATCGTAAGGAACGGGCAGTACAGGCCCTGCCTAAGTACAAACTTTCATAGTTCCTTGCGCAGCCGCGACTTTTCTTTTTTGGTACTTTTTTCTTTTGAGAGAAAGTGGCTGTTGCACAATATTGGCTGTTGAGGTCAATTATTATTAACTTATCAATATCCGTCCAAATGTTCAAAACGTTGTTGATGGGTGCATACTA